>JBKJNA010000234.1:0-35965 GCA_046596195.1 Acidimicrobiales bacterium | reverse complement strand
CGCCATGTGCTCTTGCGAGCGCGGTCGGCGCGCACCGAGCCAGACGCTCGACGATCTCCGACGCCTTGGCCACTGCGGACGTCCTGTCTCGGGCGGTCGTGTCGCGGCCCCGGTGGCTTTCCTCCCACCGGATCCGCCAGTAGCCGCCGTCACGGGCGGGCGGGTAGACCCGCACCCCGAGGTCGAACTCCAAGACGTCGCGGTTCTGATTGCCCTCCTGCTGGGTGCTCACACTTATAGACATGCGCGTCGGCGGAGCCGAAAACGCAACGAGGTCGTTCGGGGATTCTTCGGGGAATCAGCCGCTCAAGTTGGGGGAACGCTCGCAAACTTGCTGGTCACGACCTTCGTACCTGCTGCCTCGTCGGTGCGTACCCGCTCCCTACGGATCAGAAGGTTGTGGGTTCGAATCCCGCCGAGCGCGCTAGATACGTGCAGGTCAGACGGCCAAACCCCAGCGGAGTCCACGATTCGGAGGCACCACTTCTACCGGATCTTCTACCGGACCAGCCGACACCGGCCGGTAGCAGGCGTCACGATGCGCCCTTCAGCGGCACCGCCCTCGTAGCTCTTGCCGCTCGAACCGATGGTGCACCCGGTCGGCCTCGCGGGGGCGGCGGTCCAAGACACGTCGCCTTCCCAATGATCGCTCTTGTGCGATGATCGTAGGAGTGCGATGATGGCACTTGTGGCCAACGTTGAGCTGCACGACGAGGTGGTCACATGGATGTTCAGCCTCAAGGAACCCGGCTGGCAAAGGACCCTGGTCGTGATCGACCGGCTCGCCGGTCTTGGTCCCGCCGCTCGGATGCCAATGTCCAAGAGCCTCGGCGACGGGTTGTTCGAGCTGCGCTTCACGCTCGGCCCAACCGCTCGACGATCACCTACCGATTCACATCGGATGGCCGCATCGTGCTGCTGACCACGTTCCGCAAGCAGCGCCAGAACGAACGTACCGAGATGGCCCGAGCACGAAAAGCCGCTGAGGCGTGCGCCCGCCTCTACCCCTGAAGGAGAGAGAACCCATGGCCAATTACTCCCGCTGGGAAGACATCAAGAAGCGCCGGGGCGAGCCGACGCCAGAGGTGCGCGTCGGCATCGAGCAGGATTTGGCGCTCGGCCAGCTCATCTACGACCTCCGCACCGCGGCGGGCCTCAGCCAGCGGACCCTCGCCGAGCGGATGCGCACGACCCAGTCGGTCATCTCCCGGCTCGAAGAGGGCGGTGGCGCCAAGAACCGTCTCGATACCCTCGCCCGCGTCGCCATCGCGCTCGACCGGCACCTGGTCGTCTCCTTCCCTGAGAAGGTCCCCGCTCGTCTCAAGGATGCTGTCCAGGTCGCCTGATCGAGCGACAAACCCACTCCGGCGGCTATCGACGCTCCTGCGCTCGCACCTGCTGGGGATCGTCGCCCACGGCGTCCGAGACGAGACGGGAGAAGACGGCAGCGGCCTCCGCCTGCATGCCCGGCATTACCCATCCGTAGACGTCGAGCGTGAAGCTGGCCGTGGCGTGGCCGAGGCGCTCACTCACCACCTTGATCGGCACGCCGGCCTTCAGGAGCAACGAGGCGTGCGTATGCCTGAGATCATGGAGACGGATTCTCGGAAGGCCGTTCCGGACAATGAGGCGTTCGAATGTCCGGCTCAGGATCTCAGGGTGCGTCGGCCGACCGTCGGGCCTTGCGACCACGAGATCGCCGTCCTGGTAGGCGGGCCCGACGAAGAGGCGCTCCTCGGCCTGCTTCCGCCGCCACGTCTGCAACGCCCGGACGACGTCGTCGTTGATGTCGATGGTGCGGCGCCCGTTGCTCGTCTTCACGTCGGCGATGTGCAGTTCGTAGTTGATGACGGTGGCGGCCTGGCGGACGTGGATGAGCTTGGCGGCGAGATCGATGTCGGCCCAGCGCAGGCCGGCGACCTCGCCCCGGCGCATCCCGGTGTGCGCTGCCAGTACGAACGCCGTGGAGAGTCGTTCCCCGCCCAGCGAGGCGAGGAACGACTGGAGCTGCGCGGCGGTCCACACGTGCATCTCCCGCTCCCGCTTGATCGAGGTGGACCGCTTCGGCTGGTCGGCAAGGCTTGCCGGGTTGCGGACGAGGGTGCCCTTGCGGACGGCGTCGCCGAGTGCCTTGCGCACGATGCGGTGCACGTAGCGCACGCTGGCCGGGCTGAGGCCGGGCCCGTCGCCGCTGGCGTTGCGCCGCCCTGACGCGAGGAGCCGGCCGTAGAGGCGGTCGAGGTCCTCGGGCGCGAGCCGCGCGAGGGCCACGTTGCCGAGCGACGGCACGACGTGCAGTTCGATCGTTCGACGGTACGAGTGGAACGTGCTGGCCTTGAGCTGGCTGCGCTGCGCCGGTAGCCAGCGATCGGTCAGGTAGGCGCCGAACGTCGTCTTGTCCGGCGCCCGGTAGTCGCCGTCGTTGTGTCGCTTGACCAGTTCGGTGACGAGCTTGTCGGCATCGGCCTTGCGGGTGCCTGCGGGGTGCCAGCGGCGGCGCTCCTTGCCCGTCGCCGGAGCGACACTCCGAGGAGGAGATCGCCCGCATCCGAGGCCTGATCGCTCGGGTCAAAGCCGGGAACGAGGACCTCACCGCCGATGAGCGCGCCGGCATCGAGGAGGCGGTCGAGGTTGTCCGCCGCCACCGCGCGGTCACCCTCGGGATGGCTCAGGTCCGACGAGTCCCCGTCGACCTGCGCCCGGCCCGGCGGTGAGCACGGTCAACGGGTGCGTCGCCGCCCTGGCCGAGGGTCGCCGAGCCGACACTGATCGGCGTCGCCAGCGCGTCCTCGTGGCTCTCGCCGAAGCCGCCGCCGGCGGGGCCGAGATCAGCGTGAGCGGCATCGCCCGGCGCGCTGGTGTCGACCGGACCTTCCTCTACCGCCACCACGACCTGCTCGAGAAGCTGCACGAGCTCGAGACCCAACCGCCGGCCTCGCCGGGCGCCTCGTTCGTCGTCACCAGGGCGTCGCTGGAGTCCGACCTCCACGCGAGCCAGCATCGGGCCGCCCGTCTCGCTGCTCGTGTGCATCAGCTCGAACGTCGGCTGTCGGAGCTGTTGGGTGAACGGGCATAGCAGGACTCGGGACTCGGAGCGCCCGACGACATCGACCAGCTGAACCAGCGGATCGCCTCTCTCGAAGCCGAGGTTGCCGACCTGCGAATCCAGCTCGACGAGCGCGCTGAGGAGCTGACGGCGGCCCGGCTGGCGAACCGCGAGCTCATGACCCGTCTCAACGCGCCGCGACCCTCCTGATCCGGACTGGCGTCACGTGCACCACAGGTGTTGCACTCGTCCCCACGAGCCGGCGACCACCTCTACCAGCGCAAACGCGGTGGGTTCGCCCTCACGACGCAGGGGGACCCCCAGAGAAGCACCGCCACGAGTCGATCGGCTACGTCACCCCCAACGACGAGCACGAAGGCCGCGGTGTCGCCATCCGCCAAGCCCGCCGTGACGGCCTCACCGCCGCTGACCACGCCCGCCGCACCGCGCATCGCGCCGAACGCGCAGACGGGCTGCCATCATGAACACCACCACCCCCGCCAGAACCGCTCCCTGCGGTCTGAATCACAGCCCGATCTGTCGCGAAGAGTCAGACACACCTCACGGCAGGTGAGTGGCAACGGCGAGGATTCCTTCCTGATGTGGGAGTCCCGCGCGTTGCGGTTTCGGGCAACGGCCTGACGGGCGTTCGGGTGGATCAGGAGCGGCAGTCGGGGGCAACGGTTTCTGTTAGGGCTGGCGGATCCCGCCGCTGTCCGCTCGATTCGTTGTTCGACGCGGTAGTGGAGACGATCGGCCCACGGTCCCCCGAACCCCGCTGCCGGGGGACCGTCCTCGCATCCGGCGCCGGCGGCGTGTCAGGCCTCGTCGCCGATCAACATCTCGGCCTTGTTGCCGTACTTCTGGATCATGCCCATGGCGTGCTTGCTTGCCTCCATGATGCTGGGATCGCTCATCGCCGCCTGCATGTCCTCCCGTGAGTCCCACGTACCAACGAACATCACGTAGTACGGAGCCTCGGTGCCTCGGGGGGTGCCGCTGAACACCGTCGTGCTGTGCGACGTCATCTTTGGGAACGTGGCGGCGATGGGCAGGTGGTCTGACTTGTACTCGGAGAGGAAGTCCTCGGCATCGGTTTCGGGCTTGGTGTACAGAACTGTGAGGTTTGCCATGTTTCGACTCTACCCAGCAGAAGCGGAGTGCACCCTCGTCGCAGGCTGAAGCAGCGACTGGCTCGAGGCCTCAGAAACGCCGCAACCCGTCCCACGGGAGTGCAACCGCCGCGTCGGCCAGAGTCTCGACATGCACGCTGGGGTCCTGTTGGCGAAGATCCGCGTGCGCGTCGACGGCTGCTCTCGCCGCTTCGACGACAATCAGACGATCCTTCAACGGCGGCGGCAGCGAGTGGAGCCCCGAGGGCCGAGCGTGTGCACGACTTCGCCGCCGAGACCGGTCTGCGCATCACGGTGTGCCATTACAACCCGCCGCTTTAGCCTGCTTGATTGAGTGGTATCGACCGCTGCGCTGGCGGGTGTGCTGAAGCGTCGCCTTGTCTCGGCCGCTGACATCGGCCCAACCCGGCGAGGAGCCAAGCCCCCCAGGACAGCGCCAGCACAACAAGAACCACATGCGACCGACTCATCCTCGCCCCCCATTTCAGCCGCCGACACTGAGCGCCGGAACCAACGCTAACGGCGATGAGCATGACTGCACGTCAGCTGATGTCGACATCCCAAGTGCGCTTTCGGGGAGCACGATATCCGGCGCAGTGCGGTCGACTATCGCTCGATAACTGCGCTCCATATCGTGGCTCCACGAGCGTCAGGCGGTTGCGTCGTAGAAGCAGTCGAACATGTCGTTGCGGATGTGGACGTAGATGTCCTTCGTCACCCTGGTGTTGTGGTGTTCCAAGAGCCGGGAGGTCTCGACGGGATCCGGGCGTCGCGGGAGCCCCCAGGTGGCGAACACGTGGCGGAGACTGTGGAAGGTCCACGCCTACCCACGGGCCGCTGGCGGCCAGTCGCAGCGCAGATTTCCCGCTCAGGTTGGTTGGCCGAGCTCTTTGAGCAGGTTCAGCAGGTCATCGGCGTGCTCCTCCTCCACGCCCAGAATGTCCTCCAGCATGCGCCGGGTGGTGGTGTCGGTCGTGCCCAGCCAGCGGATGATCTCCTGATAGGAGGCGATGGCCACTCGCTCGGCCACCAGATCTTCGGTGATCATGTCGACCAGATCGGTGCCCGGGGCGTACTCTGCGTGGCTGCGGGCGACGAGCGTGGCCGGATTGAAGTCGGGCGCCCCCTGGAGTTGGACGATCCGAGAGGCGATACGGTCGGCGTGGCCCTGCTCCTCGTTGGCGTGCTGGAGGAACTCTTGGGCGACCGGACCGGAGTTGAGGCCCTCGGCCATGTAGAAATGGCGCTTGTAGCGCAGCACGCAGACGAGCTCCGTGGCCAGCGCCTCGTTGAGCACCTCGATGACCCGCTCGAGATCAGCGCCGTAGGCATCGGTGATCGGGCCGCGGTCGATGTGCTCCCGGGCGTTGCGCCGCAGCGTCTCGATATCGGAAAGGAAGTCGCCCATGCGGCCAACCATACCCGCAGCGATGCACTCTGATCCGACCGCCTCGGCGACTGCATAGGAACGTCGTCTGGTGACGGCGGGGGTCCTGTCCGTCTCCGGCCACTCGGTGACGATGTTCCGCCGCCATCGCGGTCACAATCCTGCGGTGGCGCACGTGATCCCCATAGAGGACCCGGCTGACGACCGGGTGTCGGACTACATCGGGCTGACCGACCCCGACCTGCGTCGGCGCCGGGAGCAGGCGGGCGACGCCGACGGAGCCTTCTTCATCGCCGAGGGCGTGGGCGTGGTGCGCCAGTTGCTCCGGTCGCGTTACCGCGTCCGCTCATTGCTGCTCACACCGCAGCGGCTCGCGGCCCTCGAGCCCGACCTCGACGGAGTCGACGCTCCGGTCTACGTGGCGCCGCAGGAGGTGGTGAACCTGGTGTCCGGCTTCCCCCTCCACCGCGGCGCCATCGCGTCCGCCCACCGTGAGCCGCTGCCCGACGCCGGCGCGGTGGCCGATGCCGCACGGTTGCTGGTGGTCACCGAGGGGATCAACGACCACGAGAACCTGGGCGCCCTGTTCCGCAATGCCGCTGCGTTCGGGGTGGGCGGCGTGCTGCTCGATGCCACGTCAGCCGACCCGCTCTATCGGCGCTCGGTCCGCGTCTCGATGGGCCAGGTCCTCCACGTCCCGTTCGCCATGGCGTCACCCTGGCCGGGCGCGCTCGCCGACCTACGACGACGGGGATTCGAGGTGCTCGCCCTCACCCCTGCGGCCGAGGCCGTCGCCCTCCACCACATCGAGCCGCGGCCGCACCAGGCGCTCCTCGTGGGCGCTGAGGGTCCCGGACTCTCCGAGGCGGCGCTGGCGGCATCCGACCGGCGAGTGCGGATCCCCATGGCCAAGGCGGTCGACTCGCTCAACGTGGCGACAGCCGCCGCCATCGCCCTGCACCACCTGTCTGGAGCATCCCTCCACCCCCGGTAGCGTGCACCCGCCATGGCCGAGGAGACGGTGGACGACGACGAGCGCGCCATCCCCGTCATCCTCGTGTCGAACCGCGGGCCGGTGGAGTACGGCCGCAGCGAAGGTCTCCGCACCACCAAGCAAGGCGGCGGTGGGCTGGTCACCGCCCTGTCGGGCCTGGCCGGCCGCTTGGACGACGTGGTGTGGGTGTGCGGAGCGCTCACCGATGAAGACGCCCTCGTCTCCAAGGAGCGGGGCGGCAACGCGTTCGAGCCGGGGGACGACGGCGACGACGGCGGGGTGAGCGCCGGCCTGAAGGTGCGCATGGTGGACCTCGACGAGGACCAGAAACACAAGTTCTAAACGTCATCTCGAACCCACTGCTGTGGTTCATCCAGCACTACCTCTGGGGCATGAGCACCGCACCCGACATCATCGACTTGGAGACCGACGCATTCACCGACGGCTACGTGCCTGTGAACCAGGCCTTCGCCGACGCCGTCATCGAGGAGGTCGAGGCCTGCGGCGGGCACGCGACGGTGATGGTGCAGGACTACCACTTCTACCTGGTACCGGAACTGGTGCGGGCCCGCTGCCCCGGCGCCTTCCTCCACCACTTCGTGCACATCCCGTGGCCCCAGCCGGACGCCTGGCGCGTGCTACCGCCGTCGATGCGCGAGGCCGTCCTGCGGGGCGTCCTCGGCAACGACGTGGTCGCCTTTCCACGCCGAGCGCTACGCCCGCAACTTCCTGCTGGGCTGCCAGGAGCTCCTCGGGCTGCACGTCGACCTCGAGCAGCTCACGGTTGGCGTCGACGGCCGAACGGTGCGGGCCCGCTGGTACCCCATCTCCGTCGACGCGGCCGCTTTCGAGGCCATGGCGGCGTCACCGGCCGTGCATGAGCACGAGCGCCGCCTCGGCGAACGCCGGCGCGACCACCTCATCCTGCGGGTCGACCGGGCCGACCTCAGCAAGAACATCGTGCGCGGCTTCCGCGCCTTCGACTTCTGCTCGACGAGCACCCGGAGCTGATCGAGCGGGTCACCTTCCTTGCCCTCATCCAACCCAGCCGTCAGGACGTGGACGCGTACGTCGAGTACGTCGAGCGGATCAAGCGGGTGGTGGCCGACGTCAACCTCAAGCACGGCACGTCCGACTGGCAGCCCATCGACCTGCGGCTCGAGGACGACATGGACCAGGCCGTCGCCGCCTACAAGCTCTTCGACGTCCTCGTCGTGAATGCCATCTTCGACGGCATGAACCTGGTGATCAAGGAAGCGGTGCTGGTCAATGAGAACGACGGCGTGCTGGCGTTGTCGGAGAACACACGGGCGCCCACGAGGAGCTGGGCCGGTTCGCAATCACCCTGCACCCGTTCGACATCCTCCAGCAGGCCGAGGTCCTCCAACGCGCTCTCACGATGGAGCGGAGCGAGCGGCGTGAGCGCCTGGCAGCCTGCGCGGCCGTCATCTGCGAGAACGACATCGGCAAGTGGCTCCGAGCGCAACTGCGTGACGTGAAGCGACTGCGCGGCGACCAGGCCGGCGCCCGGGTGGCAGCGGACTGATGCGACTCTGGCCTCTGCCCGATGGCGGGTGGTGTGTTCAGGCCGTTGCTGGGTACGTCATCCGGCATGAACGTGGCGCACCCGGAGCCCGAGCTGCCCGCTCGCGTCGACGCGGCCGAGATCGCCGAGGCGTCGGTCGCCGAGGAGGCAGCTGACGACGATGGTGTTGCCGCCGCCATCCGGGCCATAGTGCGCGCGGCGATCGGGGCAGCGGCGAAGGCGGGGACGGTGTCGCTGTCCACCGCCGGGGATGTGCTGGAAGCGCCGGGCAGGGCATTGGCGCGCCGAATCACGACCAGGGCGGTGAGCCACCCCCGGCCGGTGGCAGAGCGGCCCGACTTGGTGGACGCTCTCGAGGAGCAGCCCCGCTCGCCGCTGCTAGGCGGGGCGACCGGGGCTGCGCTGGCCGCCAGGGTGGTCCGCCGGGTCGGTCCGCTGCGCTTCCTGGCCAAGCGGACGCCGATGTGGTTGGTGATCACCGCCGCCCCTGCCGTGCATGCGTCGGTGGCGAGGGGAGCGGAGGAACTGGCGGTGGTGGCCTCCCACCTTGTGCACCGGGCCAAGGCGGCCGGCGTGCAGCCGGACCCCGAGCGGGTGCGGCGGGCGGCCGTCCAGCTGCTGTCACGGGTGCCGGTCGACCCGTCGGTCGAGCCCAGGCACGCACCGCTGGCGGTGGCGTGGCTCCAGCGGGCCCTGCGGGCGACGTTGCCGTTCTCTTCCGGGGTCGCCACGCGCGACCCGGGATCACTGGCGCGGGCAACCGTCGCGGTCGACCCGGCCACGCTCGGCGACCCTCTCCAGTTCCCTGTCGGTGACGACCGGTGACCGTCCAGCCGACGGTCGACGCGGTCGTCAAGGCGTGCCCATCGAGGCGCCGGTCGACGTTTCGCCGGTGGTGCCCGCGTGTCCGTGCTGGCCGACGCGGTGGATGACTTGATCGAGGTGCTCGACGTCGAGTGCGATGCAGTGTCGTTGCTGCTGCGCATCCGACACGTCCGTTTGGGAGGAAGAGGAAAGTTGCCTACGATTCGGGCTCAGTGCCGATGAGACGTCACGATGTAGTCCTTGCACGCAGAGGCAAGGGAGTGGTCTGGGTGGTCCGCAGACTCGGCGGCGCAGCCGTCGTGGTGGTCGTCGGCGCGGCCATGCTCGGGGCGCCCGTCGAGGCGCAGCTGCCGGAGCTACCGCCCCTCACGCTGGAGCCAACGGACCCATCCACCACCACGTCGACCCTTCTGCCGAATCTCGTCCCCACGGAGAAGCTCCTGCCCGCGCCCGAGACGCCGAGTTCCAGCATCGTCCTGCTCCCGACGACAGTGGCCCCCCGTCGCACCACGACCTACAAGCCGCCGCCCATTCCGCCGAGCACCCCCGTCCGGGTGGCGAAGACCGCAGCCAGGCAATCCGGTGCTGCGATCGCAGCGCCGGCCGTTCGGGTCGACGACACCGAGCTCGGCGAAGGCGACCCTGGCTTCGGGGCAGAGCTTCCCTTCACCGCCGACGAAGTCATCGCGGGCAATGACACCATGGAGCTCGGCATCGAGGCCTCGGCGCGCGTCGAGGTCGGTGCACTTGCTTCGGTGGCGGCCGGGCTGATCGCCTTCGTCCTGTTAGGCATAGCCCTGTGGCTGCGCAGCGAGGTGCGCCGGCCGGCTCCGCTACCGCCCTGGTAGGTAGCCTGCCGGTCCAGGGCTCGTAGCTCAGTGGTCAGAGCAGGGGACTCATAATCCCTCGGTCGCTGGTTCGATCCCAGCCGGGCCCACCAGTCTGACCAGCGGAAACGTTGGTTTCGCTGTGCTCCCCGCAGCGCCGATCTCCCCTCCATCCAACATCCATCCAACGTTTGGCTCTAGGATCTGCCGGCATGGCACGGTCCCTGCGGACAGCACCCGGCATGAGAGAGCGCTCACCGGGTGTCTGGGAGCTCATCGTTGAAGCGGGTCGCGATCCGGTCACGGGCAAGCGCCGGCAGGCGAGCCGGATCTTCCGCGGCAATCTGGCCGATGCGAAGAAGGCTCGCGCCGCCCTCCTGGTCGACGTGGACAAGGGCCGGCACACCGGGACGGGCGCCACCGTCGAGCACCTCTTCCAGGACTGGATCATCGAACTGCAGCGCAAGGGTCGCTCGCCCAACACGATCCATGGCTACAGGAAGACCTACGAGCACAACATCCGGGCGACCCTCGGGTCGAAGCCGGTCCCCAAGGTGTCCACCAAGATGCTCACCGACCTCTACGGCGCCCACCAGGCACGCGGCCTCGCCCCGGCGAGCGTGTACCAGATCCATGCCTGCCTATCGTCGATGTTCACCCAGGCGTGCCGGTGGGGATGGCGCGACTCGAACCCGGCGCAATGGGCCGACCCGCCGTCGATCCCCAACCGATCACCGGTGGTGCCGACCCCCACCGAGGTCATCCGCCTGATTGAGGAGGCCGAGCGAACGAAGCGGCCGGAAAAGGCACGCGCCATCTTCGTCTGCGCGACGACCGGCCTACGCCGCGCCGAGCTGTGCGCTCTGCGGCTCGCCCGAGACATCGACTGGGAGAAGGGCTCGGCGACCGTCGCCTGGAGCATCCTCGAGCTACCGCGTCGGCCGCTGTCCGAGATCCCGACGAAGAACCGTCGTGAGCGCCGAGTGGCGCTGGACGAGCTGACCCTGGGAATACTGCGGGCGCAGATCGACTTCATGCGTCAGCGCGCGGGTGCGGCGGGCATCGAGCTGCAGCCGGACGCCTACGTGTTCTCGGACGCCATCGACGGAGGCGAACCCTGGAGGCCCGGGAGCATCACGCTCTTCTTCAGCAGGTTGCGTTCGCGTGTGGGTCTCGACCACCTGGACTTCCACTACCTGCGGAAGTTCATGGAGACCTACGGCCAGAATCTCGGTTTCTCGCCCGTGCAAGTGGCAATGCGGGCAGGTCACGACCCCTCGGTCGCGGCAAAGCACTACACAGGCAACGTCGAGGAGGTTGACCGCGCCTTGGCGACTGCGGTGGCTTCGCTTCTCGTGAGACATGACTGACGGGTCCGATTGTCCGGGCGGGCGACCATGCTGATCCCGCCTTCGAACATCCTGCGCGCTGAACCGCCACCCGACAACGTTGTGGTGGTCATCCGTGGCGGGGAGCACAGTCTTGATGACGCTGTGCTGGAGCGGACGGTGGGTGACTGCTGGGACGCGCATGGCTTCTTCGGCATGTCAGTGTTTGCCGACCCTGCGGGGAACGACATCGGCGAACTCGCCGGTCGCACGCCGCTCGTCCGCCGACGGGTTCTTCGCACGGCATTGGTCGGGCGGCTCCGGGAAGCGGGCTTCGAGGTCATGGCGACGTTCGCCAATCGGTATCACTTCTCGATCGTGATGCCGGACGCCACGGTGCGAACCTTCGAGCAGGTGCGACTCTGTTTTGGCCCGGCGATGGCGAATCCTGGCTACGAACCGGTGTGAGGCCGTGAGAGATGGAACGCCGGGAGCGGTACGCTGTTGCCCATGGAGCGGCTGATCGTGGAGCTGTGGGTGGACGATCACCAGGAGTACGAACCTGGCGTGATCTATGCACATCTCCGGCACGCGCGCGTCCCCCTCGACCCTCGTACTGGCGACTACCTCGTCGTCGGTGACGACGAAATCGAACCCGCTCTCGCAGAGGTGCTGAGCCGTAGCGAGGCCGGGGAACTTCGCCTGCGGATGCTGCCAGGCCCTGCATGGAGCCACCCGAAGCTGCAAGGCCGTCGACAGGCGGCCGTGAGCTAAATCGCATGGCGACCGAAGGACTACGTCTGCGGCTTCGCCCTGCGGTTCCTCGAAGGGGCCCGGCGACCGCCAGCTGACCGCTCCCCCGATGTCGCCCCGTCCGTCGTGCCGCCTCGTGCCGGCTGGTCCTCGGTGTCGTCGCCTGCCTCCTCGTCCAGCGCCCTGAGCAGCTCGGCTAGGCGTTCGAGGACCTCGCCGGCACCGGACACATCACCGAAGAGGCGACGAACGAGCGCCCGTGCCCGCAGGCCCACCTGAGGGGCGATCCGCTCGGCCAGGTCGGACGGCGACACGCTCGGCTTCTCCTTCTTCGACTTTGGCATCGGGGCGAAGCTGGCCGAGTAGGCAAGCAGCTCCTTCTCCCAGTGCTCCAGGTTGTCGGGCGTGCCCAGCACGGCGTCGAGCAGCACGATGGGGTCGATGCCGGCCATGGGTGCGCCGGGCACGTAGAGGCCGATGTCATCGGCCGGCGGCGGCGGGGTGAAGAAGTAGCCGATGGGCAGGTCGAAGCCACGCGACAGCGCCAACAGGTCGTCGGCCGAGAACTGCTTGATGCGGTTCGCCGTCCACGCCGAGCGCTCCAGGGCCGAGAAGCTGGCCCCGGACAGCTTGGCCCCGAGATGGGGTGCCAGCGCCTCGGCCGCCTGCTCTTGGGTCCAGCCCCGCAGCGCCCGGGCCTTGGCCACGTTGTAGGCCACCACCTGATTGGGCAGCATCTGTCGCCGTATGCCGAACTTGCGCGTCATGGCCACAACGCTAGCTCAACGATCGGCAAGATTCACCTACCAGATCGTTGTTGATCGTGGTACCCTACCGATCCGTTGCTTATGCGACAAGAAAGTTCACTTCCGGATCTGCTGACGGTGGAGGAGGCGGCCGAGCTCCTGCGCGTCGGTCGCACCAAGGCCTATGCCATGGCCAGGGAGTGGCGGGCGACGGGCGGGCTGTCAGGACTGCCGGTGATCGACCTCGGCGACGTCCTACGGGTGCCGCTGTGGCGCCTTGAGGCGATGGTCGGCGGTGAGCTCCACGCCCCGTCGCCAGCGGCGGCGGTGACGGCTGGTCCCGCCGGCGGACCGGAGCCAGAGCTGACCGAGCCTCACCAGGCCGTCGTCGGGCCCACGCCGCAGCTTCGACGACGGCCGACGTCCCGTCGTCGCGCGAAGCCCGGCGCCGCCCAGCTCACCCTCCTACATGCCGACGACGCCACCAGCGCCCTCAGCGCGTCCGACAACAACCGTCCCAGCACCGGCTCCAACTGAAGCCACCTCCCCATGACCCCCCTCAACCCACTTCCCGAAGCAACAACCCCCACCCCCACAGACACTTGCCACCTCTTCGAGGAGGCGGCCGAGTCGGTGGTGTCAACGCCATGCTGACGCTCACAGCGCTGCTCGACCCCGAGTACCTGATCTCGTCGGTGGCCCTCGGCCTCGACGAGTACTACGCCGGCGTGGGCGAGGCACCGGGCGTGTGGGCCGGGCGCTTCGCCGCCGACCTCGGCCTGGTGGGCGTGGTCGACGCCGACGACCTGCGCTCGGTGGTTCAGGGTCTGCATCCCGGCACCGGCGGCGACCTGCTGGCCGGCCGTCCCACCCGCAAGGTCAACGCCTTCGACGCCACCTTCTCGCCCGCCAAGGGCGTGTCGGTCCTGTGGGCGCTCGGCAGCGACCACACGGCCACCGTGGTCACCCGCTGCCACACCGAGGCGGTGGCCACCGCCCTGTCGTTCCTGGAGGACAAGGCGGCCGTCGCCCGCCAGCAGACCAAGGGCGTGCGCCGCCGGGTCGTGACGACCGGCTTCGCGGTGGCCACCTTCGCCCACCGGACCTCCCGGGAGGGCGACCCCCAACTGCACAGCCACTGCCTCATCGCCAACGTCGTCCGCCGCCTCGACGGCTCCCACGTCGCCTTCGACGCCAATCCGCTCCACGACTGGGCCAAGGCGGCGGGGTCGGTCTACCAGGCCGAGCTCCAGCGCCTGTTGAGCATGGAGCTGGGCGTCGAGTGGGGACCCGAGCGCAATGGCTGTCGGGAGATGGTGGGCTACAGCGCCGAGGTGCTCCGGGCCTTCTCCAAGCGCACCGTCGCCATCGAGGCCGAGCTGGAGGCGTCGGGAGCGACCTGGGACAGCCCCGCGGCGCGCATGCGGGCCGACGACGCCGCCTCCCTCGCCACCCGTCCCCGCAAGGACCACGCCCTCACCCCCGCGCTCCTGGCCGAGCGCTGGGAGTCCGAGGGCAGGGCCGTGGGCCTCGAGGGACCGGAGATGGTGGAGGCTGCGGTGGTGGGACGGCGCACCCGTTCCATCCGCCTGGGTGCCGACCAGGTGGTGGCAAGCCTGCTCGATCCCGACACCGGCCTGTGCGCAACCGAGGCACGGTTCACCGAGGCCAAGGTGGTGGAGCGCATCTGCGCCGCCTCGGCCGGCCGGCTCACCACCGAGGAGATCCTGACCCTGGCCGAGGACTTCCTGGCCTCCGACCACGTCGTGCGCCTGGTGCCCGACACCAACGAAGCCCGCCGTCGTCCTCCGCAGTGGTCGACCGTCGCCCACCGCCGGCTCGAGAACACCGTCCTCGACCACCTGGCCACCCTGGTCGACACCCCGGCGCCGGCCGTCGCTCCCGACCTGGTGGAAGACGCCCTGGCCGCCGAAGGACGCCTGGGCCCCGACCAGTCCGCCGCCGTGCGGGCTCTGTGCGGCCCCGGCCCTGCCCTGCGTACCCTGATCTCGCCGGGCGGGTACGGCAAGACCACCGCCGTGCACGCGGGGGCGGCCGCCGCCACCGCTGCCGGGCGACCGGTGCTCGGGGTTGCCACCACCAACCAGGCCGCCGGCGGCCTGCGCTCGGTGGGCATCTCCGCCACCACCATCGCCCGCCTGCGCCTGGACCTCGAACGCGGTCCCCTGGCCCCCGGCACCGTCGTGATCGTCGACGAGATCTCCCAGGTTGCGACCCGGGATGGCGCCGTCGTACTGGCCGCGGTGGTGAACACGCCGGGGGCGCAGCTGTGGTGCCTGGGTGACCCGAGGCAGTCCCAGGCGGTGGGGGCGGGCGGCCTGGCCGCCGAGGTGGCCCGCCTGGGGGAGCAGGGGTCTATCCCCGCCCCCGCCCTGGTGGTCAACCGCCGCCAGCGCGACGCGGTCGACCGGCTGGCGCTGGCCGAGCTCCGGGCCGGCCACGCCGGAGCCAGCCAGGCCATGCGCACCGAGGCGGGCTGGGAGCACGAGGAGGCCACGCCGCTGATCACCCGGGAGGCCATGGCCGAAGCGGTGGTGGCCGACATCGCCGCTCACGGGCCCGAGACGGTGGCCGCCGTCGCCATCAGCCACGCCGACTGCGAGGATCTGGCCGACCGCATCCGGGCCCGTCTGGTCGCCGCCCGCCACATCGGCGGCGACTCGCTCGCCGGGCCGGGCTGGGGCACCGGGGCCGAGCGCTCCTACGCCTCAGGCGACCGTGTCCTACTGCACGCCAAGCCGGGCGCCGACGGCCTGCACAACGGCTCAACCGGCACGGTGGTGGCGGTGAACGCCAACGGTCTCCGCGTCACCTTCGACGACCATGGGGAGGTGGCGCTGGCCAGGACGTTCGTGGCCGGGCGGCGGGGCGACGGGAACCCGAATCTGTCCCATGCCTGGTGCCGCACGGTGGAGGGGGCTCAGGGCGGCACCTGGGAGGCGGTGCACCTGCTCGGGACAGCGTCGCTCGACGCCCTGGTGGGCTACACCGGCCAGAGCAGGGGACGGGCACCCACCCACACCTGGAACACCCGGCCCCTGGCCGTGGTCGACCACGGCGGGCTGGCCGCCGACGACCGCAGCGCCACCGAGGTGGTGCTGGCCGGCTTGAGCCGGGAGCCGGTGACCACCTTCGCCGCCGCCGACGACCCGTGGATCGTCCACGCCCGACTGGTGGCCGAACGCGACGAGCACGTCGGTGTCCTGGCCGGCGCACCGCCCGACCCGGGGAGGTCGCTCGACCAGGAACGAGCAAGAGCAGAGCGGGACGTACGCATCCTCACCAGAGCGAACGAGGAGCTGGCGCGGGCCTCGGCCCGCCTCGCCGCCTTCGGCCCTCTGACTGGCCTGCGCCGCTCGTCCCGCCTGGAGCGCAGCGACGCCGACCACACCCTTGCCCGGGCCCGGGACCGGCTGGGAGCGGCCCGCGCCAACCGGCGGGTGAGCGAGCAGCGGGTGGCCGATCTGGAGGCGGCCGAGGCCATGCGGGCCCGCTTCGAGGCCGACAACGCCTGGCGGGTGACCCGGGTCGCCGCCATCGACGCCGAGCTGGGCCGCCACTGGAGCACCGCCACGCTGGCGGCGGTGCGCCAGGACGACCCGCTGGCGTTCGGCATCGAGCGCCTCCGGGCCGCCCGGGCCACCTACGCCGCCGACCTCGACGCCTACCGGGCCGCCCTGCCCCCCGACCGCAGCGCCGCCGTCGTCGAGGCCAGGCGCCGGCTGGGGGACCGGGAGCAGCGCCTGCGTGCCACCCGCTACGGGCTTGAGGACCGCCGCCATGGCCTGGCGGTGGCCTCCGAGCGCCACTGGGGCCGGCGGGACACACAAGCGGTGGAGCGGGCCCAGCGGGCGCTGGAGCAGGCCGAGGAGGCCGTGGCCACCGCCGCCCGGTCCGAGCAGACCGCACGGCTGCGTCTCGGCGCTGAAGTGTCGAACGAACGCCGGCGAGCCGAGGCGCTGGCTACCACCGAGCCACAGCGGACCGAGCTGAGCGAGGCGCTGGCGGAACTCGACGCCGCCCTCGATGACACTCGGCCTGGACGCGTGGCCGCCCTCTCCGACGAGGCGATCGTCCCCGCCCACCTGGTCGCCGTGCTGGGTGAGCTACCCGGTGACACGGCTGGACGCCAGGCATGGTGCGGGCTGGCCACCCGGGTCGAGTCCTACCGGGATCGCCATCCCGAGGCGTACGGCCATGAGAGCGTCGGAGGCGTGATAGGTGCCATCGGGCTGCGTCAGGCCGAGCGGTGGGTGCCCGATCCCGAATGGGACGCCCTCGCCGGCCAACTCCGCAACGGTCCGGCCCTGGTGGCCATGGCCGCCGAGGTCGACGGAGGTGCGAGCGTCAGTCCGGTCGGTGTCGAGGCGCGCTCGTGGGCCGACATCCTCGACCAGGCAGGGATGCTGCTGGAGGCGCAACAGCGAACGGCCGAGCGTGGGCTGGACCGGGGCCTGGGCCTGGGCCTGGGGTTGTAGAAGACGTTTCCCAGCTCAAGAATGTCCCGGAACCCGGTCCGTACTTCCAGATCGGGCACGACGGCGACTTGCCCGGGGCTCGAAGGCGCTGGGCTCAAGTATCCGACAGTCGGAGCGAATCCGCCAGGCCTGCCCCTCGGCCCGACGCTGCCACCATGCGGGCGATTTGGTGCGCCGGCAACGAAGGGGCTGTCGCCGGCTCGTCATTCCCCGGTCTGGCGTCGGCGACGATGGCGAACCCCGAGTCCGACGAGAGGGACAGCGGCTGCGACGAGGAGGGCGAAGGGCTTGACACGGCTGGACTTGCCCGGCGGTGGGTTCATCCCTCCGGTCGAGGTTGCCCCGACGATGTCGACCTCGACCGTCGCTTCTGCGACGGGGTTCTGCGATCGGACGGCGACCCGCCACGTTCCGGGCCCGGCGACGGTGAGGTCAGCGGCGTAGCCCGTGGCTGTTCTTGGTACAGGGACGTCGGGGATGACGGCGCCCTTTGGACCGTTGAGTGTCGCCGTCACGGTGGCGTTCTCGGCGAGGTCGCCGTGCGGGTAGGGGATGGAGACCTCGAGACGGAGTCTGTTGGGGCCGGTCTGGGCCGAGGACTGGACGTCCATCGAGCCATCGTCGCCGTGGGCGGCGGCGCTGCCGGGAGCCCAGAACAGCGCTACGACCAGAGCGAAGTTGGCGATGATCGAACCGCTGAGCGGCATCGGTTCCTGTCGGCTCACCACGCCATGGTCGCGCGGCACCTGCTACTCGCTGCGAGTTTCGGGCCCCGGTCACCACGAGATCACCTCTCGACCACACACCTCGCCCAGGATCGCCCGCGCATCGCCCTCCGAGGCGTCGGCGGTCACTAGGTTGCCGTTCGTGCGCTCGGGCCCTGCTCCAGGCTGTCGTCCCGGACGTGCGGCGAGCAGGTCGCTTGTCGGCCCGCTGGCGCCTGGGCGGGGCGGGGCGGGGCGGGATTCCAAACGTTGTGCGTGACGGATCGGCCTCTGGGTGCATAACAGGGAAACGATGAGTGAAGAGAAGCTGCACGACCTTGTGGAGCGGGCGCAGCGGAAAGACCCCGATGCATGGGAATCGCTGTACCGACGCAACTACCAGGCCCTCTTCGCTTACTCCCGCCGTCGGCTCTTCAGCGACGAAGCGGCTGAGGATGCCGTCAGCGAGACCATGACACGCGCGCTAACCGCCATCGACCGGTTCCGCTGGAAGGGTGCAGGCATCGACGCCTGGCTCATGGGCATCGCCCGCCTCGTGGTGCTCGAGCAGCAGCGCAGCGCCCTGCGTCCACCCGTCCCCTGTCACCCGCTGCCGCCGGCAAAGGGCCCGCTTGACCAGCTCGTCGCAGCCGAACAAGCCGCACACGTTCGACAGGCCTTCGAGAAGCTGTCATCTGAGGATCAGGAACTTCTCGAGCTCCGGGTGGTGGTCGGCCTGTCGGCCGAGGGAGTCGCAGAGGTGCTCGACAAGAAGCCGGGTGCCGTGCGCATGGCCCAGACACGGGCGCTGACGCGCCTACGAGTGGCGTTGGGTGGGGTGACCGGTGCCCACTGACGACGAGCTGCTGGCTGCACTTGGGGCCGCTCTGGAACCAGGCCACCGCGAGCCGCCAGAGGTCGGGGTGCAAGCCCTCCGCCGGGCCGCCGAAGCCGCCCAGGCGAGGCAAGCATCCGTCGTGCCCATGCCGGCCCGACGCCGGCGGGTCGCCGCTGCTGCGGTGGCGGTGGCTGCCGCCATCGCCGGCTACGGAGGCGCACAGGTCATCGACCAGCTGCAGACAGGGACCGACGGCGGCGTGCAGGAGTTCGCCGTTCGGCTCCGCTCCGACGACGGCAGCCGCCAGGCAGAGGTGACCGGAACCCGTGTGGGGGAAGGACGCGTCATCCGGGTGAGCAGCGACGACCTGCCGATCCTGCCGAAGGGCGAGTTCTACGAGGTCTGGTTCGTGGGCCCCGGGGACGCCCCTGCCTCACCGAACCGGATTTCGGCTGGCACGTTCCATCCCGACGACCAGGGTCGTACCAAAATCGTGCTCCTCGGGGCCGTCGACCCTAGAAAGCTTTCCGTGCTCGAGATAACGGCCGAACCGGGCGACGGGAACCCGCTCCCGTCCGGGCCTGCTGTGCTCCGCACCCAGCTCGTCGTCCGGGGCTGAGCCGTCTTTCTCCGCTGAAGGTGTGACGTTCGGGAGCGGTCCGACATAGAGACGCTGACCGAACAACCCAACCGGGAGACACCATGCGCCTCACCAAGCAGATCGCACTCGCCACCGCCGCCGCCGCCATGCTGGCCCTGACCGGCGCCACCGCCTCCCAGGCCTACAGCTCCTACGGGGGCGGGGACTCCGGCTCCGGGCGGGCCTCGTCCTACATCAACCCGGACACCGGCGCGGCCACGGCCAACCCCGACGTCGACCCCGGCTCCAGCTGCTTCAGCCCCGACCAGTACGACCGCCAGGCGTTCAGTCCCGCCGGCACCGCCACCAAGAACGTCCACAACGACGCCTGCTTCCTCGATCGCAACGGCAACAAGCTCGACGGCCCCGCCTCGTTCGAGTCAAGCGGCGTTGGCTTCATCTCGGGCTGCCCCGACCCGGACGGCCTCGGCCCCAAGGTCGCTGTCCTGTCCGACAAGAACGGCGACGGGCGCAAGGACCTGTGCTTCCAGAGCGGCTACCAGTTGAAGGGTACCGCCGGGGACCTTGAGTTCCATGCTCGCATGAACAACAACACGGCCATGGCCGGGACCCAGTACGTGACGTGGTGTTCGGACAGCAACCGGAACGGCTGCGGCGACGAGTGGAACAAGTCGAGCATCCGCATCGACTGGAGCGCCGACGGCTCCGCCACCTACAGCAACCGGTAACCGAAGGCACTGCTCGATCTCAACGCCGAGATCCGGGGGCTGCGCAGGACCGAGAACATCTGACTCGTCCTTCGGGGGGCGCCGGCAAGCTTTCGCTTGCCGGCGCCCCGCCTTCGTCGTTGGCGTCAGAGGCCAACGCCGTCAACCACGGTTGAAGACTGAGACGATGCATCGCCACGGCGGGCGGATCAGCCGGGTGGCGAAACGAGCCAGCACGATCCTGTCTACTGACACTCACCACCTGGACTTGCCCCGGTTTGACGGACACCTGATGATGGGCCGCTGAGGCCCGAAAGGAGTCCGTGTGAGAGTAGGAACCGCCGGTAGTTCACGCCGGAGTTCAAGACCCGGCCGTGGCCTTGGTGGAGGCCTCGGGCGGCAACGTCGCCAAGGAGCTGAAGCTGTACGACTCGACTCGGGAACTGGGCCAGCCAGGCCCGAGCCGGAGCCGCGGGTGGTCCGAGCCCGGAGGAGCGAAGCGAGACCCGTGACCTGCGCCGGGAGCTCGAACGGGTGTCCCGGGAACGGGACCTGTTGGCAAAAGCCGTGGCCTTCTTCTCGGCGCCCACGAGGAACAGCGTGTGATGGCGCTCTACTCTTTCATCGCCGAGGAGAAGGCCGACCTCCGATCTCCTGGGGCCTGGCCGAGATGTGCCGGGTGCTCGAGGTGTCCCGCTCGGGCTTCTACGACTGGGAGCTGCGTGGCCCGAGCGACCGGGAGCTGTCCGACGCCCAGCTGGCGATAGAGATCGAGGCGATCTTCATCGCCTCCAACCGCACCTATGGAGCGCCACGGGTACACGCCTGGCTTCGCCGCCAGGGTCGGGGTCGGTCGCAAGCGGGTGGCCCGGATCATGCGCCAGCACGGCTTCGTGGGCGAGATGGGCCGGCGCAGGGTGAAGACCACCATCGCCGAAGGCGGCCACCCCGTCGAGGGATCTGGTGCGACGGGCCTTCAACCCGGGCGAGCCCGACAAGACATGGTGCGGCAAGATCACCTAATGGCCACCGGCGAGGGCTGGCTGTACCTGGCCGCGGTGATCGACTTGTTCAGCCGCAGCGTTATCGGCCGTGCCCTGGCCGACCACATGCGCACCGAGCGTCGCCGACACACTGCGCATGGCCATCGCCACCCGGGGAGGACGCGTCGCCGGGATGATGTGGTCCATTTGCCCAGGGCGGCCCCGGTCGGCAGGCGATGCGATAACCGCACGGGAAACGCCCGCCCATGCCCTCCGAGGAGTCAGACGGCTCGTGGTAGTGGCAAAGGCGGGGTAATGCCCGCTGACCTCCCGCCCAGTGGGAGGCGGCCCGGTCCCTGAGAGGGGCCCGGTGTCCGGCGAAGGGGCCGACCGAGACCAAGCCTTGACGCGGGCACCACGTACCGGGATGTGCGGGACCTGGCCCTGACCGCGGAGCCGGTTGAAGGGACTGGCGGCCCGGCCCGGGACACGGGGGGAGGGGCTGAGAGCGACGAGGTATCTGGCCGTGGGCCAACTGCTGGAGGCCGTCGCCGATCCCACCAACCTGGCAACTTGACCACCGGCCACCGGCCACCAGCCACTGGCTGGCACGCTCGCGTACCTCGGACTACTCGCACCCTTCGAGGTCGCCCCGGATCTGAGGGGACCCGAACGGCGTTGTCGCCGCCTGCCAGCCGCAACCACCCCCTGACGCCCCACCGACCAAGCCGTTCCTCCAGTAGCGCCAAGGCGCCCTCACTGCGGGGTCATCGGCTCCCGGTTTGCGCGCTACGTCACCACGCCAGGAGACCTTCTAGCGGTTCACTGCTCGTTCCGGCCGACGGCTTCGCCTCTGCCTCCTCCAGACCCCCGGTCACCCGGACGCCCTGGGCATCGGCTACTCGAACTTCAACCGCCAAAGCTCGGGAAGGATTCTCACCTCCTCGTCATCGGGACTGCCGGGCGTACGCGCGTCGAGGCCCCGGCGCCATGAGCGCCGGGGCCTCGAGGTGGATCAGACGTTCTGGCGGTTGTCGTTCGCCTCGCACTGCGACATGACCTGCTGCGGGTCACGGCAGTTGCCACGACGGGCGAAGGCCCCACTGGCGACGATGGCGCCTCCGCTGTTCAGGATCCGCGCTACGCCAAATCCCTTGAGCTTCAGGTCCTGGGCGCTGCACCCGGCCGCACCGGTGCCGTCGGAGGTGAAGGTGCAGATCAGCTGCGACCCGTTCGCGGCGTTGAACACGGTGAAGGTGTAGGTGCCGGCCGGGAGACCGGCGACGCTGGTGGTGCCGTTGAACGTGCTTCGGCCCTCCGAGTAGTTCACGACGGCGGTGCCGGTGACGCCGCCGGCGCCGGTCAGTTCGGCCTTGTTATTGCCGTTGTGGGCCGCCGAGGCAGGGCTTCCGATGCTGAGCAACGTAACGGCTGCGAGTGCGAGTGCGACGATCGAGCGCTTCATAGGTGATCCTTCGGTTCGGTGGACGGAGCGGCCCGAGGAAGCTCGGGTCCTCTACCTATGCGCGTGAGGCCGGAATCGTCACACCGGGTCAGGTGTCGATTATCTCGATGTCTGCCCGCATGACCTGGGGGCCGGTGGGGAGGGGTCACCATCGCCGAGCTCGGCCGTGACGATCAGCTCTGGGTACTTCGCCGGGTCGACCGCTGCGGTAAGGTCGATGGCAGACCGACCGTCCTCGTCGGGGTGGAAGGTGCCGGCGGAGATGCGGTTCGGCGAGCGAGGCGAGTCGTCGGGGCCGACGAACCACACCTCGTAGAACTCGCCCTTGGGGAGGATGGGCAGCTCGTCGGTGCGCACCTGGACGATGCGGCCGATGCCGGTCCTGATGCCGGTGGCAGACGCCGTGGCGCCGTCCTCCGGTGCCCGCAGGACGGACTCGAACTCGACCATGCCCCCGGCGAGGAGGTCCTCCCGAGCCGGCTTTTCTTCGTCGAGAGAGCGCCACCGGCGAAGAAGACCGCCGCTGCTGGAGCCACCGCCGCCACGACGGCGCCGATCCGACCGGAGCGGGACGCACGTCGGCCGGCGAACACCGTCACGGGGGCGACGGTTCGCTGGTCGTCTACCGGCTGACGGGCGGCGACAGCGGCCCGCAAGGCAGCGAAGCTGGCGGGGGGTCGGGTGGAGGGCGGACCCGAGAGAGGTGAGGAACTCGTCGTCAGTTGCCACCGCTGACCCCCTCGTAGTGCCCGCGGAGGCGCTGCAGCGCCCGTGACTGGGCCATGCGCACTGCCCCCGCAGCCCGACCGGTCGCTTCGGCCACGCCGTCGGCGCTCAGACCCGCCACCACGCGGAGCTCGAGCACCTCCTGGTCCTCGGGGGAGAGGAGCCCGAAGGCCTGTCGCACCTCGGCGTGGTGGTCGGCCTGCACGATGCGGTCGAGCGGCCCGTCGGCCCCGTCGTCGTGCCGCTCGGGGAGGTCGGCTGACGGGCGGGACCGGGCGTCGGTACGGAACGACTCGAGCACGACGTTGCGCAGGATCCCGTAGAGCCACGCGTCGAACCCGGCGCCCTGCCAGGTGAAGCTTGTGATGCGATCGAGTGCTCGGAGCATCGTCTCACTGACGGCGTCGTCTGCGGCGGTGTCTGAGGGGAGCCGACGCCTCGCATAGGCGAAGAGCCGGCTGTAGCTGCGTCGGTAGAGGTACTCCCACGCATCCTCATCGCACGCGGCGGCCCGTTCCACGATGCTGCGGAGTTCGGTCGCATCGATGTCGAGGCTGTTCCCCATCGGTGTGCTCACGACTCGATGCGTCCCTCAACCCGTCAGTCCAGCCGACACCCGCGCCGTACGATCCCTACGGTGCCGGCGGCCGGCGCGGACGGCTCGTCGGCAGTGTTCGCTGAACCATGCACTCGCGAGCACGGACGCCGTGAATCTGCGGCTCAGCGGGAATACGAGAAGCCGCTGCTGCCGTCGCTGTAGGTGGCGGTGCCGTCAGCGCTCCAGTCGATGCGGATGGTGGACGTGTTCCACTCGTCGCTACAACCATTGCGGTCGCGTCGGAACACCACACAGTCTGGCTGCCGGCCATGAAGGTGTTGTTGTTTATCCGGGCGGGGAATCGGGGTCGCCCGCGATCCCCTTCTACTGGCAGCCGCTCTGGAAGCAGAGGTCGTTGCGGCCGTCACCGTTTCGGGTCGCTGGGGAGACGGCTGGCGCCCACGCGCTCGCCCGCGCGGCACTCCTCGCCGAACGCTTGAGCGCGGTCGATCCGACAAAGAGTGTCGAACCCGTTGAAACGGCCCAGGAGCATGGGGCCGGCTCGTCGTCTGCGCTATGCCTGGTCTGCCGGAGGATGGGAGGCAGTGTTCACCCCTGGCCGCCGGCTGCGAAAGGCGCCGACGGCTGCCCGGCGACTTCCCCCTCGGCGCCCCCGTAGTTGCCCTCACCCCGACGAGGACACCCGGAGTCGCTACCGCGTGGCCCTCCGTCGTATCCAGCTCCCGAGAGCAACACTGACAGCCACAACCACTGCCAGAAGGGCGATCAACAGACCGACCGGCAGCCCGCGACCCTTGCTGGAAGTCGGTGCGGCGGCGACCTCGTCGCCGCCGAGGGTCGTGGTCGACGTGGTGCTTGTGCTCGTGGTGGATGAGGACGTGCTTGTGCTCGTGGCCACGGTGGTCGACGGAGCCAGGCGAGTCGTCGTCGCCGTACGGGCGGGCTCAGGGGCAGGAGCGGGCGCCGTAGGAGGGCTGGGGGCAGCGGGCGAAGTCACCGGCGAGGACTGGGTGCTGGCCGCAATGGTGACGGTAGCCGGCGGCCCGAGCGAGGAGATCACCCCGTTGGCCGCGTTCATTCGAAGAACCACCGTGAAGGTCTCCGCTCCCTCGGCCTCGGAGTCCTTCACGACGGGGACGGAGAAGGTCCGTTGGGCCGCCGGGTCAGGACCCATCTCGAAGGTCGCGGTGCCGGAGACGGCGGTGTAGTCGCTACCAGCGTTGGCACTGCCATCCTCGGTGGCGTACTCGACCGAGCTGGGCCCGCCGCAACTGTTGGCATCCCGTCGGATGGCGACGTTGACGCTGCTGCCCTCGGTCGTCGAGTACGCCCCGGACACGAAGTAGGCGGCATGGCCGCAGGCCTTGGCGGGGGAGCCCAAGCCAACCGTGACGGGTAGGACCAGTGCAACGCCGAAAACGTAGGCCAGCCGATGGGACATCAGGCGCTCCTTGCTCGGCACGTGTGGCCGGCGGTGGTGGGAGGCGACCTTGCAAGCCTTCGCTTGCATCATGGTCGGTCTCCTATGCGCGTCGGGCCGGCGCCGTCACAGGTTGCCACCAGATATTTTCGCCTCGGCGAGAATTTCCCAGCTTCGTGCATTCGTGTGAATAAAGCCGGGGTCATGGCCGTCGTCGTCACGGCGGGAGGTCCCACCGCTCAGAGGGCGCAGCCCGTAAGTCGGGGACGACCCCACCCATAACCAACAAGGAGAACACATCATGAGGAAGCTCGCAGTAGGGATCGTGGTCGCCGTGACCCCCCTTCTCTTCAGTGCCGGAGTAGTTAGCGCACTCGTCAAGGGCGGCTCACCCGGCTCCGGGGCAAGCGCCGGTTCGACTACGGCCAGCCCGTCAAAGCACGGGCTCTCCGCCACGGTCGGCGCGGGAATGACTCCGGAATCTGGCGCCACAATGAAGGGCGACATTGCCGTGTCCACGCCCGGTGCCGGGACTCTTCCGGCCATCTCCTTGCCTGGGCTACCCCTTCCCGGATACTCGGCGCCCGGCGACACGCCTGCTCCGAGTTCGGCGTTCCCTGGTCTGGGCTCCCTGCCTTACCTGCCCAACCTCGATGCAGTCCTGCGCCTTCTCCAGAGCTACCAGCCTGGCATGCCCGGGTCGCCGGCAACGCCCGGCACTCCCTTGCCGTCGGCGGGTCCCCTGCCCGCCCCGCCCCTCCCCGGCTACAGCGTGCCGGCAGTGCCTGGGCCCAGCCTGCCCCGGTACTAATCCGTCGGACTCGAGATCGCAGGCAAAAGCTTGCGATCTCGCAGTTCACTTCGTGTCATACAGCACAGTCCTGTGCCCGTGTCCGGACTACTACTACACAAGGAGAAGCATTCACGTGAACGGTAAGAGCATCGCAACAAGGGCCGTCCTGGCTGCGGTCGGGGGGGTGACCACGCTGGCGCTGGCGGCCGGCCCGGTCCCGGCCACCCTGGCTCCCGCGGACTCGGTCACGACCAACACGACGGTCACCCTGACCGGTCAGACACGCGCCTCGCTGGCGGTGGTCGCGGCCGCATCCGCATCAGGCCGAGCCGACGTTCAGGTGCTGGGAGGGAGCGGAAGCGTCCTGGCGTCAGGCGACGCCAAGGTGGCGGCCGACGCGCAGCTGTCCGCCGCGTACTCGCTGAAGGCCGCCTTGGGAACCCAGGTCGCTGTGACGGCGACCCCCCGGAACGATGGTTGCGTCGCCGTGGCGATGTCCGCCAACGGCGCAACCGTGGGTACCGTCAAGGCCACGGTCGCGTCCGGCGGGGTGAGCACCGTTGTACAGTCCTCCGTGAACAGCGCAGGGCCGGGCGAGATCGCCAGCGTCGTGGTGTGTGCCCAGGTCAAGGCCAGCGCAAGCCTGATGGCATAACGCTCAGGGGTGGGGCCCGGGCGATCCCGACCGGCCCCACCCCTCGTTTCCTCCGGGGTGTGCTGCTCACCGACGGGCATCTTTTGCCGCAAAGCGGTATCGCCAACGGGTCGCCGTGCGATCAAGTAGGGGTGACCGTGCTTCGGACCCTCTCTGATGATGACGTGGACGCCGTTCTGGTCGGAGAGGTCCCGCCGGACTCCCGGGACTTGGCTGCGGTGGCCGGTCTGGTCAGGGGGATACGACTCGAACGCACCCTTCCGCAAGCCTCCGCAACACTTTCGAACTTCTTTTCCGGGAAGCAGTCCGGCGTCGCTGCATCGGTTCCAGGCGGAGAGAGGTACAGCGAGGGTCCAGGATCCTATGAGACGTTCCACCGCCAGCAGTGGCCGGCGACGTTGCGCTACGCCCGTGGAATCGTCGGCGACCAGGCTGCCGATGACGTGTGCCAGGAAGCGTGGATGCGCATCTGGCGGATCTGGTACACCGCCACGGTGGAGAACCGTGAGGCGTGGATGATCACCATCGTCCGCAACTGTTCGTATGACGCTCTGCGTGCCCGCCGGGCCACCGTCGCACTGTGCGAGCAGATGCCCACTCCCGGGCCGTCCCTGGAGGAGGCCGCCATACCACGGTTGGACCAGGTCGGAACCTGGGCGCAGCTTGGGGCGATTGCCTTCCCCCTACGTCAAGCGCTGTGGCTGCGGGAGATCGTCGGATTGAGCTACGCCGAGGTTGCGGAGGTACAGGACGTGCCGATCGGAACGGTCATGTCCCGCCTTCATTCGGCGCGCAGGCAGGCGGCGCGACGACTCACGCATGGAGGCGGCGGGACCAGCAGACGTAAGACGTCTGTCGAGGCAACCCGGGGCGATCGACGTTTTTCGGTGTGACGTTCTGCCTCACACACGCATATGTCATCGGGACGCCGGTCCCAGGGAGGCGACGACACAATGACAGTGCGCCCGCACAAGGGGGACTGCGACCCGTGGAATCCCGCGACGGCGGAGGGTCCGTCCTGACCGTCGAACATTTCGAGGCCGTACTCGCGGCGGCCCGGTCCAAGGTTCCCTGGGGCTTCGAGCGGCTCTACCGCACATTCGCCCCTACGGTTCTCACCTACCTTCGCCTCCAGGGAGCCCAAGACCCTGAGGACCTCACCAGTGAGGTGTTCCTGGGCGCCTTCTCCGGCATCGCCTCGTTCGAAGGCGGCGAGGTTCAGTTCCGGGCATGGCTCCTGACTATTGCCCACCGGCGCTCGGTCGACTACCAGCGCCGGGCGGCGGTGCGCCCAAAGACTGTGGGCACCGAGGCCGCATGGCTGGATCAGGTCCACGGTGGCGATGCCGAGGAGGACGCACTGCAGGGCCTCGAACTCAAGGACGTACGCCAGGTGTTTGGTGGTCTGACCGAGGGCCAGCGCCAGGTACTCCTGTTGCGGATTGTCGGTGACCTCTCCGTCGACCAGGTGGCCGAGACCACAGGGAAGCCGGCTACTGCGGTGAAAGCGCTCCAACGGAGGGGCCTTCAGGCACTCCGACGGCAATTGGCGACCGAGGCGGTGTCACGGTGACCTATTCGCACGATTATAGGGATGAAATGCTTGATGACTTCTTGGAGGAGGACCTTGAAGCCCTCCTGGCGGGTTGCGTCACCTCGGGCCGTCGGGAAGTCACCGACGTGAGCCACATCATCGCCAAGGTGCGGGCTGCTTCCCTGTGCCCGGTGCCGGAACCATCACCAGCGTTGCGGGTCATGATGCTCGGGGCTCGGCGTTCAGTCGAACCGTCCGTTTCGGTGGTGGTCGCACCGACACCATTCATGAGCAGGCTGGCGTCAAGGCTCGCGATCGCCACCGCCATTGCCACGATCGGACTGACAGGCGCGGCTGCCGCCGACCTGCTTCCCGGGCCGGCAGGAAGGGCGGTTGTGACCGTGGTGGAAGGGGCGACGCCTTTCCAACTTCCGGATGCATCTGCCTCCCAGAGCGAACGGGTCGGTGAGCAGACACCCGACCCGCCGCCATCCACTGTCGGCCCGCCCCTGCGACTACCCATTTCCCCTCCGGCGAGCAACACTGCAGACCAGCCCGGCCGCATTCCGGCCGCAGAACCCGCCAAGTTGCCGATCGAGGTCCTGCAGACCCTCCCGCCTGAAACCCTTGATCGCCTTCCGACTGAAAGTCTGAGCCGACTGCCGACTGAAACCCGGTCGCCGGCCGAGCTGCGCTGCGCACTGCCCATAGACCTCTTGAGCCGGTGTGAAGGGCCACGAGTCCCTCTGCGGGGACGGACGTGAGAACAGCGCCTGGTGGCCACGACAACCGCGCGGCTGCGGCCCCCAGATTGCACACGTTTCTCCGAGCGCACCGCCCCCTTGCACCTACGACACCCGGCGCCGGGCCGTCTCCAGCACCGACTCGTCGGCCAAGACGTCGAACACCACCATCGTCGGCACCGGCTACCTGACCACCTACGTCGATTCGGCCGGCGCCCCCCGGGCCATCGGGGGCGCCCCCGAGGAGCCGGGACCTCACGGGCGGCCGGCACCGACGGGTTCGCCGCTCGGTTCGTGGTCGTCGAGCTCAAGGTCGGCAGGTTCAAGCCGGAGCACACCGGCCAGCTCAACATGTACGTCCAGTGGGTCGACAGGCACCTCCGGCGCCCGGAGCATGCCGAGACGGTCGGCCTCCTGTTGTGCGCTGACCGCAACGACGAGGTGGTCACCCTCGCTCTTGGGGGCACCACCTCCCCGATGGCCGTCGCCGACTGGGAGGCCCTTCCCGCTGCCCGACACGCGGCGCTCCCCGAGGTCGACGCCGTCGTCCAAGCTGTCGAGGAGACCGGCGGGTCGATCCAACTCACGCTGCACCGCTACTTCGGCGAACGCGGCAGCCGACCGCAAACCTGAGCCGTCGGCGTCGGCATGCGGGCGTCGGTCACCAACGACGAGTCGGGCCTTCGCCGGATTCTTCTACCGGATCTTCTACCGGATCAGCCGGAACGAGGTGGTACGGCGGGTCATCGGCGGGCATGGCTGAATCGCGAAACCCCAGTTCAGCGGCATGTTCCGGCATCCGCCGACACCAGCCAACACGACCTCGAACAGACTACGCCTCCCATCGTGCGAGGTGTGGGTTCGGCCTCCCGCTGGCAAGTGCTCACGGCCCTGGCCCTTCCTTTACGGCTGCGGGCGGCGGAAACGGCCCGGGCGCCGCGAACATTGGCCGTCGAGGAGATGCGACGCCATCCAACATTTCATCCAACATACGGGACGTCACCAGGCGGCATCCCACGTCACCCAGCGGACGCCGTGGCGGACAAAACACCAGCTCAGCGGCCTAAACGCAACCAGACGGACTGCCCTAGGTCGACTCATAATCCCTCGGTCGCTGGTTCGATCCCAGCCGGGCCCACCAGTCTGACCAGCGGAAACGTGGTTGTCGCTGTACTTCCCCGCCGGGCCGATCTCCCCTCTCCATCCAACGTTTTGCTCTAGGATCTGCCGGCACGGTCCTTGCGGACAGCACCCGGCATGAGAGAGCGTTGACCGGGTGTCTGGGAGCTCATTGTTGAAGCGGGTCGCGATCTGGTCACGGGCAAGCGCCGGCAGGCGAGCCGGATCCGCGGCAATCTGGCCGGGGCTGCACGCGGGGCGTGGTGCGGTCTGGCCTATCGCGTCGAGTCCTACCGCGACCGCCATCCCGAAGCGTTCGGCCACGCGGCAACGGAGGCGTGATGGCCGCCATCGGATCGCGTCAAGGCGAGCGGCGGATGTCCGACACTGAGTGGGACGACCTGGCCGGCCAACTCCGCCGTGGACCCGCCCTGGTGGCCGTGGCTGCCGAGGTTGATGGGGCTACGGGCCGTCAGTCCGATCGGTGCCAAGGCGCTCTCATGGACCGAGGTGCTCGACCAGGCTGGTACGCTGCTGGGGCGCAGCGCCGGACGGCTGAGCGAGGCCTGAATCACGACCATGGCCTGGGCCTCGGCCTGTAGGCGGCCCTCCCGGGCGTGCCGAAGAGACCTCTGGGCGAGGCGCTGGCGCAATGAACGCCACGTAGGAAGCTCACGCCTGGCGGCGCCTTTAGCCGAGGTGCCCTCGCCCTCTCGCCGGTTGGCGGCTGGCCGGTGGACCATTCTGGCGGGCTCGCGCTGGATAGGTGCGCCACCCGGCGGCGGACGGAAGCGTCCGCTGTCGTCAGGCGCATGTTGTTTCCGGGCGCGAAGTACGTGCCAGCGTTACCGGGCGGGCAGCTGACCTCGATGTCGCCGCCTCCGAGTGGAGTTGCCATGATGGGAAGGTCGCAGTCGCCCTGCTGGTCGGTGCGGATGTCGGGTCGACACCGTCCTGAACGGACGCAGCCGAGGTCGAGGCGTTCGATGCGAACCGGTACGACGCAGTCCTGATGGACTGCCAGATGCCGGAACTCATGGCTATGAGACGACGGAGGGCCATCCGGGCCCCCGGGGAAGCCATCGGTAGCGCGCCCATCATCGCCAATACGGGCAGGGGCTCGTCGTGAAGACCGCGAGCACTGCCTGTTCGACGGGATGGCTACCTGGCCAAGCCGTTCAGCAAGGATGCTCTGCTGGCATGGTTGCGCCGCCTCGTGAAAGCAGCAGCCCATGGCCCCGTCCTCGGGCGCCAGCCCCAGCGCAGTCGACGTCACCCTCGTCCAGAGAGCTCCATGTGATCGAACTGACTACAGCCGGACTACAGGTGTCATGGCCCGAAAGGACCAACCTCTCGGGTTGGGTAAGTTCGACCGGTGCCGGTCCGATAATCTGCTGTGAACCTGTCACGCCGTCCCGCTCACGGTTTGTCAGGCGGCCGGCGGCTGACCGCGGCCGCGTCTCTCGTCCTTGTCTTGCTGGTGGTCTGCTTCGCCGGACTGATCCGCCAAGCGGAGCAGGCGGAGCGTGACGCCCTCGATGACCGCTTCGCCACTCGGGCGTCGTTGACCGCGTCATTCGCTCGAAACTTCCTTGCTGACCTGACGGCGCGGGAGACCGATCAGGCTGAACGTCTCCTTAGCGGTCCCACGGTCGAGAAGGCCGACTTCGATGGCCTTGTCGCCGCGTTCGCCTTCCAGGCCGCCGTTCTGCTTGATGACAGCGGCCACCTCCTCCAGGTTTGGCCGAGCCGACCCGAGATCCTTGGGAAGGACATGACCGTCGAGTACGCCCACCTTCGGGCCGCGGTCGCCGGTGGAGTCGGCATCTCTGGGCTCGTCCCGTCGGCCGCTCGGCGGGTCCCGGTCACAGCAGTCGCCATCCCCTTCGACACCGTCGTCGGCAGACGGGTCCTGAGCGGGGCGTTCACGCCTCAAAAGACGCCGTTGGGCGCGTACTTGAGCTCCGTGGTGCCGGTGCAGGGCGCGAACGCGTTTCTGGTCGACGAGTCCGGTGACGTTCTCGCCTCCGGTGATGGCGTTGCCGCCATGCCCGCTGGCCTGACCAAGCTGCGCGAGGGAGTGACACAAGTGTCGGTGGGCGGCGACGCCGTCACGGCTGCGGTCTCCCCCATCGAAGGCGCACCGTGGCGGGTGGTACTGACAGTCCCCAGTCACGGCCTGCACGCGCCAGTCGAGCGAGGCCGGCGGGCCCCCTGGATCCTGCTCGGCGCCTTCGCCGCCGTGGGCATCGCCACCCTCTCCCTCCTGCAGCGTCTCAGCCGAGCTCGGTCCGAAGCGCACGCCACCGCCCGCACCGACAAGCTCACCGGCCTTCCGAACCGCCGGGCGATGGAGGAGGCGCTCACCGGCGCCGTCGCCCGAGCCATCCGTCACGGGGAACCCTTGGCCCTGCTGATGGTCGACCTCGATCATTTCAAGTCCATCAACGACAGTCACGGCCACAACGTCGGCGACGCTGCGCTGCGCGTCGCGACCGAGCAGTTGGACCAGGCCGCGCGCGCTGGTGACATGGCGGGACGCTGGGGTGGCGACGAGTTCATCGTGGCGCTGTCCCACACCGACCTGGACGGCGGCATGGTCGTCGCCGAGCGGATTCGCGAGGCCATCGCCGGAGCGCAGCTACAGGAACATCCGGTGACCCTCAGCGCCAGCATCGGTCTGGCGGTGCTGCACGCCGGCGGCGCCGATGCGCTGCTCCGGGACGCAGACGCCGCGCTGTACGCAGCGAAAGACGCAGGACGGAACCGCACGATCGCGGCCCCGCTGTCGATCCAGACCGCCGTCGTCTGACTTCCTATGGAGCAGGGTCTGCTGACGCAGCAGGTGATCGGGCAGACACAAGCGATCCTCATGGGCTGCAGATCTGACGCTGCGACCGGAACTGCGCTGGAGATGGGTAGCCTGGCAAGAAAAGCGTCAGCCTCACGGCTCAGGGCGGTAGGCGTGCCAGAAAATGAGTGACGCCTTGCGTGGTCAAGAACGGTCGCACGCGACCGGACCGATGGACGCCGCGATTCGCGAGAGAGTCCAAGCCGGGGAGCTGAACGACCCGGACCGCCTTGCCGTGATCGACAGGCTCGGACTGCACGGCCACCTTGGAGATCGGCACCTGGACGCGATCGTAAATGCGCTTGCCGTGGCGTGCAGGGTCCCGCTCGCCGTGGTCAACGTCGTCACGCCGGGCCTCCAGACGTACCCGGCCGAGGTTGGGGTGGGCGCAAGCTCGACCGCCGTCCCTGACGAACTGAGCTTTTGTGCCGAGGTGGTAAGCACCAAAAGGGCCTTGGTCGTCCCCGACGCGGCCGCTCACTCGGTGTACTGCGCCAACCCGCTCGTTGTTTCGGGCGTCATCGGAGCGTACGCCGGTGAGCCGTTGGTACACGACGGGCACGTCATAGGTTCGTTGTCCATCGTCGATCACGTGTCTCGCCGGTTCTCCGCCCTGGACTTGGACATCTTGCACGCGCAGGCCGGACTGGCCTCGGCGGCAGTGCGTCTGCGTGCCCTCGAGGCGTGGGACCCGCTCACCGGACTGGGCAATCGCCCCATGCTTCTCGAGAGGGCGGAGCGTGCACTGCTCGAGCGCACGGACGGCGAGGCCGTGGCACTTCTCGTACTCGATGTAATGGGCATGCGGAACCTGAACGCGACTATGGGTACGCCAGCAGGGGACCTCCTCCTCAAGGCTGTCGCAGGCCAGATCCGCGAGGCGTGCGGACCTGGGGACGGTGCCGCCCGGATCGGTGGCGACGAATTTGCGGTACTGCTCGACCATTGCACGTCTGTCGAGGACGCCCGCGCACGAGGCAGCTCGATCTGCACGGCCGTCCGGGGCTACCTGGCAGCGGAAGGGGCCTCTATTGCACTCGACGTCCGCTGGGGTCTCACCACGTCGTACGCCGTCACCGCCGACGAACTCCTTGCGGCCGGCGAACGAGCGAGGAACGAGCGAACTGCGCCGCACCGCATCAGCACGCCACAAACGCCGGACGATGTGGCAGAACTTGCTGCCGCTATCGACCACGAGCTGGTGCTTCACTACCACCCGGTCGTGGAGTTGAACACTGGCGCGGTGACGGGCGTCGAGGCCCTGGTCCGCTGGCAGCACCCCACACGTGGGTTGGTGGCACCACTGGACTTCATCCCGCTGGCGGAGGCATCGGGGTTGATCGTGAACCTGGGGGAATGGGTTCTGCGCACGGCCGCAGCTCAGGCCGCCCAGTGGGCTAGCAGTGGAAAACGGTTGGACGTGGCGATCAACCTGTCTCCGCTGCAGATGTCAGCGCCATCATTCGCCGAGCACTGCATGGCGGTGCTCGCGTCGGTTCAGGCACCAACTGAGGGCATCATCCTCGAGGTCACCGAGAGCGCCCTGCTCGACAACCCACGAGCACACGAGGCCCTCACGAAGGTGCGAGAGGCGGGCGTCCGGCTGGCGTTGGACGACTTCGGCACCGGTTACTCCTCGTTCGGCTACCTACGCCGGTTTCCCATCGACATCATCAAAATCGACCGCTCGTTCGTCGCTGGGCTCGGCGAGAATCCTGACGACGACGCGATCGTGGCCTCGGTAGTGGGACTCGCGCACAACACCGGCAAGTCGATCATCGCCGAGGGTGTGACTACCCCTGCGCAAGTGTCACACCTACGCAATCTGGGGGTGCAGGCGGCCCAAGGCTTCTTGTGGACGAGGCCCCTCCCGGCCGGTGAATTGGAGCTGTGGATCGAGGCCACCCGACTGGCAGGGGGAGCGCTCCCAATGAAGAGCCCGATCCGGTCAGCCGGGCACCGGGACCCGTCCGGACCAGCCGAAGTCCGGATCATGCGGATGCACAGCGAGGGTGCGTCCCTGCAGACGATCGCGGCGGCGCTGAACATGGCAGGTTCTCGCACCTCGACCGGCAGACGCTGGCACGCACGCTCAGTGGCGCAGATCGTCTCGCCGCGGGCGATCGGCCGCGGCACCGAGTCCGGCCACCACACCTCAGCTGTCAACCGTCACGTAATTCCCTGAGGCCCGCCACGAGCGCAGGATGACCGAGCCCGACGACGTTCCGGCGCGTGGATGATCCGCTTGCTGACCGCGCCGGGCATCGCCGTTGCCCCCCATGGCGGGACCAGCTCACCCGCCCGTCGCACATCCTCGGCGGGTCGCCCGTTCACGGTAGAGTGCCGTGTCGGCACGGGCGACCAGGTCCGGGGCCGACTCGTCAGGCTGGAGTTCGGCCAGTCCGACGGTTACCGAACCCCGCCCCGGGGTGTCGGCCAAGGCCACGTTTACGCGAGCAAGTCGCTTCGCTGCGTCCGCGGTATTTGGTGCCGAGAGGGCGCACACGAACTCGACGTCACCTCCGTAGCGAAAGATTAGGTCGTGAGACTGAGCCTGGCGGCGGCGAGCCCGAATTTTCCCCACCTTTTCCTAAAGTGGCGACGCCGGCCAGCCGATAGGGAAGGCGTGGATGCTGGCTTTCCGGCTCGGATCGCAGGCTTACCCGCGCTGCCCGCCGAAGCTGGCGATCACGCTCACCTGGTCGAGTTCTACGAGACCGAGGAGTTCCTGGTCGACACCGTCATCGGCTTCGTCGGCCCGGCGCTGCACGACGGGGACGCAGCCGTCGTGGTGGCGACCGCCGCCCACCGCCGGGCGTTCGAACACGCCCTGCGCGACGCCGGCCTCGACGTGGGCGCGGCGGTCGCGTCCGGCCGGTACCTCACCGTGGACGCGGCGGAACTGTTGACCACGTTCATGGTCGGTGGGGCGCCCGATGCCCGGCGGTTCCGGGACGAGATCGGCGGGGTGATCGAGCGGGCGGCGGCCGGTGGTCGGCGTGTGTGGGTCTACGGCGAGATGGTGGCGATCCTGTGGGATGCCGGCGACGTCTCGTCGGCGATCGCTCTAGGTGGCTGCTGAAGTAGGGGTGTTCACGCTTCGCCAGCAGGACGGGCGGCCGGGCGTCGGGAGACAGCTGTTCGGCGTAATGAGCTGAGCCGATCGTCGCGATGCCGCGGCAT
>JBKJNA010000185.1:0-2858 GCA_046596195.1 Acidimicrobiales bacterium | reverse complement strand
GTGACAGATCCGGGGGCAGTCAGGCAGGGTCCGGCGTGTCTGCAAGGCTTGCTGCCGTCGTGGTCGTGACCCGGCGCTGGCCGGTGCCCGACGGCCGCCCGCGATGGGCGGTCCCGGTGCTCCCGTGCCAGTCAATGCACAAGACGGCGGCGTCGTCGGCAAGCTTGGCCCCCGTCGCCGCCAGAACCGCAGCTTTGAAGACATGCACCACCTCCCGGGGGTGCAGCGCGGCCGTCTCCGCCACGGCTGCGGCTACATCGAGATGGGCGGCCGAACTTGCGTTCCGCTCGAGGAAGCCGTCGGTGACGACGACCAGCCGGTCTCCGGGCTCGAGGTGCAGCTCCTGCTCACGGTAGGAGGAGCCCTCCATCATGCCGAAGGGGATGCCGGCGTCGAGGTCCAGGCAGTCCACCTGGCCGTCCCGCAACCGGTAGGGACGGGGGTGGCCGGCGTTGACCGCCATGACGCGTCCCGAGCGCAGGTCCGCCTGCAGCAAGAGCCCAGTGACGAACTGGTCATCCTCCGCGTACGACATCATCGCCTCGTTGGCTCGCCGGGCCTGCTCTGCCAGCCCGATGTCGCCCCGCCGGCTGTTGCGCAGGCTGGCGAGGGCGATCGTGGCGAGCAGGGCGGCCTTCACGCCGTGACCCATGGCGTCGGTCATCGACACGTGCAGCACCTCACGATCGACGCTGTAGTCGAAGGTGTCCCCGCCGACGTGGCTGGCCGGCTCCAGCCACCCGGCGAAGGTGAACTGCTCAGCCTCGCACGTGAACGCAGGTGGCAGGACCCGCCGCTGGATCTCCGCGGCCAGCGAGAACGAGGCGCTGCGCTGCACGCACTCGTACAGGTCGGTATGGCGGCGGCTCGCTATCACCACATAGGCGAGCGCGTGGGCGGCCGACGACACCTCCTTGACGAGGGCGTCGCCGGGCCGTGACCCGAACACAAGCTCGAGCACGCCCAGCGCGTCGCCTCGGTCGGTGACCGGCGCGAACACCCGGTACCGGCCGCCATCGGCCACGACCTGGACCTCCTGGGAGACCAGGGCCCGCCCGTACGGCGTCCCCGCCGTGGCCACGGTCTCCACGCGCTGCGCAGCACCGGCTTCGCGCCGTGCCCGCTCGGTGGGGCGGACGAAGCGGATCAGCGAGTCGCCGTCGAGGTCGGCGATCAAGAAGTTGACCTCATCGGCGCCCAGCATGTCGGCGAGTCCGCTCACCACCACCTCGACGGCATCGACGGGAGCCGCCGTGTCGACCATATCCAGCAACGGCTCGATCCGGGCCGGCGTGATCGGGGCCTCCGCCAGCGGCGCCCGGGTCCTGGCGACGCCGACGGGTGCGACGTCGAGGGATCCCACCGCCGTGGCCCGGGCGATAACGCCGTGTGCGAGGTCGACCAGGCGGAGGTTGTGGCTGCGGGCGTGGTGGCGCAGCCTGGAGAAGGCCTGGTCCAGGTCGATGCCGGCCGCCTCGGCCACCATGCCCTTGGCCTGCTCGATGACGACGCGGCTGTTGAGGGCGCGGTGGAGCTGTTCGTTCACCACCTGGGTGTCCCGGACGCCGCGGTCGTGGAGGACGGCGATGGTGGCGACATCGGCGAGGGCCTGGGCGGCGAGCACGTCGGCGTCGTGCAGCGCTCCCTCGTCGGTGCGGAACAGGTTGAGGGCGCCGATGGTCATGTCGCGCAGCCGCATCGGCAGGGCGTGCACCGACTTGAAGCCGGCTTCGAGGGCCCTCGGGCCGAACCGGGGCCAGGGCCCGCCGGAGGCGGCGAGGCGGTGGTTGACGATCGGCTCGCCGGTGCGGTAGCAGTCCGGGCACGGGCCTTCCTCCGACTGCAGCTCGAACAGCTCCAACAGGCGCATGGCGTCGCTGGATGAGGCCATCACCCGCAGGTCCCCCCCTGGGAAGCCGAGCATCAGGCCGGCGGCGGCGACGTCGAGTACCTCGACGCAGCGGTCGGTGAGCAGGGTCAGCAACTCCACGACGTCGAAGTCGTCGACCAGCGTGTCGGCCAGTTCCACCAACGTCCGGGCGAGAAGTGCCTCTCTGGACATCGGATCTCCAGTCAGCACGGGTTCGGCCATGGGCCGTCCGTTGGCCGGAGCCGGACCGCGCTGTCAATGCTACACGGCAGCGCCCCTCACTACTAGAGGAGTTCCGGGCGGACGCCGCCTTACGGCCCCGGGTCCTTCTCGCCGCTGCGGTCATCGAAGCGCAGCCTCCGGGCGACCACGTCCTCGGCGACCTCGGCGAGGCGCCGGTCGTTGCCGAAGGCGTGAGCCCGCAGCCGGATGAGGGCCTGGCCGACCGTGACATCGAGCTGGACGGCCACCATGCCCGAGGCCTGGTGCACGACGTATTGGAAGTCGGCGTTGGCCTCAAGCTCAACGGCGAGGCGGCCCGGCGGTGCGTTGGCCTGCATCACCAGCAGTGCCTGGGCGGTGATGTCGGCCATGACTAGGGCGTCGGCGTGCTGGTCGTCGGTGAGCGAGCCCGGATGGTCGCGGTAGAGGTTGAGGGCCCCGAGGCGGACCGCCCCGACCTCGATGGGAAAGCCGAAGATGGCCCGCACGCCGGCCTCGACAGCAGGGCCGGTGAAGCCGAGCCAGCGGGGCGTGGTCGGTGCAGCCAGATCGGGCTCGAGAACGGGCCGGTCCTGGTGGTAGGCGTCCACGCAGGGCCCTTCCCCGAGCTCGAGCTGTAACTCCTCGATGAGCGCGCTCACCTCGTTCGTGGTGCACACCGAGCCGCGGGGCACATCATCGGAGATGAGCATGATCCCTGCCCCGCTCACCTCGGTGACCTCCGCGCACGCGTTGCACAGCCGTTCTGTCTCCAGCTCGGGGGCGG
>JBKJNA010000076.1:0-46326 GCA_046596195.1 Acidimicrobiales bacterium | reverse complement strand
CGATGCCCTGACTGCCGTTGACCAGCAGGTTGGGAAAGCGGCCCGGCAGAACCGTGGGTTCCTCGAACTCGTTCGTGTAGTTGTCGACGAAGTCGGCCGTGCCCTCGTCGATCGACGCCAGCATGTGCATCGACAACGGTGAGAGCCGGCATTCCGTGTATCGCTCGGCCGCCGCCGGGAAGTCGGGCGAGCCGTAGTTGCCGTGGAAGTCGATGAGGGGGTTGCGCAGGCTGAACGGCTGGGCCATACGCACCAGCGCGTCGTAGATGGCCTGCTGGTTGTGGGGGTGGAACTTCCCCATCACCTCACCCGAGACACGGGCGCACTTCATGAACGGCCGGTCGGGGCGCAGGCCCAGCTCGTGCATCCCGAACAGGATCCGGCGATGCACCGGCTTGAGGCCGTCACGAGCGTCGGGCAGCGCCCGCTGCGTGATCATCGACATGGCGTATTCCAGGAAGGACCGCTCCATCTCCTCCTGGATCTCGATCGGCTCTACCCCGGAGAAACCGTTCTCCTCAGGGCCTTCGACCGGGGTGTCGCTCAAGAATTCCTCCAGAGATCAGGATGCTGCACGGCGGCGAAGCGAGCGACGGAATCAGATATCAAGGAAGCGGACGTCTTTGGCGTTCGTCACGATGAACTGCTTGCGTAAGGGCACGTCGTCGCCCATGAGGATGGAGAAGATGTCGTCGGCGATGGCGGCCTGCTCCACGGTGACCTGGAGCAACGTGCGGTGGGCGGCGCTCATGGTCGTCTCGCCCAGCTCGCCGAAGTCCATCTCGCCCAAGCCCTTCAGGCGACCGAACTCGGCCTTGTGGTTCGGGTGCTCGGCCAGGAAGCGGGCTTTGGCCACGTCGTCCTTCAGGTACACCTTCTCCTTGCCCACGAGGGTGGAATACAGCGGCGGCTGGGCCACGTACACGTGGCCCTTCTCCACCAGCTCCTTCATCTGCCGGAAGAAGAACGTGAGCAGCAGGGTGCGGATGTGGCTGCCGTCGACGTCGGCGTCGGCCAGCAGGATCACCTTGTGGTAGCGGATCTTGCCGACGTCGAACTCTTCGCTCACTCCGGCGCCGATGGCGCCGATGAGCGACTGGATCTCGGTGTTCTTGAGCATCTTGTCGAGCCTGGCCCGCTCGACGTTGAGGATCTTGCCGCGGATCGGGAGGATGGCCTGGTTGCGCGGCTCACGGGCGCGGATGGCGGAGCCGCCGGCCGAATCGCCCTCCACGATGAACAGCTCGGCTTCCTCGGGCTTGCGGGTGGAGCAGTCGGTGAGCTTGCCCGGCATGCCGGCGCCCTCCAGCGCCGACTTGCGGCGGATGAGGGCCCGGGCCTGCTGGGCCGCACTCCGCGCCCGCGCCGCCTGCACGCTCTTGTTCAGCACCTGGCGGGCCTCGGTGGGGTGCTCCTCCAGCCACTCGTTCAACTTCTCGTACGTGGCCTTCTCGACCAGGGTGCGGATGGAGACGTTGCCCAGCTTCGACTTGGTCTGACCCTCGAACTGGGGGTCCTGGAGACGCACCGCGATGATGGCGGTGAGGCCCTCGCGGATGTCCTCGCCGGTGAGGTTGCCGTCCTTCTCCTTGATCAGGTTCTTGGCCTTGGCGTACTTGTTCACCACGTTGGTGAGGGCCTTCTTGAAGCCCTCCTCGTGCATGCCGCCCTCGACGGTGGCGATGCCGTTGGCGAAGCTGTAGATGCCCTCGTGGAACCCGGCGTTCCACTGCAGGGCGACCTCGACCTCCTGGTTCTGGCCGTCCGTTGCGCTCCCGGTGAACGACGCCACCTTCTTGAACAGCGGCTCCTTGGAGGCGTTGAGGTGCTTGACGAAGTCGACGATGCCGCCGGCATAGCGGTAGGTGATCTCCTGGGTGTGGCCGGGGCGCTCGTCGCGGAAGCGGATCTCGAGGCCCTTGTTCAAGAAGGCGATCATCTGGAGCCGCTCCACCACCGTCTGGGCGCGGAACTCCACGTCCTCGAACACGGCGGCGTCGGGCCAGAACGTCACCGCCGTGCCGGTGCGGTTGCGGGGCGCCGTACCCACGACCTCGAGCGGGCCTTGGGGCTTGCCTCCCTTGGCGAACTCGATGCGGTGACGGTCGCCGCCCCGGTCGACCTCGACCACGAGGCGGGCCGACAGGGCGTTCACCACCGACACACCCACACCGTGGAGGCCGCCGGACACCTTGTAGCCCGAGCCGCCGAACTTGCCGCCGGCGTTGAGCATGGTGAGGGCGATCTCGACACCGGACTTGTTCTTGTGCTGCGGATGACGGTCGACCGGGATGCCGCGGCCGTCGTCGGCCACCTTGCAGGCGCCGTCGGCCAGGAGGGTCACCTCGATGCATGTGCAGTGGCCGGCCATGGCCTCGTCGACCGAGTTGTCGACGACCTCCCACACGAGGTGGTGGAGGCCGCTCGACCCGGTGCTGCCGATGTACATACCCGGTCGTTTGCGGACGTGCTCGAGGCCTTCGAGGACCGTGAGATCCTTGGCGTCGTACGACCCGGAACGGCTCGTGCCGTCCCCGTTTTCTGCCATGCAGGCGCGACCTTTCACAGGTGTGGAGTTGAGAGGCGATCCAGGCGGTGAAAGTGCAGTGTTGGAAATACAAAACCGCTGTTCAGAGGCCCGAATTGCAGTACTGACAGTTTACCACCGGGGTGTGACCAACGAGGGGCAAACGAGCCTCAACGACGGGCTCGCACACGCACCTCGAAACGCTCCGCCACTGGACGTCCGACGACTTCGGTGATCCGCCCGAGGATCTCCGTGCCGCGGTAGCGGAGCTCGGTGGCGAAACCGGGGTCCCCGACCCCCACGACCAGTGTCCCGCCGGCCAGCCGGAGGGGCCGCGAGCGCTTCGCCGCCTCGGGGCCGACGATCTCCGCCCACCGCCCGAACACCACCTGCAGGGCCTCGGATCCGGGGGCGCCGAGACTCCTCGCCAACCGGTCCAGCGCCCCGCCGATCCGCTTCGGCTCCTTCGGCGCGCCGGTGGGAAGCGGCTTCCATGTGCTCATTTCGTCCTCACTCGCTTCGCTCCGTTCGGACGAGTCTTGGGGTGCTGCGAGCAGCCGGCGGAGCCGGCCGCTCTCCGCTCGAACCCTTTGCCGCCTTCGGCGGTGGCGCCCAATCCATCGTGGCCGCCTACGGCGGCGGGTGTGGCCGGTCGCCCTGGCATGCCGCCAGGCTCCGTTCGCCTCACACGACACGCCCCTCATGGACCTGGATGGTCAAATCGGGGAAGGCGCCGGCCGGGATGGTGGTGGTGGTGGTGAGGAGTACCTGGCCGTCGGGGAGGTGGGCGAGGAGGGCGGCAGAGCGGTCGGCGTCGAGCTCGGAGAACACGTCGTCGAGCAGCAGGACGGGCGGCTCCCCCACCACGTCGGTGACGGCCCGGTGGGCGGCGAGACGCAGGGCCAGGGCCATGGAGCGCTGCTCGCCCTGGGAAGCGTGGGTGCGGGCGGGTAGGGCGGAGATGGACAGGCGCAACTCGTCTCGGTGGGGCCCGACGGTGGACAGTCCCCGGCGGACGTCGTCGGTGCGTGCGGCGGCGAGGGCGTCGTCGAGGCGCCCTGGCCACGAACGCTCGTAGGTGATGCCCACGTCGGCCGGTGCGCCCGCCAGTTGGCCGTAGGCCTTGCTCAGTGGGGCTTCCAGGGCGGCGACAAGGGCGGCGCGGGCCTCGGCCAGGGCGGCGCCGGTGGCGGCCAGCTTGGCGTCCCACACGTCAAGGGTGGACTCGGCCGACGCGTCGAGACGACCCTTGCATTGCTTGAGAAGGGCGTTGCGCTGGCGCAGCACCTTCTCGAGGTCCGACCGGACCGCCGCGTTGCGGGGGTGCAGGCCGACGAGGGCGTCGTCGAGATAGCGCCGGCGGGCGGCGGGCCCGCCCTTCACCAGCTCGAGGTCGTCGGGCGAGAACACGCTTACCCGCAGGGCCCCGAGGAGGTCGGCGGCCCGACGCAGGGGCTGGGAGTTCACCAACGTGCGGGAGCGGCCGCTTGCCGCGATCTCGGCTTCGATCAGGAGCGCCCGCCCGCTCCGGTCGCCCTCGGCCCGCACCACAGCGGTGGCGCAGCCGGTGCGCACCAAGGCGTCGGGGGGGGCGCCGCGGAACGAGTCCAACGTGGCCAGGTAGGCGATGGCCTCGATGAGGTTTGTCTTGCCCTGGCCGTTGCCACCCAGCACCACGGTGAGGCCGGCCGGCGCCAGGTCGACCTCGGCTGACGTGTAGTTCCGGAAGTCGGTGAGCCAAAGCCGGCGCAGCCGCACGGGTGCCCGCCTACGACACCCGCACCGGCATGAGCAGGTACATGTACTCCTCGCCCTCCACCGAGCGGATGACAGCAGGGCGGAGCGCATCGAGGGTCTCGAGGAGGATCTCGTCACCCACGACCGCCTCGACGCCCTCCATCAGGTACGTGGGGTTGAAGGCCACGGTCATCTCGGCACCCTCGTATTTGGCGTCGACCTCTTCGGAGGCCTGGCCCACCTCCGTGCTCACCACGGTGAGGACGATCACGTCGGAGCGCAGGGCAACGCGCACCGGCGTCGTGGCGTCGCGCACCAGGAGTTTGACGCGGCGGACGGCATCGAGCAGGCCGTCCTTGGCCACCACCAGGCGGTTGGGGTACGACGACGGGATGAGCTGGCGGTAGTTGGGGAATTCACCCTCGATGAGCCGGGTGGTGAGGCGCACACCGCCGACTTCGAAGGTGGCGTCGTGCTCGCCCAGGCGCAGGGTGACCTCCTGGTCGGCCGACAGGAGCCGCTGGAGCTCGGACAGGGCCTTGGAGGGCACCAGCACGTGCTGGCCTTCGCCGAGCACCGTGGTGCCGGGCAGGTCGCGCACGGCCAACCGGTACGAGTCGGTGGCCACCAGGCGCAGCCCGGCCGGCTCGGCCGCCATGAGCACGCCGGTGAGGATCGGCCGGGCGTCGTCGGCCGAGGCGGCCCGCACGACCTGGCGCAGGGCGTCGGCGAACTGGGCGCCGGCGAGGGTGACAGCCTCCCCCGGGACCCCGTCGGCTCCGGCGAAGGGTAGTCGGGGGAAATCACCAGCCGACAGCATGCGCACGGCGAACTGCGAGCGCCCGGCGGTGATGCGCACCTCGTCGTCGCCTGCCTCGAAGGTGACCGCACCGGGCTCGAGTGAGCGCACGATGTCGGCCGCCAGGCGGGCAGGGATGACACAAACGCCGTCGGTGCCGCTGCCGATGGCCACGTCGACCTGGATCGTGAGGTCGAGGTCGGACCCGGCCACCAGCAGGCGGTCGCCTCGGACCTCCAGGCGCACCCCCGAGAGCACGGGCAGGGCGCCGCCCCGGCTGGTGACGGCGCGCCCGGCGGTGGTGAGCGCCTCGACCAGCGTGTCTCGTTCACTTCGGAGCTTCAAGCAACTGCCTTTCTTTCTTTATGGAGAAATACTTAGAAGTAGTAGTAGGGGCTGTGGATTGGGGAAAACCGGGCTGAGGCCCAGGTCAGGGGTGGTTTCGGTGTCCCACCGGTGTCCCCAGGCTCCCACAGGCATGTGACGGCCTCGGCGATGGGCGGTGGACGACGCCCCGCCCGTCCCCCGAAATGACAAAGGTTCGACACAGGGTCATGCACCACTCGTCAGGAGGCGGGTGAGTGCCTCGACGTCCTGGTACACCTTGGCCCGTTCGGGCATGAGGCTCTCGATCTTCTTGACTGCGTGGATCACGGTGGTGTGGTCCCGGCCGCCGAAGGCCTCGGCGATGGCCGGATAGCTGTGGTCGGTGAGCTGGCGGAGCACGTACATGGCGATCTGGCGGGCCTGCACGAGCGGGCGGCTGCGGTTGGGGCCCTTGAGATCCTCCACCGAGAAACCCGACAAATCTGATGCCTTATCGATGACGAGCTCGGGCGTGATGGGCTTGTGTGTCTTTGAGACGGAGTCGGCCAGCACCTTCTCGGCCAGCTCTTTGGTGAGCGACTCCTCGAAATGGTGGGCGAATGCCACGACCTGGGTGAGAGCGCCTTCCAGCTCACGGATGTTGTCGCGTATGTGGGTGGCGATGAGCACCAGGACGTCGTCGGGCACGATCCGCTCGTGCTTCTCGGCCTTCTTACGCAGGATGGCGATGCGGGTCTCGAGGTCCGGCGGCTTGACGTCGGTGACCAGGCCGGCCAGCAGCCGGCTGCGGAAGCGTTCGTGCAGTGACATCATCGCGGCCGGCGAGCGGTCGGACACGATGACGATCTGCTTTGACGCCTCCTGGAGCTCGTTGAACGTGTAAAAGAACTCCTCACCCAGGCGCTCACTCGTCATGACGAACTGGAAGTCGTCCATGAGCAGCACGTCGCACTCCCGATAGCGGCGCTTGAAGGCCAGCGTGGTCTTGGTACGGAGGGCCTCGACGAACTCGTTCATGCACCCTTCGGTTGTGGTGTAGCGCACGGTGTAGTTCGGGAAGTGGCGCCGGACGTAGTTGCCGATGGCGTGCAGCAGGTGGGTTTTGCCCAGGCCGCTGCCCCCGTAGATGACGAGGGGGTTGTAGGCGTAGCCGGGGGTGGCGGCCACGACCTCGGCGGCCGCCCGGGCGAAGCGGTTGGAGTCGGCGGTGACGAAGGCGTCGAAGGTGAAGTTGGGCTGCAGGCCGCCCCGTTCACGGGGTGGGGACCCGTCGGCCAGGGCCGGGTCGTCGCCGAGTCGGATGACGGCTGCGTTGCCGTTCATGCCGATGCGGGCGAGCAGCGCGGGGTCTACCTCGTCGATCTGGTCGTCGGCGCCTGCGTCGACTTCGTCGTGGCCCGTCCCCGAAGGGGTGCCCACGACGAAGTCGACCGCCACCGGATGCCCGGCCAACTCGCTCACGGCGTCGATGATCAACTGGTGGTGGCTGCCCTGGAGCCGCTCGCGGGCCAGGGCGCTCGGCACAGACAGCACAAGGCGGTGCTCATCGGCCCACGACGGCTGGATCTGGGTGAACCACATGCGCCAGGCGGCATCAGTGACCATCCCCTGGAGCGCTTGGGCGCAGAGGCCCCAGACCTGCTCGGCGTCGGTCAATGGCGGCTCCGCCTTCCCCTCGTGCTCTGTGTCCACAACCTCGTCCACACCTGTGTACAACAACGACGAAGCGCCCGACAGGGCCTCCCGAACCCCGCCTACGCAGGCTCCGGGGGAAGTCGGAACGGGTACTCAGAGGGGCTTGAGGGACGGTAGCACCGGGTTCTCGACGGTGGCGAGGGGCGAACTGGAAAGCCCGATGACCAGGCCATTTCATCGACCCGGCCGGGGCCCCAGCCCCGGCCTCCTCCACGAGAGGGGACCCCATCCCGACCCGTGGCCGTCAGTTCCGTCGACCCAGGCTGGGTCCCAGCCCCGGCCTCCTCCACGAGGTGAGAGCACCTGTGGCCGTCACTTCCCGACCCGCCGTTGGCATCGCCGGCCGGTTGGCTCTAGCGTGGACCCGGCCGGGTCGTCCCGCGCCGACAGGAGCTCATGGGTGAAACGAACCTTCCAACCCAACACCCGGAAGCGGGCCAAGCGTCACGGGTTCCGCCACCGGATGTCCACCCGCGCCGGGAGAGCCATTCTCAAGGCCAGGCGGCTGAAGGGCCGCCACAAGCTGTCGGCCTGATCCACCGGATCACCGACACGGCCACCTTCACCGCACTGCGCCGGTCCCGGCGACGGGCTCGACGGGGCCCGGTCACGGTAACCTACGTACCCGACGCCCCGACCGGGCCTCCGCGGGTGGCGTACGCCATCGGCCGGTCGGTCGGTGGGGCCGTCGTGCGCAATCGGCTCCGGCGCCGGATGCGTGCCGTTGTGTCCGAGCTCGGTCCGCAGCTGCGGCCGGGTGCCTACCTGGTGGGAGCCGCTCCGGAGGCGGCTTCCCTGCCGTTCGGGGAGTTGCAGCAGATGGTCACGGGAGCGTTCGACGACGCCGGCCGCGGAGCGCGCCGGTGACCGGCCCGGCAGGTCGGTCCATGAGCAACTCGCCGGGGTGGCATCCCCACGGGATGGCGCGCCAGTGACCGTTGGTGCCCACGTCGTCGCTGCGCCGATCCGCGTGTACCGGCTGGTGCGGGCCGGACGACCTTCGCCGTGCCGGTATGACCCCAGCTGCTCGGCCTACGCCCTCGAGGCCCTTGAGCTCCACGGCGCCGTGCGCGGGAGCTGGCTCATGGTGCGCCGTCTCGGCCGCTGTCACCCGTGGGGCGGCCTCGGTGCCGACCCCGTACCCGCCCGGGAGGGCTGATGTTCCAATTTCTGGCAGACATACTTGCCTTCTTCTACTCCGTCATCCCCAACTATGCGATCGCGATCGCCCTGCTCACGCTCTCGGTGATGCTGGTGCTGTCGCCCCTCACTCTCAAGAGCACCCGCTCGATGCTGGCCATGCAGAAGCTGCAGCCGGAGATGAAGGCGCTCCAGACCAAGTACAAGGGCGGCGACCGCCAGAAGCTCAACGAAGAGATGATGGCGCTCTACAAGGAGCACAAAGTCAACCCGGTCGCCGGGTGCCTTCCCATGATCCTGCAGATGCCGGTGTTCCTGGTGATGTACAACGTCATCAGCGGGCTGACCAAGAAGACCGGTGGGGTCGCCAGCCCCAAGTATCTCGACAAGGATTCCGAGCTGTTCCAAGCGCTGGTGCGCTCCGGCGGACGGATGAAAACCTTCGGGATCGACCTGGCACAAAGTGCCAGCGACGGGCACAGCTCTTTCGTCAAGGCCATACCATTCTTCCTGATCGTCGCGCTCGTCGTATTTACCCAGTACATCCAGACCCGCCAGACCATGGCCCGCAACACCAAGGCGGCCAGTGCGCAGCAGCAGATCATTCTCAAGGTGATGCCCGGCTTCTTCGGCCTGATCTCGCTCTCGATCCCGGCGGCCGTCAACGTGTACTTCCTGGTCTCGGCCTTGTTCCGTATCGGGCAGACCGCGGCCATGTATCGATTCGACCCCAGCCTTTCGGCCCATGCCAAGAAGCACGCTCGGGAGATCGAGGCCAAGGCGGTCGACGTGAAGCCGCCCAAGCGCGATCTGCGAGCGGGGGGCAACGGCAAGGGAGTCGGCACGGTCAAAGGGGGCAGCACCCCCAAGGGCGGCACCACGCCAGTGCGGGGGAACGGGACCAAGCCGGGCTCGAACCGGGCCGGTCAGCCCAAGGCAGGCGGCAGCAGCGGGAACGGGCGCCGGCCACCACCGCGTCCGGCGCAGAAGCGTCGCAGCAAGAAGGGCCGCTGATGGGCCCGTTCAGCGTTGCCGCCCGTCGCCTGGTCGTGGTGAGCTAGTCATGGAGTGGGTCGAGACCACCGGACGCACGATCGACGAAGCTAAGGACGCCGCCCTCGACAAGCTGGGCATCGATGAGTCGGATGCAGAGTTCGAGGTGCTCGAGCAGCCCCGGCTTGGTCTTTTCGGTCGGGTGCGGGCCGAAGCGCGGGTGCGGGCGCGGGTGCGGCCCAACAAGCCCCGTCCCAAGGAAGTACGACGTGACCGCAACCGCCGGGGCAAGCCTGCACAGAGCGGCACCGCCCCGTCGGAGGTCGCAACGTCACCGGACGACGCCGCTGAGACCGGTGCGCAAGCCGATCCGCCGCTGCCGACGGGCGGCAGCGGCCGGTCGCCGCAGGCTCGCCAGCCCAAGGAGAGCGCCCGGCCTGGGCGTGCGCCCCGTTCAGCCCGACCCGCCGCCGCCTCGTCCAAACCTGAGTCCCCCAAGCCAGAAGGAGCCACGATGGAGCAGGACGTACCGTTGCAGGAGCAGGCCGATGTCGCCCGGGACTTCCTCGTGGGCCTGCTGGCGTCCTTCGAGGCCGACGGCAAGGTCGAAGTGGTCGAGATCGATGAGGACACGATGGAGCTGTCGGTCGACGGGGGTAAGGACCTGCATCTTCTAATCGGTCCCGGTGGTGCCACCCTCACGGCGGTGCAGGAGATCACCCGCCGTGTGGTGCAGCGCCAGACCGGCGCCCGCAACGGCCGTCTCCTGGTCGACGTGTCAGGGTACCGGCGCAAGCGCAAGGCTGCGCTGGAGCGCTTCGTGGAGGGCGTAGCAGCCGAGGTGCGCACCAGTGGCGTGGCCAAGGCGCTTGAGCCAATGCACGCGGCCGACCGCAAAGTCGTACACGACACGGTGAATGGTCTGGACGGGGTGAACACGACCTCGGAGGGTGAGGATCCCCGCCGGCGGGTCGTGATCTCTCCAAGCTGAGCGGAAACGGACAGGCCGTGGCCGCCCTCGACACGGTGCTCGAGGAGGCCAAGGAACTGGGTTTTCTGGGCCCGGGCCCGGTAGAGGGCCATATCGAGCACGCAGCCGGGTTCGTGCAGGCTGTGGGCACGGATCATCCCAGCCGTGTGGTCGACCTGGGCAGCGGCGGGGGGATCCCCGGCTTGGTTGTCGCCACCGCCTGGCCGGCAGCCAGGATCTATCTTCTCGACAGCAATGAGCGGAGGGCCCTGTTCCTGGCCAGGGCAGCGTCACTGCTGGGGTTGTCGGACCGAGTGGTTATTGGCCATGCTCGGGCCGAGGACGCGGGCCGAGACCCACTATGGCGGGCGCAAGCCGACTTGGTGCTGGCCCGCAGCTTTGGCCCGCCCGCAGTGACGGCAGAATGTGCGGCACCGCTGTTGCAGGTCCAGGGACGGGTGATCGTCTCCGAGCCGCCGGGCGAGGCCGCCAGCAGGTGGCCAGACGAAGCGCTGGGCCAATTGGGCCTGCGCCAGGCTGGTCGCTTCGAGCAGTCGTTCTCCCGGTTCCAGGTTCTTCGGCAGGAGCGCCTGTGCCCGGACGGGTTTCCCCGGCGCGTCGGTGTGCCTGCGAAGCGTCCGTTGTTCTGACGTTCCACGTGAAACGCACCGGCCGCGACTGCTGTGTGTTTCACGTGAAACGTATGGCGTTCTCTTCAGACCGGCTTGTCGCCGAACGGTGTGGTCCTTGACCTCGACCGAGTTTGCGGCAAGAGTGCAGCGGTGAGCGCGCGCGAAGAGGATGTAGTCGAACGAGGCCGCGCCATCTTCGAACAGTTGCGCGGCACGCCCGCCGTGAATGTCGAACACGAACAGGGGTCTGGTGGCGGTCGGGCCGACGGTGGTGACGGCGTCGATGACGAGCCCGAGCCCGCAGAGGAGCCGCCGAGCCCGAAGGAGCTCAAGGACGAGGACCGGGCCAAGGTGATGGCCGATCGAGAGTCGGCGACCCAACGGGAGGCGGCTGGGATTCCGGCCGCCGAGGTCCTGACCGGGGACCCCCCTGCCGATGACTCCAGCGCCTCGCCGCCGGGGCTGAGACCGTCGACGTCTCCCCTGCAGGCGGAGCCGTTCTCGCTGGCCGCCACAGCAAGCACCTCGGATCATGCAGTCGAAGACCCCGACGGCGATGCTTCCGCTGGCGTGGTCCCCGTCGGTGCCGCGCTTGCGATGGCCCCCACCACCTCCGTGCCTGCTGCCACCGAACACATCGACGATGGCAGCGCACCTCTCGCAGCGCAGCCCGTGCCCGCCGTCGAGTCCACCCCCGAAGCGCCGGCCGTCGCGCTCAGTCCCGAAGCGCCGGCCGTCGCGCTCAGCCCGGAAGCGCCGGCCGTCGCGCTCAGCCCGGAAGCCACAACAGTGGCTCCGGAGGCCGCCCCCGGCCCCGAAGCGCCCGAGCGGGCCGCGCCCGGGCCGGTCCCGCTGGGGATGCCGCCGGACGTTGCCTCGCTGCTCGGCCCCACCCCGACCGCCGCCGATCCGGCCAGCTACCCGCCGACCCGTTTCGCACGGGACCTGCCGCGGGTTGTCGCCATCGCCAACCAGAAGGGCGGCGTGGGCAAGACGACCACGGCCGTCAACCTGGGCGCCGGTCTGGCCGAGCTGGGCTACAGGGTCCTGGTGATCGACCTCGACCCCCAGGGCAACGCCACCACCGGCCTGGGCATCAACCCCCGCAACCTGGAATCCTCGATCTACGACGTGATGATGCATGACGTCGCCCTCGACGACTGCATCGAGCCCACCAGTCTGCGCAACCTGTTCGTGTGCCCGGCCACCATCGACCTGGCCGGCGCAGAGATCGAGCTGGTGCCCGCCTTCAGCCGCGAGCTCAAGCTCCGCCGGGCGCTGGAGCCGGTGCTCGAAGACTTCGACTTCGTGGTTATCGACTGCCCCCCGTCGCTCGGGCTCATCACCGTCAACGCCCTGGCCGCCGCCACCGAGGTCATCGTGCCTATCCAGTGCGAGTACTACGCCCTCGAGGGCCTCGGGCAGTTGCTGCGCAACGTGAAGCTGGTGCAGACCAACCTCAACCCCCGCCTCGAGGTGAGCGCCATCGTGCTCACCATGTTCGACGCCCGCACCAAGCTGGCCGAGCAGGTGGTCACCGAGGTGCGCAACCACTTCGGGCCAAAGGTGTGCCGCAACATCGTCCCCCGCACGGTCCGCCTCAGCGAGGCCCCCTCGTTCGGACAGCCGATCGTGGTGTTCGATCCCACGTCCCGAGGGGCCATCGCCTATCGCGAACTGGCCAAGGAGGTGAGTGGTGGCACGCCGCAGCGGGTTGGGTAGGGGCCTCGGGTCGCTGATCCCATCGGAGGTGACCGGCGACCGGGGATCGGCGCTGATTGAGGTCCCGATAGCGAGAATTATTCCCAATTCCTTCCAGCCTAGGAAGCACTTCGACGAGGAGCACCTGGCGTCGCTTACTGCCTCGGTGCGCGAGCTCGGGGTGCTCCAGCCGGTGCTGGTGCGCCCCGCCCAGGACGAGCACTACGAGCTCATCGCGGGGGAGCGGCGCTGGCGGGCGGCCAAGCGGGCCGGACTGCAGACGATCCCTGCCCTCGTGCGCGAGGTGACCGACGACGCCAGCCTCGAGCAGGCGCTGGTGGAGAACCTGCACCGGGCCGACCTCAACCCTCTCGAGGAGGGTGCGGCCTACCAGCAGCTCATCGAGGACTTCCACCTCACCCACGACGAAGTGGCGACCCGCGTCGGCAAGAGCAGGGCGGCGATCAGCAACACCCTGCGCCTTTTTCAGCTGCCACCGACCATCCAACGCCTGGTGGCGGAGGGGCAGTTGGCCGAGGGCCACGCCCGGGCCCTGCTCGCCACGCCCGACCGGGCCTTTCAGGAGGCGCTGGCCAAGCGCACCGTGAGCCAGGGCCTGTCGGTACGGGCGGTGGAGGAGGCGGTGCGGGCCCGCAACGACCTGGGCCAGGCCGCAACCGCAAGCCTCGCCGGGACGGGCCCCCGTCGCCTTCGACCTCCGGGTCTGCTCGAACTGGAGGAGCTGCTCTCGATGCATCTCGAGACGCGCGTAAAGGTCGACATGGGGGCCAAGAAGGGTCGCGTGATGGTCGAGTTTGCGTCCCTGGAAGACCTCGAGCGTATCTACCGGGCCATGACGGAGCCACCCTCAACCCCACACTGACCAGCGGTTTTCCGCCCCTGGAGCCGCGTTTGCGGTGGAGGTCGAGGGTCATCCACAACCTGTGCATGAGATTGTGGACGAACGTCTGCGGCCGGCGGTCAGCCTTCGGGTATGGCCGCCGTCGCCTCCTCGACAGGCGACTCCACCCAGGCCGCGAAGACGGCGCCCAGGGCGACCGCCAGCTCGGCGGTGTGGGCGACCACGTGCGACGGTGGGCCCAGGTCGCACACGACCGCCGGCATGCGCGTCTCCTTCAGCACCGCGATGGCCATACCCTTCACGCCGCCGTCACCGATGTCCACCGCCTTGGGCACGATCGACTGCACCAGCTCGGCCAGCCGCCGCCCGCCCGCCGACTCGTAGCGGTGCCCGGCGTAGTGGGCCGAGGTGCAACCGTCGGTGCCGGGCTCGAGGCGCAGGCCGAGGAACACGTCGCCCCCTGCGGCGTTGGCCTCGGCCGCCTGGTCCGACTGGTCGGGGTGGCGCACGACCGTGACGTCGGCCCCTGCCGCCGTGAGCACCCGCTCGGTGGCGCGCAGCACGGCGTGCAGGCCGCCGCCGTCGGCCAGCACGACCCGCCTCCCCTGCAGCGTGCGCGGCGCCTGGCGCAGCAGCTCCTCTTCGCGCACGGCGGCCACGGGCTGGCGCCCGGCGCCCCGGTGGCCGAAGCGCTCGAACATGTCGAGGGTTCCGGGCCCGCAGATGCCGTCGACCACGATGCCGATATTGCGTTGGAACTCGTCGAGCGCCCGCTTGGTGTCCGGCCCGAAGATCCCGTCGACCCGCCCGGCGTCGAACCCGAGGGCGCCGAGGCGGCTCTGGAGGGCGGCCACGTCGTCGCCCCGCAGCATGGGCTGGCGCAGATAGAGGTGGCGGTCGCCCAGCCGCCAGCTCGCCTCCACCAACGTCGACCAGGTCTGGGGCCCGCAGATGCCGTCGACCCGCAGGCCACGGCTGAGCTGGAAGGCCCGGACGGCGGCCTCGGTGGCGCCTGCGAACGTGCCCGGCTCGTCACCGGTGGAGGGGTGGCCGAGGCCCCCCAGGCGATGCTGGAGGTCGCGCACCGCCTCACCAAGGTCGCCGGCGCGTACCGGCAGGCTTCCTACAGGAATGCCTGCAGCTCCTGGACCAGCTGGCCCTTGCCCTTGGCGCCGCGGATGCGCAACTCCGGCTCGCCGTCCTTGAACAGGATGAGGGTGGGGATGCTGAGGATGTCGAAGCGACGGGCGATGTCGGGGTGCTCGTCGGTGTTGAGCTTCGCGATCCGGATCTTGCCGGCGTGCTCGCCGGCGATCTCGTCGAGGATCGGGGCGATCATCTTGCACGGCCCGCACCACTCGGCCCAGAAGTCCACCAGCAGCGGTTCGGTGGACCCGGCGACTTCCTCGTCGAAGGTGTCTGTGGTGAGGTGCGTGATGTTGGCGGATTCAGCCACGGTGGTGCTTCCTTCCTGGATGGTGACAGGTGTCACCAGGTGCGGGGTGTCTCGGCGATGTCGGCCGGGGCGTCTTCTTGGCTCTCGAGCCAGCGCTCGGCGTCGATGGCCGCCATGCAGCCGGAGCCGGCGGCGGTGATGGCCTGGCGGTACGTGGAGTCCTGCACGTCGCCACAGGCGAACACGCCTTCGACGTTGGTGCGGGTGGAACCGGGTCGGGTGAGCAGGTAGCCGGCCTCGTCCATGTCGAGCTGGCCGGTGAACAGCGACGTGTTGGGCACATGGCCGATGGCCACGAACAGGCCGGAGATGGGGAGTACCGTCTCTTCGCCCGTCACCACGTTGCGCACCCTGGCGCCGTCCACCGTGGTCTCGCCCAGCACGTCGACCACCTGGGAGTCCCAGACGAACTCGATCTTGGGGTTGCGGAAGGCCCGGTCCTGCATGATCTTCGACGCCCGCAGCTCCTTGCGGCGGTGGATCACGCTGACCTTGCTGGCGAACTTGGTGAGGAAGAGGGCCTCCTCGAGGGCGGAGTCGCCGCCGCCGACCACCGCGATCTCGAGGTCCCGGAAGAAGAACCCGTCGCAGGTGGCGCAGGTGGAGACGCCGTACCCGATGAGGCGCTCCTCGCTCTCGAGGCCGAGCATGAGGGCCCGGGCGCCGGTGGACACGATCACGGTCTGGCCTTCGTGCTCTGCGTCGCCGATCCAGACCTTGAACGGGCGCGCCGAGAAGTCGACCCGGGTGACCTTGGCGGTGACCAGTTCGGCGCCGAAGCGGGCCGCCTGGGCCCGGAAATTGCCCATCAGCTCAGGCCCCTGGATGCCGTCGATGAAACCGGGGTAGTTCTCGACCTCGGTGGTGAGCATGAGCTGGCCGCCAGGCTGGTCGCTGGTGGACGACGGCTCGCCCTCGATGACCAGGGGGTGCAGGTTGGCCCGGGCGGTGTAGACGGCGGCCGTGAGGCCGGCCGGTCCGGACCCGATGATGATGACCTCGCGGACCCCGCTGCTCACGATCTCCTGTCCTTCTTTCTCTTTGCCGACGATGCCTTGCGGAGCAACAACGTCCCGAAGGTCACGAATATTGCGCCCACGAACAGGTACGACGCCCACACGTGGCCACGGAACCCGTAGTCGGTGAGGGCGCGGATGGCGCTGATCGTGCCGAGGATGCCGATGAGGGTGCCCATCACGGCGGCGAGCAGCCCGTACACCAGCACCCGGACGACGGTGACCAGGCGGCCCGACGTCTTGTCTCGTATGCCGGTGACCACCCGCTCGATGGTGTCGGCTGTCTGGGCGGTCCAGTCAGTGCCCCCGACGACAGGGCGCGGGGCATCTCCCGGCTGGGCCACACCGGCACACTACCCTTGCCGCCCGATGCGCCGAATCCTCGCCCTTGCCGCCGCCGCCGCCGTTGCCGCCGCCGGTGGGCTGATCCTCGGGGAGTACGACCTCACCGGTCTCACGCCTGTCGTGGCGGGGCTGCTGTTCGGGCTGGTGGTGGCCGAGGTGGCCGTCGTGGCCGGGAAGGGCCGCGACACGCTGACGGCGGCGGCCTGCGCATTCTTCGCCGCCGCCGGCATGGTGTGGGCGGGGTGGATCTCGTCCGGCAGGGACTGGGACTACGTGTCGGGCGGGGTCTGGGTGGGTGTGGTCCTGGCCACGGCGGCCGCCGTGTGGTGGATCAAGAACCCTGGACGACCAGCAGCCGGCAGCCGTCGGTCGCCATGACGAAGGTCTGATGGTCGGCGCCTGGCCCGCTCGTGTCTGCCAGGCGGTAGGTCAACAGCACCGCTGGGGCTCCCTTCCATCGCAGCGTGGCCCGGTACACCAACGGTCCGAGGCGCAGGGCCTGGGCGTAGTCCTTGGCCACGGTCGCCTCGCACGCGGTGACGGCCGACGAGTCGGAGGCGGCGGCGGACGACGCCGGCGGCGCCGCACTCCCGGGGCCCGGAGCGGCGAGCGGAGCGGGGTCAGCGGCGAGCGGGTCGTCGGGGGCGGTGGCGGACCGGGAGGAGCCGGTTGCCTCTTCGACGCCGGATGCGGGGAGGCTCGGGGGACTGGCCTGGTCGGCCGCCGCCGCCCCGACCGACGCGCCGCGCAGGGCGCCGGAGACGACGACGCCGAGCGCCGCCTGGTCGGTCTGTTCGCCGATGTCGCCGCCGTCGATCGCAGGAGCGCCGGCGGGCGCCGACATCGTGGCGCTGTCGTCCTTGGCGGCCGTGGCGACCGTGTCGGTCTTGGTGCCGCCGCCGGTGAGGACCGGCACGGCGACGGCCAGTGCCACCAGCGCGGCGGCCACGCCCATCAGCCAGCCCGGGGGCACCCGCCGCCGGCTGTCGCCCGCAACGCGTCCGCGGGACGTGAACGAGTCGGACTCGACGGCCTTCTGCGGCCGCAGGGGCACCACCCTGGCGCCGCCGCCGCCGCCGATCGTCCGACCCGCCGTTGTCCCGTCGCCTGCATCCTCGATCGTCACGCCGGCCGCGCCTGCGCCCCGCTCGGTCGCGAAGGCGGCCAGCGCGGCGGCCACGGCCCGGTCGGCCAGTCCCGCTGACGCCCTCAAGGTGTCGGTGGCGGCGACCGCCCGGCTGGCGGCGCGCAGTGTGTCGGAACGGGCCAGGCACCTCACGCACGACGCCACGTGGCTGGCGGCGGCGGTGTCCTCTCCGTCGAGGGCGGCGCTCAGGGACTCGTCGTCGGGATGGGGATCAGTCATTGTTGCTCCATCCCTTCGTGATGTCGCACCAGCGAGTTGCTGATGGACCGTCCTTGCCGGCCGGTCATGGGCGTGCAGTTGGACGGTTGGGAGGGGGCGCCTGGTTCCCGAGGAGGGGCACAAGGGCGGCTCGGCCTCGTGCGATGCGCGATCGCACGGTACCGGCTGGGATGGAGAGCACCTCCGCAATCTCGGCGTAGTCGAGTCCGCACAGGTCCCGCAGTACCACGGCGGCCCGGAACTCGAGCGGGAGGCGGGCGAGGGCGGCCTCCACGTCGACCCGGTCGGCCACCGCGGCATCAGGACCGCCGGACGCGCCCGCCCCACCGGGCCCGCTCATGCTTCGCTCGAGCTGCTCGTCGGTGACCGCTTCCGCCCGCCGCCCCCTGCGCCGCAGCTCGTCGAGGCAGGCGTTGGTGGTGACCCGGTAGGCCCACGTGGCGAAGCTGGCCCGCCCGTCGAATCGGCCGGCGGCCAGGGCCCGGGCGATGGCGATGAGGCCCTCCTGGGTGGCGTCGTCGGCGTCGGCGTCGGAGCCCAGGATGCGACGGCACAGGGTGTGCAGGCGGTCGACGTGGCGGCGCAGCAACTGGTCGAGGGCGCCCTGGTCGCCCGCCTGCGCCGCCTCAGCCAGCTCCCGGTCCCCGGCCCCGTGGTCGATGCGGCGAAGCGTAGGTCACCATCGGCCGCTTGCCGGTGCCTTTCGACGTGGCCGCCAGACCATGCTCGGTACGGAATCTCACGCTCCAGCGAGAGATCCCGTTCCCGGCGCCGGCGGCCGGCTACGTGTGGCGGACGGCGACCTCGGCCACCTCGACCCGGTTGGCCGTGCCGGGGTCGGTGATCCACAAGAGCACGGCGGCGCCCTTCCTGCCGCCGAGGTCGAACTCGGCGTCGCCGGCGATGTCGGACTTCTGTGTGACCGGCTCACCCCAGCCGGCCAGGTCGCCGGCCGGCTGGTCGGCCACGTACACGGCGGCCGACCACCCCGACGTGGCCGACGTCACGGTAATGGCGGCCACGTCGGCGGGTCGGTCGAGCTCCAGTACCAGCCCGACACCGGGCTTCAGCCCGCCGAACGCCCGCGTGTTGTACCGGTCGGAGTTCCAACTGGTGGCCGGGTTGCCGTCGGCGGCCTGCGCGGCGCGCGGCTCGTTCTCCTCACCGTCGCCCGCCGGGTCGAACGAGTGCACGGCGGTGACGGAGGCCTTGGCCTCCTCCGAGGCCCCGGTCGCCACGTTCCCCGGGGGCCCGCCGCTGTCGCGGGCGGCCAGCGCGACCACTAGCAGGACAGCGGCCACCGCCACCGCCGTCACCACGGCGAGAGGGAGCAGGCGACGGGCTGGAGGACGGGCCAGGACCGGCGTCCCCGAGGCGGGAGTGGTCTCCCGGACGACCTGGGGCACTGCGTCGTCGGGCGTCGCCAGGTCGACGGCCAGCAGCGCGTCGCGCAACGCGGCGGCGGTCGGGTACCGGTCGTCGGGCTCCTTGGCCAGGGCCCTCATGACCACCGCCTCGAGGGGGGCGGGGATCTCACCGGTGTCGCACCGCAGCGCCGGTGGGGGTTCCCGGACATGGAGCAGGGCGGTGGCCAGCTCCGTCTCGGCGCTGAACGGAGGCTTGCCGCACAGCATCTCGTAGAGCACGACGCCCAGCCCGTAGACGTCCGACCGGGCGTCGGGCGGGTCGCCCTTCACCTGCTCGGGCGACAGGTAGCGGGCGGTGCCCACCACGGCGCCCGTCTGGGTGAGGCTGGCCACGGTGGCGTTGGCGCCGGGCTGGAGCTTGGCGATGCCGAAGTCGGCCACCTTCACCCGCAGCAGGGGGGCGGTGTCCTCGCCCTCGTGGCGGACGAGCAGGATGTTGGCCGGCTTGACGTCACGGTGGATCAGGCCCTCGCGATGGGCGTGGTCGAGGGCGTCCGCCACCTCGGCGGCGATGGGGACGGCCATCGACGGCGGCAGCGTGCCCGCCTGCTCCACCGCGTCGCGCAGGGTGTGGCCCGGCACCAGCTCCATCACGATGAAGGCCAGGTCGCCGTCGGTGCCGGTGTCGTACGTGGCCACGATGCCCGGATGCCCGAGCCGGGCGGCGGCCTGGGCCTCCAGGCGGAACCGGGCCACGAAGGCGTCGTCCACCGCCAGGTGGGGGAGCAGGACCTTCACTGCCACCGGCCGGGCCAGCACGTCGTCGTACGCCTCCCACACCTCCGCCATGCCGCCCCGGGCGATGAGCCGGGTGGTGCGGTAGCGCCCCACAAGGACGCGGTCGATCAGGGGGAGCGGGTCGGGCACGACGATTGGAGCGTACCCAGCGCCGCTGAAGTCGCCTGCCGGCCACCCGCACGGGTCTACGGGACGGCGAAGGTGACGCCGATGACGCGCGGCCCGGCGTGGGTACCGATCACGGCTCCGACGTCGGCCACGGTGATCTTCTCGCGTGGGCACACGTCGGCCAGCAGGTCGAGCAGGGCGTCGACATCGGGGGCGCCGCCGTGCATCACGGTGAGGTGGTCCACCGGCGAGGCCTCGCGCACCTTGTCGGCCAGGTAGCGCAGCGACTTGCCGCGGGTGCGCTGCTTGGACTCGGCCTCCACCTTGCCGCCCGCCACCTGGATGATCGGCTTGATCGACAGCATGGAGCCGAGCAGGGCCTGGGCGGCGCCGATGCGGCCCCCCTTGCGCAGGTTGTCGAGTGTGTCGAGGGCGGCGAACGTGCGGGTGCGGGGCACCATGGCCGCGGCGCCCGCAGCCACGTCGTCGAGGCTTCTGCCGGCGGCGGCCAGCTCGGCGGCGGCGATGGCCACCGTGCCCTCGGCCATGCTCACCGCGCGCGAGTCGACGACCCGCACGTCGATGGTGTCCTTCACCGAGTCTGCCGCCAGCCGGGCTGCCTCGAAGGTGGCCGACAGGGCCGACGAGATGGTCACGCACACCACGCCGTCGGCGCCGTCGGCAGCCGCCCGCCGGTAGGCCTCCTCGAAGGCGCCGGGCGACGGGGCCGCCGTGGAGGGCAGCTCCGACGAGGTGGCCAGTCGGGACCAGAAGTCGGCCGGTGTGAGGTCGCGCCGGTCGACCAGTTCTTCGGCGCCGAAGCGGACGGTGAGAGGCACCAGCTCGATGCCGTGGGCGGTGGCCACCTCGGGGGGAAGGTCGCTGGCTGTATCGGCGACAATCCGGACACCGCTCATAGTCAGCTCCTCGTGATGGTCAGCGCTTCGCCGTGTCGGCGGTTGCCGTGACCCGCACGTCATACCAGGTCTTGGTCCGGTCCCACTTCTTCAGCACCAGTGACCACGCCTTGCGCGCCACGGTGACCCGCAGCCCCCGGTTGTCCACGGTGAAGCTCTCGAGGACGACGCCCTCGTCGTCGGCGATCTCCTGGGCGGCGGCGCGGGCGCGCTCGACGTCGTTGTGGTCGAGCAGGTCGAGGGCGGCGGTGTCGGCCGCGTCGTGGGCCACCCCGTCGATCTGGGCGCGCGTCACCAGCGGTGCGCCCAGTTCCACCGCCAGCACGCCCACCAGCACGAAGCTGATGACGATCTTCATGAGCCAGCCGGTGATCACAGACGTCTCCGCATCGGAAGGAGTGTCGACAGCTCCTGGATCCCAAGGCGCCGGGCGACGAGGACATAGACCGTTCCGCCGACGAGAACGCCGACCATGGTCCGAAGCAGCGCCGGTTCGACCACCGCCGAGAGGACGGATACCACGCCCGCCATCACTGCGCTGGCCAGGCCGACGCGGACCCACGTCTGGACCACAAAGGCCGTATCGACGGACTTGGTGCGTCGCTGTAGGACAACCAGCGCGGCCGCTGCCCCGCCCGTGTAGGCGAGGGCGTAGGCGAGGGCCAGGCCCTGCACGCCGAGGGACGGGTACAGGGCGAGGGCGAGGGTGACGTTGAGCCCGTTCTCCACCAGGTAGAGGAAGAACACGGACCGGGTGTCCTGCATGGCCTGGAACGACCTCACCAGGAAGAGGAAGGCGCTGAACCCGGGCAGGCCGATGGCGAGCATGGCCAGCACGCCGGCGGTGGTGGACGCCGAGGTCGATCGCAGGGCGCCGTGCTCGAGGGCGACGCGCACGATGGGATGGGCCAGGCACAGGTACCCGACGCCGGCCGGCACCACCACGGCGGCGATGGTGCGCAGGCCCTTGCCCACCCGCCGCCCGAAGCCGTCGGCGTCGCCGAGGGCCCAGCGCTCGGCCAGGTCGGGCTGGAGGGCGGTCATCACCGACACGGCGAACACGCCATGGGGAAGCAGGAAGAACACCTGGCCCGCCTGGTAGGCGGCCACGTCGCCCGCCTTCCCGTTGGCCAGCACGAGCACCACCATGAGGGCGGCCTGGTTGGCGGCCATGAAGCCGAAGGTCCAGCCCGACAGGCGCACGATGGTGCGTACGGCGGGGTGGCCCGGGTCCCACACGGGCCGCAGGCGGGCGCCCGCCCCCCGCAGTGCCGGCAGCAGGGCGATGGCGAGGGCGGCCACGCCGGCGGTGGTGCCGAGGCCGAGCAGCAGGCGGGCGCCGGCGTCGTTGCGCACGCCCGTGAGCGACACGTCGTCCACCACGTGGGGAAGGGCGAGCAGGACGCCGATGACCACCAGGTTGTTCAGCACCGGCGCGAACATCGTCGCCCCGAAGCGGCGGCGGGCGTGGAGGACGGCGGTGACGACGGCGATCATCCCGTAGAGGGCCACCTGGGGGGCGAACATGCGCAGCAGGCTGGTGGCGACGATGCGCTGCTCGTCCACCGACGGGGTGTCGTTGCCCAGCGTGTAGAGGCGGACGAGCACCGGGGCGATCACCACGAACGCGGCGGTGACCAGCACCAGGAGGGCGGCGACGGCGGTGACGACGGCCGAGATGGCCCGCCACGCCTCCTCGTCGTCCTCCCGCCCGCCCGACAGCCGGTCGACGAACACCGGCAGGAGGGTGGCCGACAGCACCCCGCCCAATATCAGCTCGTAGATGATGTTGGGGGTGATGTTGGCCAGGTTGTAGCTGTCGGTGAGGCGGGTGAAGCCGAGGGCGTAGGCCAGGGCGACCAGCCGGGCGAATCCGGTGACGCGCGACGCCAGCGTGCCGGCCGCCATTACGGCGGTGCTGCGGGCCAGGCTGGGCCGGTCGGCCCCGCCCCGCCCCGGGCCGTCGGCGTCGTCGACGGTCGTCCCCCGTGGCCTCACGCAGGCACCAGCCGGCGGTTCCGGCGGCCCCGAACCAGGTGGCGCCCCCACCACACGAGGAGGAAGGCCATGGCGCCCACCGACAGCACCACGCCGACGCCGGAGGCGGCGGTGGAGCGGACGGTGAACCGGCTGGTGCCGAGCTCGAGGGCGCCGTCGGGCGACAGCAGGCTGACCCGCAGCGGAAACGACCCCGACGTGCGGGCCTGCACCGAGAAGCGCTCGGTGGTGCTGCGCCGGTCGAGGTGGACGCTGCGGACCGACCCCTTGGGGAAGTCGAGCTTGTCGCTGGCCACCCGGATCTCCACCTTGAGCGGGTAGCCGGTCTTGGACAGGATCGTGACCGGGATCTCGCCGGTGCGGGCGGTAAGGGTGATGGAGCGGGGACTCGGGACCTGCACCGAGTCGGTCTGGGAGCGGACCCGGTTGAGCATGGCGTCGAGGAAGTCCTGGCGCCGGCCGGCCTTGAGCCCGGCACCTTCGCCCACCAACAGGAGCTGCTCCATGGCGTCGTCGAGGGCGTTGTCGGGCGTCAGCATGCTGGCGAAGCCGACGAGTTGGCGCCGCGCCGCCGAGATGTCCTCCACCGGGAGGGGCTGGGGCGCCGGAGCGGGCGAGAGCCGGCGCACGAGCGGGGCGCCACCCGTGGTTGTGGCGGGCGGCACGTCGAACGCGTCCTCCACCATCGTGGCCTTCATGACCGTCGACGTGGTGAGACCGCTCAGCAGGGAGTCGAGGAAGGCGCGGTCGGGCTGCCACGACCTCGGCGGCACGACCACCACGGCGCGGGGGCGGCTGGGCCGGTCCTGGTACACGACGGCGAGGTCGGCCAGCAACCGGTGGGCGGCCAGCACGGGGTCGTCGGCCGGCTGGAAGTGGGCGGCCAGGCCGCCGTCGGCGGCCAGGGCGACCGGGCGGCGCACGGCCCGGGCGTCGACCTCGAAAGGCTGGGTGAGGGTGATGGCCAGCTTGGCCGGCTCGAGGGCCTCCTCGGGGAGGACGAGGCGGTCCACCTGCTGCTGGCGGAGTAGGAGGGCGGCCCGCTCGTCCAGCCCCTCCTCCGCCACCCACGTGCGCAGATCGGGTCGGACGCCGAGGGTCTGCTCGATTACCTCGCTGCCCCTGTCGAGCTGGATGGCCGCTTCCGACGCCAACCCGGATGCGGCAAAGGACGACAGGGATACAGGAACGTAGGTGCCGCCGGCCACCTGCCGGTCAGTGGTGGCCCGGGCCAACGCAGCCACGGTCTCCCGGTCCTGGGCCCTGTCGCTGGTGTCCAGCGACACCAGTGTCTCCGGCGTCGGGAGCAGGGTGAGCGGCACGTTCGGGTAGGCCTCGAGCGACGAGGCCAGGGCGGCCAGGGCGGTCGCCGTCCGGTTGGCCAGGGTGCGGGTGCCGTCGGGCGCCAGGGCGGGGGGCGCGTGCACGGGCAGAACCAGGGCGACGCCCAGTGGGAAGCCCCCCGGCTGCGGCGGCCGGGTGTACACGAGGTGGGTCACCAGGCTGGCCAGGGACGTCCCCCCGCCCGTCTGCCGCAGCTCCACCCGTACGGGGTAGACGCCCTCGGTGGTGAGGCGCAGGCGGGCCGGGTCGGCCGGCGCCACCGGATCCTGGATCGGCAGGCGCACCACCAGGGCGCCGCCGACGTCGGTGGCCAGGTCGGCCAGCTTGGCCGGCGGCACGACGGTGACCGGATTGCCGCGCGGCCCGTCGTCGATGGTGCGGGTGAACTCGGAACGGCTGGTGACCCGGCGGTAGACAGCCACCGCCAGCTCGATGTCGGCCGGCGCCTCGGAGGTGGTGACGTTGAGGCGCAGCACGAGCTCCTCGCCTGGGCCGACCCACGTCGTCTGGGAGGCGAGGCGCAGCAGGCTGCCCGACTCCTGGGCCCCTGCGACCAGGCCGCGACCCACGATGGGGAGCCCGACGGCGACGGCAAGGACGGCCAGGAACGCAAGGGGCGCGCGCCGCGGGCGGCGGCCGCCGCCGATCACCGCTCGAGGGCGGCGCTGAGCACCGAGAGGCCGGCCGCCTCCCGCCGGAAGCCGAGGCTCTCGTACAAGGTGAGCGCCGCCTCGTTGCCCATCTGTGTGTTCACCACTGCCTGCTCGACCCGCCACCGCCGCAACCAGCGCAGGGCGTCGACGCACAACGCCCGCCCGAGGCCCCGGCGCTGCTCGTCGGGGTCGACGGCCAGGCGCTGGAGGAAGCCCCGCCGGCCGGCCCGGCCGGTGACGGCGTACCCGACCACCCTGGCGTCGATCGTGGCCACCCGGAAGCGGCTGTTGGGGGTGGCGTTGAGCGCCTCGCCCAGGCTGTTCTCGTCGATGCGCCAGAAGGTCGGGAAGGCCCGTCCGTCGACCGTGAGCACGCTGGCGTGGTCGTCTGCCCCGGCCCGGCGCAAGGCCGACAGATCGGCTCTGGGCACGTGGTGGAGGTCGTGCTCGAGGAGATGCAGACGTTCGTGGACCTCGAAGCCGGCGCCCAGGAAACCGGCCTGCTCGGCCGGCGAGAGGGCGGACGTGATCACCCGCCGGAAGCCCCGCGCGGCCAGCTGATCGAGACAGCGGCGCACGAACACGGCCGAGGGCAGAGGCGCATCGGGGAGCGGCGTCAGGTAGGCCACGTCGTGGTCACCCCGCCACGGCCCGGTGCGCACCCGCTCCCGACCCCAGCGGATCACGTCGACGTTGGCGGCGCTCACTTCTTAGCGAGGTTACCGACCGCAGCCCACCTACCGCTTGACGGGTCAAGACTTCCGCTCCAGATCCGAGCGCAGCGTGCCGATGCGGATGCATGCTCGATCTGGACGAGTTGTTGCGGTACACGGTGGAACACTCGGGCTCCGACCTGCACGTGAAGGTCGGGTCGCCTCCGCACGTGCGGGTGGACGGCCAGCTCCTGGTATCCCCCTTCGACCCGGTGACGCCCGAGGACGCCGAGCGGGTGGCGTTCGCCGTCCTGCCCCACGACCGGGCCGACGAGTTCGACGCGTCATCGGAGGCCGACTTCGCCCACACCGTGGCCGGCATCGGCCGCTTCCGGGTGAACGTGTTCCGCCAGCGCGGCTCGGTGGGCCTCGTGTTCCGCCGCGTGCTCCCCGGCATCCCGTCCTTCGACGCCCTGGGGCTGCCGCCGGTGGTGCGCCGGCTGGCGGAGGAGCAGCGGGGGATGGTGCTCGTCACCGGCCCGACCGGCTCGGGGAAGACCACCACCATCTCGGCGATCATCGACCACATCAACAGCACCCGGTCGTGCAATGTGGTCACCGTTGAGGACCCCATCGAGGTGCTGCACACCGATAAGCGGGCCCTGGTCAACCAGCGCGAGATCGGCACGGACACCAAGGACTACGCCACGGCCATGCGCCGGGTCCTGCGCCAGGACCCCGACGTGATCTTCATCGGTGAGATGCGCGACCCCGAGACGGTGTGGGCCGCCCTGGCCGCGGCCGAGACCGGCCACCTCGTGCTCTCGACCCTTCACACCACCAACGCGGTGGAGACCGTGAACCGTGTGGTCGACTTCTTCCCGCCCTTCCAGCAGAAGCAGGTCCGCCTGTCGCTCGCCTCCTCACTCAAGGGTGTGGTGAGCCAGCGCCTGCTGGAGCGGTCGGACCGCGAGGGCCGGGTGCCCTCGGTCGAGGTGCTGGTGATGACCGGCCGCATCTTCGACCGCATCGTCGACCCCGAGGCCGGTGGCAACGACTCGATCGACGAAATCATCGCCGACGGCGAGTATTACGGCATGCAGAGCTTCGACCAGAGCCTGTTCGCGTTGTTCAAGTCGGGCGCCGTCGACCTGCGCAGCGCAATGGCGGCGGCGTCGAACCCCCACGACCTGCGCATCGCGCTCCAGCAGGCCGGGCTCCTGCCCACCCAGATCTCCGCCTAGCCGCCGCAGAATGGGGGCGGGCGGCTCCGGGTCGCCCACTACCCTCGACGGGTGATCCCCGAGCGTTTCCGGCCGCTGCTGGACGAGACAGCCTGGCTGGCCGAGCCGTTCGCGGCGGCCGGCCACAGGCTGTACCTGGTGGGCGGTGTGGTGCGCGACGCGCTGCTCGACCGCCTGGGCCTGAACCTCGACATTGACCTCACCACCGACGCCCGACCGGACGAGATCAAGCGCCTGGTGGCGCCCGGGGCGGACGCGGTGTGGCTCCAGGGGGAGCGCTTCGGCACCATCGGTGCCCAGAGGGACGGCCGCACCTTCGAGATCACCACCCACCGGGCCGAGGCCTACGTGCCCGAGTCCCGCAAGCCCGATGTCGCCTTCTCCGACAGCGTCGAGACCGACCTGTCCCGGCGGGACTTCACCATCAACGCCATGGCCCTGCGCCTGCCCGACCTGGAGCTCATCGACCCCCACGGTGGCGCCGTCGACCTGCACGACCGGCGCCTGCGCACGCCGCTGTCGGCCGAGGAGTCGTTCAGCGACGACCCCCTGCGCATGCTCCGGGCGGCCCGCTTCCTCGCCGGGTTCCACCTCCTGCCCGACCCCGCCATCGCCAAGGCGATCGAAGTCCTGCGCGATCGGCTGTCGATCGTGTCGGCCGAGCGCGTCCGCATCGAGCTCGACAAGCTGGTCACCGTCGAGCTGCCGGGAGAGGGCCTGCGGTTCTTGGTGAACACCGGCCTGGCCGACCACTTCCTCCCCGAGCTCACCGGCCTCGCCCTCGAGCAGGATCCGGTCCACCGCCACAAGGACGTGCTCGAGCACACCTTCGCGGTGGTCGAGAAGGTCGACCAGACCCACCGCATCGTCCGCCTGGCCGCCCTGTTCCACGACATCGGCAAGCCCCGCACCCGGGCCTTCGGCCCAGGCGGCGTGTCCTTCCACCACCACGAGGTGGTGGGAGCGCGCATGACCCGAGACCGCATGCGTGCCCTGCGGTATTCCAACGAGGACACCACCGCTGTCACCCGCCTGGTGGAGCTGCACCTGCGCTTCCACGGCTACCGCGACGGCGACGGCGGGTGGACCGACAGCGCCGTGCGCCGCTACGTGCGTGACGCCGGCCCGCTGCTCGACGAGCTCAACGAGCTCACCCGGTGCGATTGCACCACCCGCAACGTGGCCAAGGCACGCGGCCTGGCCAAGCGGATGGACGAGCTGGAGATTCGCATCTCCCGCCTCGAGGAGGAGGAGGAGCTGAAGTCCCTCCGCCCCGACATCGACGGCCAGCGGGTCATGGAGCACCTCGGCATCGCCCCCGGCCCGATGGTGGGCAAGGCCCTCGCCTTCCTGCTCGAGAGCCGCATCGACGAGGGCCCGCTCGGCGAGGAGGAGGCCTTCCGCCGCCTCGACGAGTGGTGGGCCGAGAACAAGACCTGATCTCGGGGGGCGGCCGATGACGCCGGCGGGCGACGGCGCCAGGGTGCGGAATCCGGGCCCTCACGCCGTCGCGACCGGCGGTGGCCGGTCGGTGCCTCAGGAGCGGAGGAGGCGGGCTACGGCGGCGGCGTCGGTGAGGTCGGGAAAGACCGCGTCGGCGCCCAGCACGGCCAGCTCGTCGACGCCGAACTGGCCGGTGGCGACCAGCGCGCACCGGGCGCCGCCCGCCCGGGCGCAGGCCAGGTCCCGGGGCGTGTCGCCCACGACCCAGACGTCGCCCGCGTCGATGTTGCGGCCCCGTAGCCGGGCCACCCGTTCCAGTGCGACCGGCACCAGGTCCTCCCGGTCGTGGCGGTCGCTGCCGAAGGCCCCCACCTCGACGTCGATCCAGCGGTCCAGCCTGAACGCCTGCAGCTTCAGCGCCGCGTTGGCTGCTGTGTTGCCGGTGAGGACCGACTGCACCACGTCGGGGTCGTCGTGCAGGTCGGCCAGCACGTCGGCCACACCGGGCAGGACGTGGCCCTGCTCCCGCACCAGGTCCTTGGCCGCCGCCAGCTCGGCCTCGAGCTTGGCCAGCACGTCGGGCACCAGCCGCCGGGCCTCCTCGTCGTCGAGGCCGGCGAAGGCGAGGATCTCGAGGGCGATGAGCGGGTCTGTCTTCCCGCTCATCCGAACCGCATGGTCCCCGACATCGCGTCCCAACACGTGGGCGGCGGCTACGTCGAACGCCCGCTGCGCGATCCCGTTGGTCCGCAACAGCGTCCCGTCCACATCCCAGAGCACCAGCCGCCCACCCACACGGCAAGGTACTGCGAGGCGGCCACCGGAGCCCTGAAGGGCGCCCCAGGGCTGGCGCAGAGGGGTTTTCAGAGCGACGGTGGCCGGCTGTGCCGGTCGACGGCGACGATCGACCCGATGAGGAACGTCCGGTTCCGGACGGACTAATTTCCTTCTTTGCGGGCCCGGACGATCAGGGTGCGGGGGACGTAGAGGAAGGCCTCCTGCCAGTGCTGGCTGCGGGGCCCGGCGGCGGTCGGCGGGGGTTCGAGGAGCGTGTCGACCGAGAAGCTGGCCCGCACGAGGGCGGTGTGCAGATCGGCGAGCGTGTGGTGGTACTGGGTGAATGTGGTGCCGAACCACTCGAAATCGTACGGTTCCCGGTCGAAGTAGGAACGACGGACGAGGAGCGGCTGCTCCGGATGGTCGTCGTCGAGGAGGTGGTACGCGGGGTGGGGCAGGCTGAAGACGAGGGGAGCTCCGACCCGCAGCACCCGGTGCACCTGGCGGAACACCCGGTTCAGGTCGTCCACGTAGCCGAAGGCGTACGCGCTGAACACCAGGTCGACGGAGTCAGCCCGCATGAAGGCCAGGTCAGCCACGTCGCCCTGGCGGAGCTCGACTTTCACCTCCTCCTGGTCGGACCGGCGCCGGGCGGCGGCCAGCATCTCGCTCGACTGGTCGACGCCGATGGCGATGGCGCCCTGCTTGGCGAAGGCGATGGAGTTCTGGGCGGCGCCGCAGCCGAGCTCGAGGACCCGCTTCCCCTTCAGGTCGCCGAGCAGCCGGAAGTCGGCCTCGGTGCCGATGTCGGGGCCGTAGTGGGCGACGTCGGTGGGGAGTTGGGCGCCGGCCAGGTAGGCGGCAGCCGCCTGGTCCCACGCGGCGGTGTTGTCGGCAGGCACAGGGGGAATGTTGCTACAGGTTGGAGGCGACCATGAGGATCGTCAGCTTCAACACCCATCACGGCCTGACCCCGGGCGGCCCGGTGGACACCGACTCGCTGGCCCGGTACTGCGCCGGCGTGGAGGCGGACGTGCTCGCCCTCCAGGAGGTCGACGTGCGGGCCGCCCGCTCCGGCGGCGTCGACCAGGCGGCCGCCGTGGCGAGGGCGACGGGCATGACCTGCTACTTCGGTGCGGCCCGGCACCTGGGCCTCCGGGGCCGCTACGGCAACGCCCTACTCGTGCGCGGCATCATCGACCAGGCCGAGACGGTGCCCTTGCCCCGGCTCAACCGCCATCACGAGGAGCGCAGCTTCATCCTGGCCGACGTGATAGTCGACGACCGGGTCTTCACCGTGGCCGCCGCACACCTCTCGGTTCACGCCGAGGAGGCGGTGCCCCAGCTGGAGGTAGTGCTCGTGGCCTTGCGGAAGTGCCACGTGCCACGGGTGCTCCTCGGCGACCTCAACCTGCACCCGGAGCAGGTGGCGCCCGCCATCGAGCACAGGGCCTATGTCCTCGCCTCGGCGACCGAACCCTCCTTCCCTTCGGCCGAGCCCCACCACCGCATCGACCACTTCCTCAGCGAGGGCTTCGACGTGGTGTCGGTAGAAGTGCTTGATGCAGGCCCGGTAAGCGACCACCGCGCCCTCGTCATCGAGGTCCGATAGCGGATCTCGCGCTCGGAATCGGCGCTCTCACGGCGAGCTCGACGGTGCGGCGTCGGAACGTTGTGGCCGGGTGGCGGCGCCTGCTTTCACACGTGCAAATCGGATTTCACACGTGCAGATCGGCGGGTGAGTGGGCGCCTGACATGGCCCTTCCCCGCCTGCCCGTTGCTTCAGAAGGAATGTACCTGCGCCGACAATGGGGAAGTGAGAACCAGCCTGTGGGCTGGATCGTCCGACTTATCCGACCCATCGCCCGGGCGGTGGTGAAGTTGGCCCGCACGTTCAACCTGCGCACCGTGGCCGAGGGCATCGAGGAGCCGGAACAGGCGGCCGAGCTGCTGGCCATAGGAGCGGACATGGGCCAGGGCTACCTGTACGCCCGACCGCTCGGGGCGGAGGCCATGGGGAGCCTGCTGGCGCAGGGCCGGGTCCTTGCCGGCCCGGCCCTTGCCGCCGATGCCTTACGAAGCTGACCCGGCGGCGAACTCCTCCACCATGCGGTGCGCTTCCTCGTCGCGGTGCTGCACGGCGGGCGACTTCATGAAGTAGGCGGACGGGCCCTCGAGGGGGCCGCCGATGCCGCGGTCGAGGGCGACCTTGGCGCAGCGGACGGCGTCGATGATGACGCCGGCCGAGTTGGGGGAGTCCCACACCTCGAGCTTGAGCTCGACGTTGAGGGGGACGTCGCCGAAGTTGCGGCCCTCCAGGCGGATATAGGCCCACTTGCGGTCCTCGAGCCAGGCCACGTGGTCGGACGGGCCGATGTGCACGTCGTCGGCCTCGATGCCGTTGTCGATCTGCGACGTGACGGCCTGGGTCTTGGAGACCTTCTTCGACTCGAGGCGCTCGCGCTCGAGCATGTTCTTGAAGTCCATGTTGCCGCCCACGTTGAGCTGGTAGGTGCGGTCGAGCACCATGCCCCGGTCCTCGAACAGGCGGGCCAGCATGCGGTGCACGATGGTGGCCCCCACCTGGCTCTTGATGTCGTCGCCCACGATGGGCACGCCGGCGTCGGTGAAGCGCTGGGCCCACTCGGGGTCGCTGGCGATGAACACCGGGATGGCGTTCACGAACGCCACTTTGGCATCGATGCAGGCCTGCGCGTAGTGCTTCTGGGCGACCTCGGACCCGACGGGGAGGTAGGCCACCAGCACGTCGGCGCCCGATGCCCGCAGGGCCTCGGTAATGTCGACCGGCTCGGCCGGCGACTCCTCCACCGTGGCCCGGTAGTACTTGCCGAGGCCGTCGAAGGTGGGGCCGCGCTGCACCGTGACGCCGAGGTCGCCCACGGACGCGAACCGGATGGTGTTGTTCTGGCTGGCGAACACGGCCTTTCCGAGGTCGAGGCCGACCTTGGCCGCGTCGACGTCGAAGGCAGCCACGAACTCCACGTCGCCCACGTGGTACCCGCCGAGCTCGACGTGCATGAGCCCGGGCACCGTTTCGGCCGGGTCGGCCTCGCGGTAGTACTCGACACCCTGCACGAGGGAGCTGGCGCAGTTGCCCACACCGGCGATGGCGACCTTGACGGACTTCTTCATGACTGATCCTCCTGCCGCTCAGCGGCGATGAGCTTGTCGAGCCAGGAGATGTCTCGCTCCGTGGCTTCGGTTCCGTGCTCCAACAGGGAGCGGGTGTAGTTGTCGAGGCGCTCGCGGCCGGCCCGGATGCTGCACCGGGCCTTGGCGAGTCGCTCCACCAGTAGGGCCCGGCGGCGCTCGAAGAGCCCCAGCCGGGCGTCGGCGGGGAGGTAGCGGGCGAAGGCCAGCCGGAGGGAGAACCCCCGGTCGTCGTCGCCCGCTGCGTCCGCCACGAGGAGCTCGGCGAACAGCCGCTCTCCCCGTTCGGTGATGCCGTAGACCTTCTTGCCGCGCGTGCCCTTGGGCCCGCGCACGGCGGCGCGCCGCGCCCGGAAGGCGGCCAGCTCGCCGCCGATGGAGCCGGTCATGGGCACCGGCGGGAACGGCGGGGCCTCGTTGGCCTCCACCGCCTTCACTGCGCCGGCCGCCTCCAGCTTGGCCAGGGCGGGGTACAGCGAGCCGAACGACACGCTCGACAGCGGCCCCAGCGTCTCGCCGAGGCGCTTCTTCAGTTCGTACCCGTGGAGCTCCTGCTCTTTCAGCAGCCCCAGGATGGCCAACTCCAGCACGTGTGCTCCGGTGTGGTTTTGTGCGATGCGATTGGTTGCATCTATCGATGTATCGATTCGATATATCAAGGATCACGATACCAGCGGCGGGCCGGTTGTCAAAACCGACCGCAGGTCGTGCTAGCGCCGCTTGCTCTGGTTCGCGCCCTCCTGGGCGCCGGCGTGAGCGGGCGGGGCTACCCTTACGACCCGTGAGCTTCCGGCCCGAAACCGTGCGAGGCGCACCCGGGGCAGCTGCTGCGCCGGGCCAGATCGACTACCGGCTGGCCCGCAACGCCATCGTCAAGGAGTTCCGCCGGGGCCGCCTGTCACGCCTCGACGTGTGCGACGCCCACCCCGAGCTCCTACGCACGGCGACGGGCATGGGCACGCCGGCCAGCCAGCCGTGCCCCATCTGCGAGGAGCCCGCACTGGTGCACGTGTCGTACGCATTCGGGCCCCGCCTGCCACCGGGCGGGGCAGCGTTCGCCAGCCCGGCCGAGCTGGTCAAGCTCACCCGCCGAGCCGGCGACGTGGCGTGCTACGTGGTGGAGGTGTGCACGGGTTGTTCATGGAACCACCTGGCCCGCACCTACGCGGCCGGACGCCGCCGCCGGGCCTCGTCCACCTGACGGCCGGCCCCGCCACGACGAGACAGCGACGGCGCCGCCGGGTCGCGCCCGACGCCGGCACGGAGATTCCCGACGACACGTCGCGGCAGCGCCCTCTCGATCTGCCGCCACGCCGCCGGCGCCGCCGAGTCCCGGCCGACGCTGCCACGGTGGCTCCCGAGGACGCGGTGGCGCCCCGCCCGCTCGACCGGCCGCCGCCCCGCCCGCCTGACAGTCCGCTGCGCCTGGCCACCACCGTCGCCGCCGCGACCGTCGCCGCCACGTCGTCCGGGGAGGCGGTGCTGCTCGCCGTGCTCCTCGGCCTGGCCGCGGCTGAGCTCGGGAGCGCCGTTGTGGCCGCCACCGCGGTGGTCGCCTTCGCCCTGCGGTGGGGCTCCACGTCGCTCGACGCCATCGCCGGCGCCCAGGCGGTGCTGGGCCCGGGCGGGTCGGTGGGTCCGGCCGGCGCCGTGGCGGCGACCTGGTGCGCAGCCGTGGCCCTGGTGGTGGCTGCACCTGCCGGCTGGCCGGCGATTGCCTTCGGCGCGGCCGCCGCCCTCGGCGTGGCCGGGCCGGCGCCGGGGGGACCGGCCGACATCGCTGTGCGCATGGGAGCAACGGCGGCCGGCGTGGCCGTGGCGCTGGTCGCCGGCCGCCTGCTCCCGAGACGGCCGGCGCAGGCGGTGGGGATCGCGCTGGCCGGCGTCGCCCTCCTGCTCGCCGTGGCGTCATGACGCCCGGGCGGACGGTCCATCAACCGATGACCCAGGCCGGCGGGGCGTGGGCCGCCCTGTGCGCAGTGGTCGTGGCGGCATGGGTGGCCATCGCCCTCGGCGGCGCTGACGCCTCTCCCGTCACCACCACGGCGGCCGGAGCGGCCGCCGCTGCGGCGACGGCGGCGCTGCTCGGCGCCGGCTGGAGGGCCACGTCGCTCGGCACGTTGCAGACCGGTGGGGTGCTGGTGCTCGTGCTGCCGGCGGCTGCGGCCGGGGCGGTGGGCGGCAGCACCGCCTTGTTCGCGCTGGTGCTCGTGGTTCTGGCCGGTGTCGAGGCAGCGGTCGCATCCACGGCCCGACTGCTGACCGGTCCGGCTCCGGACCGCCGAGACCGCCGGCGGGCCCGGGTCCGGGCGCTGGTGGACTCCCTCGGCCTCGTCGCCGGCTGCGGCCTCCTGGCCACCGGCGTGGTGGTGGAGCGGATCGACGGCGGCGAGTGGGCGCTGCCCGCCGGCAACCGGGTGGCCCTCGGCCTCCTCCTGGCAGGCGCCGCCGTGCTGGTGGGAGCGGCCGCTGTCGGCCCGCCGCGGGCGTGGGCCATCGCCGTCCCTGCGCTGGCCGTGGCCCTACCGGTCGCCGAACGCCTCTCGGCCGGGCCCGCCGCCGTGGTGGCGGGTGGGCTGGCCGTCGCTGCGGCCATTGCCCTTCCGTCCCGACCCACCATCGCCCTGGCCGCCCTTGCAGTGGCGGCTGCCTCGTCGTCGGCCCCCCTCGGTGCGGCTGCGCCGTTGCTGGGTGCGGCCGCCGTGCTGGCCCTCGCCGTCGATCATCGAGGCGCCGCCCTCCTCGGTCTTCCCGGTGCCGCCGCCCTCGCTGCCGCCCTCGTGCCGCCGGGGCGGAGCGACCCGGCGCTCGCCGTGGCTGCGGCCGCAGCCGGGGTGGCGCTGGCCCTCGCCCTGCGGGCCGCAACGGCAACGCCCGACCGGAACGGCCCTGCTCGTCCGTCGCCGGCCGCCCTCCCCGCCCTCGTCCTGGCCGGCTGGCTCCTGCTGGTGCCCGGCACCTGGGCCTGGGCCGGAGGCGATGGGACCGGTGCCTACGACCGCGGCGCCGCCGTCGCCGCCGCCACCACCACCCTGGCCCTGGTCGCCGCCGCCGCCCGCCCAGCCCGCCGCCAGCCCGCCGCCACGCCGCCAGCCGCCGACGTGGAGGGCCCGGTCCCTCGTGCGAACGGGCCCGGCGGCCCTGTCGTCGTCCTCGTCCCGCCCCGCCGCCAGGGCCGTCTCCGTCCCGCCCGGCAACGGCCGGAATCACCGGTCGACGGGTAGCTTGGAGGCCACCGGCGCTTCGAGAAACGGGCGCGCCGCTCCCTGTCATGCCCCCCAAGCCCTCGCCACCGCGCCGACCGGCCGCGTCGCGCCGCAGCCGGGTCTGGCGCTACCGGCGGCTGCTGTTCCTGGCGACCCTGATGGTCTTCACGACCCTTTCCGGGTCCGCCTACCTCCTGGTGCGGGTGCCGTTGCCGCCCGAGGTGGGACTCGACGAGACCACGATCATCCTCGATGCCAACGGCGCCCGGCTGGCGTCACTCGACAACGGCGAGAACCGCGTCCTGGTCCACCTCGACCAGGTGCCCAAGGTCGTGGTCGACGCCGTCCTGGCCGCCGAGGACCGGGAGTTCTTCGACCACGCCGGCATCGACCCGGTGGGCATCGCCCGGGCCACCTGGGCCGACGTGCGGGGCAAGGCGCTCCAGGGTGGGTCCACCATCACCCAGCAGTACGTCAAGAACGTCTACCTCGACCGCGAGCGCACCGTCCTGCGCAAGCTCAAGGAAGCGGTGCTGGCGGTGAAGCTCGAGCGCCGATACGACAAGAAGGAGATCCTCGAGCGCTACCTGAACACCATTTACCTGGGCCGGGGCAGCTACGGCGTGCAGGCCGCATCCCGGTCGTACTTCGGCAAGGACGTGGGCGAGCTGGGCCTGCGGGAGGGCGCCTACCTGGCCGGCCTCGTGCGCTTGCCGGAGGCGGCCGACGCCACCAAATCGCCCGAGGTGGCGGCCGCCCGCCGGGCCCGGATCCTCACTGCCATGGAGCAGACGAAGGCCATCACCCACGCCCAGCGGGTAGAGGTGGAGAAGGAGCCGGTGTCGGCCTACGTGGTGGCCAAGGCCCAGGCGGAGACCACGTTCGCCCGGCCCGACAAGGGAACCCAGTATTTCGTGGAGTACGTGCGCCGCCAGCTCGAGGCCACCTACGGCCGTACCGCCCTGTACTCGGGCGGCCTCCGGGTCACCACCACCCTCGACCTGCGCATGCAGGAGCAGGCCTACGACGCCGTCTACGGGTTCCTGGACAAGCCCGGCGACCCAGCCGGTGCATTGGTGGCGATCGACGACCAGGGCCGGGTGAAGGCCATGGTGGGTGGCCGCGACTGGAACGCGGCCGACGCCTTCGCCAAGGTCAACTTGGCGGTCGGGAAGGACGGCGGCGGCACCGGCCGCCAGCCGGGGTCCACGTTCAAGGCGTTCGTGCTCGCTGCCGCCCTGCGCGACGGCTACAGCGCCCAGTCCACCCTTGCCGGCCCCCCCGAGATCTCCTTCCCCAAGGCCAACGAGGGCAAGGACTACATCGTCAGGAACTTCGAGGACGCCGACTTCGGCGAGGCGGTCAGCCTCATCGACGCCACCCGCAACTCGGTGAACACCGTCTACGCCCAGCTCATCAAGGCGATCGGGTCGGCCAAGGTGGCGAAGATGGCCCATGACGCGGGCGTCACCTCGGACCTGGTCGAGAACATCTCGCTGGCCCTCGGGACGTCGGAGGTGTCGGTACTGGAGATGGCCGGCGCCTTCTCCACCTTCGCCAACCGGGGCGTGCGGGTCGAGCCGACCGTGATCGTCGAGGTGGCCACGGCCGACGGGAAGGTGTTGAAGCCGCCCCGCCCACCCACGCGCACCCGGGTGCTCGACCAGGGCCAGGCTGACGTCGTGAACCTGGCCCTCCAGAAGGTCGTCACCGAGGGCTCGGGCACGGCGGCCAGGATCGGCAAGCCGGTGGCGGGCAAGACGGGTACGACCCAGGACTTCGGTGACGCCTGGTTCGTTGGCTATACGCCCAAGCTCACCACTGCCGTGTGGATGGGCTTCCCCGAGGGCAACGTCCGCAAGATGGACAACGTGCGGGGCCGCAAGGTCAACGGTGGCTCGTTCCCCGCACAGCTCTTCCGCCGGTTCATGCAGGAGGCGACGAAGGGCATCGACGCCGGCTCGTTCGCCACCGCCAACACCGGCCGGGGCAAGATCCTCACGCCACCGAAGGGCGTCATACTGCCGACCACCACCACGTCGTCGACGCTGGTGCCCAATCCATCGAGCACCAATCCATCGAGCACCACTCCGGGCTCCGCTCCCGCCACCACTGCGCCGCCGACCACGACGACCAACCCGCCGACCACGCCGCCTCCGACGGGACTCCTCGGCATCGGCTCCGGGTAACCAGCCAGCTCCCGGCGTCGCGCCGATCTCCGCCTGGGAGGACGACGCCGCAGCACCGACGGCGCTGCGGCCATCACGGCCCACCCGGGGCTTCTGGGCGCTCTCCCGGGTACACTGGCGGCGAGTTCTCCCGCCGGCAGCCCTCGGGCGCCGGACGGAAAGGAGTCCCGGATGACCACCAGGCCTGCCGCAATGACCGTGCCCGCCGTGCGGGCCAGAAAGGTCCGTCTCGCCGAGGTAGGCGCGGCGCCGCCCCTCGTCATGGTGACCGCCTACGACGCCCCCACGGCCCGCATCGCCGACGAGGCGGGCGTCGACATCATCCTGGTGGGGGACTCCGTCGCCATGGTGGTGCTCGGCTACGACGACACCCTGCACGTGTCGGTGGACGACATGGCGCACCACACCGGCGCCGTGGCCCGTGCCAGGCCGCGTGCCCTGGTCGTGGCCGACCTCCCCTGGCTCAGCTACCACGTGAGCGCCGAGGACACCGTCCGCAATGCCGGCCGCCTGGTGCAGGCCGGCGCCCAGGCGGTGAAGCTGGAGGGGGGCCGCAAGCGAGTGGCGATGATCGCCGCCCTCCTCGACGCCGAGATCCCGGTGATGGGCCACATCGGCCTCACCCCCCAGTCGGTGCACGCCACCGGCGGTTACAAGGTGCAGGGGCGGGACGCCGCCGCCGCCGCCGCTCTGGTCGACGACGCCATCGCCCTGGCCGCCGCCGGCTGCTTCGCCATCGTGCTGGAGGGCGTCCCCGCCCCGGTGGCGCGGATGGTCACCGAGGCGGTCGACGTGCCCACGATCGGCATCGGAGCCGGGCCCTCCTGCGATGGCCAGGTGCTCGTCTTCCACGACGCCGTGGGCCTGGAGGACCGTGTGCTGCCCCGGTTCGTGCGCCGGTACGCCAACCTCAAGGCCGAGGGCGTTGCCGCCATTGCCGCCTATGCCGCCGACGTTCGGGCCGGCCGTTTCCCCTCCGACGCCGAGAGCTACCAGTTGGCCGACGAGGCGGTCGCCGCCCTGGGGCGGCTTCGAGGTGCTAGCAAGTCGGCGTGACGGTCGCCACCCACCCAGCGCGGGCGGGCCTGGGCTGATGGCCGGCAAGCACTCGAAGCGACGGGACCCGAAGACCACCTACAAGGTGCTGGGCTGGGCCGTGCTCGTCGTCGCCGTGCTGAGCGTGATCGGGTTCCTCACCGTGGGCGCCAACGGCCCGGAGGACCCCACCCTCGGCGGCGTCCCGGGATTCGGGGAGACGGCCTTCCAGGTGGTGCCGGCCGATGGTGGCACGGCCGGCCAGTACTGCGCCCTTCTCGCCAGCACCGAGGAGCAGCGGGCCAGGGGGCTGATGGGCCGGCGCGACCTGGCCGGCTTCGACGCCATGGTCTTCGAGTTCGATGCCGACTCGTCCGGCGGCTTCTACATGCGCGGCGTGCCGGTCGGGCTGAGCATCGCCTGGTTCGGCGCCGACGGTCGCTTCGTGTCGGCTGCCGATATGGCCTCGTGCCCCGACCAGGACGGCTGCCCCACCTACCCGCCGGCCGGCCCCTACCGCCAGGCGATCGAAGTGCTCCAGGGGGATCTGGGCAAGCTCGGGATCGCCGAAGGGTCCGTTCTCACCGTGGGCGGCGCCTGCCGGCGCTGACGGGGGCCACCGCCCGGCGTCAGCGTTCCCAGTGGCGGTGCCAGCCCAGTGCTGCGAGCACGGCGCCGGCGAACGCCTTGGTCATCCGGTCGGCGGTGACCACCCCGGCGTCGTCCGAGCCTATGCCCGCCGCCTCCAGGCCAGCGGTGCCCGAGCCCCACGCCGCCAGCGTCTTGCAGTGGCGGTAGGCCTCTTGGAGCATCACGGTCACCTTCGGGTCGGAAAGGTCGGCGCCGGCGGCGACCACGAGGGCGTCGTACACCACCGAGTCCGTGTTGAAGACGGTGGCGTCGGCCGTCATGGTGGACCGGCCGGCCCCCTTCACCGCACCCCCGTGCGGGGCGATGACGTGCATGGCCACGCCGGCTGCGTCTAGCGCCTTGCGTAGGGAGGCGACTCCGGCGCCATCGGTCCCATCGGCGACGAGGACGCCGACCACCCGGCCGGCGACGGGCCCCGGCGCAACCGGCGCCAGCGACAGCGCCGGCGAGATGCCCACGTCCTCGGCTGGCGCGCCGGACGGCGCCGGCAGCCCGAGGCGGAGCGCAACGCTGGCGGCCAGGGTTCCGTCGACGTTGCCCAGGTTGCCCAGCATCCGGGCCACGATCGCCGGGTCGGCCACCTTGGACAGCTCGAAGGAGAAGGCCTCGATCTCGTGGTCCTGCTCGACCTCGCTCAGGCTGGCGAAGAACAGGGTGGCCTGGGAGTAGTGGTCGTCGAACGACTGGGCCCGCCGGCGGGCCTTGACGCCCTCCACCGGCTGGGGCACGTGCACGTAGCCGGTGTCGCCGGTGGCGAACGGGCACCCACCGCCGATGCTGTTGGGCGAATAAGCGGCCCGCCCGGTGTGGATGGCCTGCTGGCCATGGCCGTCGCGCTGGTTGTCGTTCACGGCAGCGGCGGGCCGGTTGATCGGGAGCTGGTTGAAGTTGGGGCCCCCGAGACGCGTTATCTGGGTGTCGAGGTAGGAGAACAGGCGGGCGTGCAGGAGCGGGTCGTCGGTGAGGTCGATGCCCGGGGGGAGGTGGCCGGGGTGGAACGCCACCTGCTCGGTCTCGGCGAAGTAGTTGGCCGGGTTGGCGTCGAGGGTCATCCGGCCCACAAGGCGGACCGGGCACAGCTCCTCGGGCACGAGCTTGGTGGGGTCGAGAAGGTCGATGCCCTCGAAGGTCTGGTCCTCGGTGTCGGGCATCACCTGCACACCGAGATCCCACTGCGGGAGTGCGCCGGCCTCGATGGCGTTCCACAGGTCGCGGCGGTGGAAGTCGGGATCGATGCCGCCCAGCTTCTGGGACTCCTCCCACACCAGGCTGTGGATGCCGGCCGCCGGCTTCCAGTGGAACTTCACCAGCGACGTCGCGCCGGCCGCGTTCACCAGCCGGAAGGTGTGGACGCCGAAGCCCTCCATGGTGCGGTACGAGCGGGGGATGGCGCGGTCCGACATGACCCACAGCAGCATGTGGGTGGTCTCGGGCTGCAGTGAAACGAAGTCCCAGAACGTGTCGTGGGCGGACTGGGCCTGGGGGATCTCGCGGTCGGGCTCTGGCTTCACGGCGTGGATGAAGTCGGGGAACTTGATCCCGTCCTGGATGAAGAAGACCGGGATGTTGTTGCCCACCAGGTCCCAGGTGCCCTCGGCCGTGGCGAGCTTCACGGCGAAGCCCCGGACGTCGCGAGCCGTGTCCGCCGAGCCACGCGACCCGGCCACGGTGGAGAACCGCACGAACACCCGGGTGACGGCGGTGGTATCGGTGAGAACGGCGGCCCGGGTGATGTCCTCCAGCGACTCGAAGAGCTCGAAGCGGCCATGGGCGCCTGCGCCCCGCGCGTGCACCACCCGCTCGGGGATGCGCTCGTGGTCGAAGTGCATGATCTTCTCGCGGAGGTGGTGGTCCTCGAGGAGCGTCGGCCCGCGCGGGCCGGCCCGGAGTGAGTTGTCGGTGTCGTCGACCGGCGTGCCCTGGGCGGTGGTGACGGCGTCGCCCTGCTGGGCCCAGGTGAGCCCGACGGCTGCGTCCCTGGCCGCGGAGCCGACAGCGGGGGAGCCCTTCGCCGGCGCCGTGGCCGGGGCCGTCGGGTCGCCCTCGAGTCCGCCGCCGGTGGGCCCGCCTGTCGGTTGCGGCTCCGTCGACGTCGTTCGGGCTTCGGCCGTCGGGTGCTTGGGGAGCGCCTTGCGAGCTGGTCGTCTGGTCTGGGCCATCAGTTGTCTCCGTCCCTCCGGTAGCGGGACGGTGTCGCGTCCGTCGCCGAGTAGTCGCTCGGCCGTAGTCGTTCCCCCCGCCACGCCTCCCGAACCCCGCAGAACCGTCGCCTTGGTAGGGTCGGGTCGATGGTGCTTGCGGTGGAGGCCGAGCAGCTCGTCAAGCGGTTCTCCGGCCGCAGCGGCGCCGTCGACGCGGTGCGGGGCGTCGACCTGCACGTGGGCGAGGGCGAGATCTTCGGCTTCCTCGGGCCCAACGGCGCCGGCAAGTCCACCACCGTCCGCATGCTCACGACGCTGATGACCATCACCTCGGGCACGGCGCGCGTTGCCGGTGTCGACGTCGCCGCGGACCCCGACGCCGCCCGTCGCGGCATCGGGGTCGCACTGCAGGAGGCGGGGCTCGACCAGCGCCAGACCGGTCGTGAGCTGCTCGTCCTACAGGCCCGCCTGTTCGGCAGCACCCCTGCGCAGGCCGCCCGGCGGGCCGGTGAGCTCCTGGAACTGGTCGACCTCGTCGAGTCGGCCGACCGTCGCATCAAGGGCTACTCGGGGGGCATGAAGCGACGGCTCGACCTGGCGTCGGCCCTCGTGCACCGACCCCAGGTGCTCTTCCTCGACGAGCCGACCACCGGCCTCGACCCGGCCAGCCGGCTCATCGTGTGGGACGAGGTGCGCCGGATCAACGCCCTCGGGACCACGGTCTTCCTCACCACCCAGTACCTGGAGGAAGCCGATCAGCTCTGCAACCGCCTGGCGATCATCGACGACGGGCTGATCGTGAAGGAGGGCACGCCGGCCGAACTGAAGGCCGAGCTCCGCAGGGAGCTGTCCCTCGACCACGACCCCTCGCTCGACGACGTCTTCCTCCACGCCACCGGCCGCACCCGCGAGCGCGTCGCCGGACAGGTGCAGGAGGTGCTGTGACCGGCCCGGGAGGACGGTCCATAGGTGACTCATTGGTGCGACATCCCGAAGGGATGGTGCACCAGTGACCGGCCCGGGAGGACGGTCCATAGGTGACTCATTGGTGCGACATCCCGAAGGGATGGTGCACCAGTGACCGCGTTCGGCGTGCTCGGCATGCGGGCCATCCGGGAGGCCCTGCGCACACCGGAGGCGCTCTTCCCCACGGTGTTCATCCCGCTGTTCTTCCTGGTCGTCAACGTGGGCCAGGCCGGAAGGCTCTTCCCTTCCGGCGCCACAGGCTTCCTCGAGGGCCAGAACTACGCCGCCTTCCAGGTGCCGAGTGCCATCCTGCTGGCCGCCTCGTTCGGCAGCGCAGCCCTGTACCTCGTGGAGGACATCGAGGGCGGCTACTTCGACAAGCTCCGAGCTGCGCCCGTGTCCCGGGCCGCCATCGTGTTGGGCAGGCTGGTCGCGGAGGGAGCCAAGTGCTTCGTCATCTCCGCCCTCATCGTGCTCGCCGCCCTGCCCTTCGGCATCTCCGTGGCCAGCGGCCCGCTCGGGTTCGTGCTGCTCCTGGCGCTGGCGGCGGGGTGGGCGGTCGTCTTCTCGGGGTTCGTGCAGCTCATCGCCCTCAAGTCCCGCAGCGCGGCGGCCACCCAGTCCGGCTCGCTGGTGTTCTTCCCGCTGCTGTTCCTGACGCCGAACTTCGTCCCCCGGGACCTGTTGACCAGGCCGATGGAGATCGCCGCGACCCTCAACCCGGTCACCTACATCATGGAAGCGCTGCGGTCGCTCATCCTCGAGGACCTGGCCTGGGAGGCGATCGGCCGGGGCTTCGCCGTGGTGGCTGTCGCAGGGGTGGTCATGGTGGTCCTCAACGTCCGCACCATCCGGGCCTACGACTGAACGGTCTCGGCGAGGAGGCTGTCACACCGCCCCGCGATACTGGGCCTATGGAGCAGGCGCCCGGATCGACGAGAGCGACATCGACTACAGTGACCCGGCTGTACGAAGTAACCCTGCCCCGGGTCCGCCGGGGCCCCGAGCGCCTCGGCGTCGGGTCCAGAGGGAGGAGTGGCCCTTGCGGCCCTACGAAGTCATGATCATCCTCGATCCTGCCCTGGAAGAGGACGTCATACGCGCCACCCTCGACCGGGCCACCGGGATCATCTCGGCGTCCGGCGGCAACCCCGGTCGGGTCGACCGGTGGGGCAAGCGCCGGTTCGCCTATGAGCTGAACCATCGCTGGGAGGGCTACTACGTCCTCCTGGAGGCGTCGGCTGAGCCGGCGGCGATGGACGAGTTGAGCCGGATGCTCACACTGGCCGACGGCGTCGTGCGCCACAAAGTGATCCGCCTGCCTCTCGCGGCTACCCGGGCCAAGCGCCCGGTGGCGGCCGCCACTGCACCCAGTGGTACGGCCCCCGACGGGCCGAGCGCGAAAGAGAGCTGAGCGATATGGACAACACAGTCACCCTGGTCGGCAACGTAACCCGCGACCCCGAGCTGCGCTTCACGCCCACCGGGCAGGCCACCGCCACGTTGGGCCTGGCCGTCAACCGGGTGTGGACCGACCGCCAGAGCGGCGAGCGCAAGGAAGCGGTGTCGTTCTTCGACGTGGTGTGCTGGCGGGAGATGGCGGAGAACGCCGCCGAGTCGCTCACCAAGGGCTCGCGCATCGTCGTCACCGGCCGCCTGGAGCAGCGCTCCTGGGATAACCAGCAGGGCGAGAAGCAGTACAAGGTCGAGGTCATCGCCGACGAGATCGGTCCCAGCCTGCGCTGGGCCACCGCCACCGTCACCCGCAACGAGAAGCGCGCCCCAGGCGAGGGCGGCGGCCCCTCGGGGCAGTCCGGCGGCAACGGCCCATCCGGGGGCTCCTACGGCAACCGCCCCGCCCAGGCCCCGGCGCCCGCCGGCCGCGGCCAGTCCGCCCCCCCGCAGTACGACGAGGAGCCCTTCTAGATGGCACGCAACAACGATCGCGACCGCGGCACCAAGCGCGCCCCGCGCGAGGGGCGCCGGGGCGGCAAGAAGAAGGTCTGCATCTTCTGCACCGAGCACATCGCATGGGTGGACTACAAGGAGGTCAACATCCTCCGCCGGTTCATGTCCGACCGGGGCAAGATCCGCGCCCGCCGGGTCTCCGGCAACTGCACCCAGCACCAGCGCGAGGTGGCGGTGGCCATCAAGACCGCCCGCGAGCTGGCCCTCCTGCCGTACACCCAGCGCACCGTCACGGAGCGCACGGGTGGCCGTGGCGGCGGCGGCCGTGGCGGACCGGGCGGCTCCCGTGGGCCCATGGCCCCGCGCGACGGCGCCCCGCCCCGGCCCTCGGGCCCGCCCCCGGGCCGTGAGGGCGACGCCGACGCCACCAGCACCGCCGCGGCGGGCGCCGATCTCGAGGTCGTGGCCGCCGGTGGCGGCGACGACACGGCGGAGGCGTAGATGCGGGTCGTGCTGCGTGTCGACGTTGACGGCGTGGGCAAGAAGGGCGACGTCCTCGACGTCGCCGACGGCTTCGGCCGCAACTACCTCGTGCCCAAGGGCCGGGCCATCAAGGCCACGCCCGGAGTGCAGGCCCAGGCCGACGCCATGCGGCGCTCGCGCGACGTCAAGGACGCCCGCGACCGCGAGGGCGCCGAGGCGGTGGCCCGCAAGCTCGTGCCGCTTGTCATCAAGATCCCGGCCCGTGCCGGGCGCGAAGGCCGGCTGTTCGGCTCGGTCACGGCCGCCGAAATCGCCGATGCCGTCACCGCCCAGTCAGGTGTCGAGCTCGACCGGCGCCGGCTCCACATCGACGAGCCGATCAAGGCCCTCGGCTCCCACGAGATCCCGGTGAAGCTGCACACCGACGTCGAGTTCCGGCTCAACGTCGAGGTCGTCACCGACCGCTGACCCGGTGCGGGCCTCGGCCCGCCCGTCCAACGCAGGTTCCGCGGAGTTCCACGCCCGGGCATCCGGAGGTCGTCCTCAGCGGCTTTGGCGGGCGCGGTGACTGTCGCACCCCTCCGTTACCCTCCGAACAGACGTTCCCCTGTGGGTGAACAGGAGGGGTTTCCACGGTGAATCCACAGGAAAACAGGGCTGGTCGTCCACACGCCGTTGCGGCTGTGATGGCCTGACTGATGGTCCGCTCGATCGACGACGCCCGGCGAAGCCAGGTCCCAGGACCGCGACGGGTCGTCCCGCACGACCTGCACGCCGAGGAATCGCTCCTCGGGGCCATGCTGTTGTCGCGCGACGCCATCGTCGAAGCGGTGCAGATCTGCGGCAGCGACGACTTCTACAAGCCGGCCCACGGCCACGTGTTCGACGCTGTCACGTCGCTGTACGCCCAGGGCGAGCCGGCCGACCCGGTCACCGTCGCCGACGAGCTGCGCCGGGCCGGGCTGCTGGAGGCCATCGGCGGGCCGCCCACCCTCATCTCCCTCCAGGCCAACACCCCGGCCATCGGCAACGCCCCCCGCTACGCCCGCATCGTCGAGGAGCATGCCCTCCTGCGCCGCCTCATCGGCGTGGCGTCGGAGATCGCCGAACTGGGCTACGAGATGCCCGACGACGTCGCCCAGGCCGTCGACAAGGCGGAGACCCTGGTGTTCCAGCTGGGCCAGCGCCGGGTGGCCGACACCCTGGCCCCCCTGCGCGACCTGCTCACCAAGAGCCTCGACCACCTCGAGGCCCTGTACGAGCGGGGCGAGTCGATCACCGGTGTCCCCACCGGCTACACCGACCTCGACGAGCGACTGGCCGGCCTCCAGCCGTCCAACCTCATCATCCTCGGCGCCCGCCCATCCATGGGCAAGACCAGCTTCGCCCTCGGCATCGTGGCCCACGCCGCCATGGAGTCCCGCACGCCGGTGCTCATGTTCTCGCTGGAGATGAGCCACCACGAGATCACCCAGCGCCTGCTGTGCGCCGAGGCCCGGGTCGACGCCACCCGCATGCGAAACGGCCGCCTGCTGGAGACCGACTGGCCCAAGATCAGCCACGCCATCGGCCGCCTGGGCGAGGCGCCGATCTTCGTCGACGACAACCCCAACCTCACGATCATGGACATCCGGGCCAAGGCCCGCCGGCTCAAGAGCCGCGAGGGCCTCGGCCTGGTGGTCATCGACTACCTCCAGCTCATGACCGG
>JBKJNA010000007.1:0-23067 GCA_046596195.1 Acidimicrobiales bacterium | reverse complement strand
GTGGTGGGCCGGCGTAGCTGCGGAGGGGCTCATCGGCCGCCCTCGCCGTGGGCGGGGTCGACGATGATGTCGTCGTTGGAATGGCCGGCGGCCACCATCGGGTACACCTTCTCGGACGAGTCCGTGCGGAAGTCGATGACCACCGGCCGGTCGTCGATCGAATTGGCCTTTTCGATGGCCGGCAGGACCTCTTCGGGCCGCTCGACCCGCAGGCCCACGCAGCCCATGGCCTCGGCCCACTTCACGTAGTCGGGCAGGTCGGGCGACAGGTACACCTCGGAGTAGCGCTCCTCGTAGAACATCTCCTGCCACTGGCGCACCATGCCAAGGTAGGCGTTGTTCAGAATGGCGATCTTGACGGGAATCCGCTCCGCCGCCGCTGTCACCAGCTCCTGTGCGGTCATCTGGAAGCAGCCGTCGCCATCGACGGCCCACACCATGCGGTCGGGCATGCCGGCCTTGGCCCCGATGGCGGCGGGCACGGCGAAGCCCATGGTGCCGAGGCCACCGGAGTTGACCCAGGTGTAGGGGTAGTCGAACTTCCAGTGCTGGGAGGTCCACATCTGGTGCTGGCCCACGCCGGACACCACGATGCAGTCGTCCGGCGTGGCGTCGCGCAGCTGCTCGATGACGTATTGGGGCTTCAGCGCCCCGCCCTCCTCGAACGACTGCTCGTAGTGGAGCGGAAACTCCTTCTGCCACTGGCGCAACTGGGCCATCCACTCCGTGCGGTCGGGCTGCGAATCCGCGCCGCCCATGGCCTCGATCGCCTTCACCAGCTCGCCGATGACCTGGCGGCAGTCGCCCACGATGGGCACGTCGGGCCGGCGGACCTTGCCCAGCTCGGCGGGGTCGATGTCGACGTGGATGATCTTGGCCTCGGGGGCGAACGACGGGACCTTGCCCGTGACCCGGTCGTCGAAGCGCGAGCCCAATGCGATCAGGAGGTCGGACTTCTGCATGGCGGTGACGGCCGTGTAGTTGCCGTGCATACCGGGCATGCCGAGGCACAGCTCGTGGCGGTCGGGGAACGCCCCCCTGGCCATCAACGTGGTGACTACCGGGATACCGGTCATCTCTGCCAGCGTGCGCAGCGCCTCCGCCGCACGGGCCTTCAGGATGCCGCCCCCGGCGTAGATCACCGGCCGGTGGCTCTCGCCGATGAGGCGGGCCGCCTCCTTGATCATCCGGGGGTGGCCGACTGTGGTGGGCTTGTACCCGGGCAGGTCGACGCTGTCGGGCCAGTACCAGTCCATCATCTGCATGCTCACGTCCTTGGGGACGTCGATGAGCACGGGCCCCGGCCGCCCCGTCGTGGCGATGTGGAACGCCTCACGCACAATGCGGGGGATATCCTGGGCGTCCATCACCAGCCAGTTGTGCTTGGTCACCGACATGGTGATGCCGGTGGTGTCGCACTCCTGGAAGGCGTCGCTGCCGATGGCGGCCGACGGCACCTGACCGGTGATCACGACGAGGGGGATCGAGTCCATGTAGGCGTCGCACAGGGGCGTGACGATGTTGGTGGCCGCCGGGCCGCTGGTGACGATGGCCACGCCGGGGCGGCCGGTCACGTGGGCGTAGCCCTCAGCCATGTGGCCGGCGCCCTGCTCGTGGCGCACGAGGATGTGGCGGATGGTGGAGTCGATGATGGGGTCGTAGACAGGCAGGATGGCCCCGCCCGGAAGGCCGAACATGACCTCCACCCCTTCCATCTCGAGGCTCTTGATGAGGGCCTGGGCCCCGGTCAGCTTCATGGTGTGCGCCTTCTGGGTCGGGAGTGACGGAGCGTTTGTGGTCGGGAACGAAAACGACCTCCCGGCTGGGAGGTCGTGACGCACGCGCGGAGGAACGGCGTGCGTTAGGTGGCTACGAGGATTCGGGTCGCGGGCACGGTGCAGACAGTGTGGCACCTGGGAGCTGCGAACCGCAACACAGGGGCCAGGGGGCACCTCGTTGCGGATATCCGAGGTGGCCCAAGGTTGCCCGTCGGCCTGCTCATCGCGGCCGCGGTCTGCGCCTTCGGCATCGCGCCGCCCAATCGCGCACATGGCGGTAGCGCCGGCAACCCGATGCCCCGTGTCGCCGACCGCTTCCTACGCTGGGGCAGTATGTCCATCCTCCCGCCGGCCCTCGCCCTCGTGGCCGTCCTCCTGGTGTCGTGCTCGAACGACGGGGACACCGACGACACCACCCGCCGACGGGTTCCGGCATCGGCGGGGGCCGCTGAGGCGGCTGGGGCCCCCCGGTATGTGGTCGTGGGTGCCAGCGACGCCGTGGGGTACGGCGCCGAGGACCCCGACACCGACGCCTGGCCGGAGGTGCTGAAGCGCACCGTCCTGCCGCCGGCCGCCGAGTTGGTGAACCTCGGCATCCCCGGAGCCACGGTGGCCGTGGCCCTGGATCGGGAACTGCCCGACGCCCTGGCCGAAGACGCAGACGTTGTGGCCGTGTGGCTCAGCGTCAACGACCTGCTCGCCCAGGTGCCGACCGCCACCTACGAGGAGCAGTTGGGCCGGCTGGTGCGCGCCCTGCGCAACGGCGCCGGCGCGCGCGTCCTGGTGGGCAACGCGCCGCCGCTCGACCGCCTACCCATCTACCTGGCCTGCCGGACCGATCCGCGGTGCCTGGGCGGCTCGCTGCCGGGCCCCGAGGTGATCAACGGCGCGGTCGTCGCCTACAACGCCGCCATCGACCGGGTCGTGGCGGCGGAGGGCGCTGAGCTGGTGGACCTGCACGCCGCCACCCTCGCCGCCCGCGCCGCCGGCACCGAGGCCTCGCTGGTCGGCGCCGACGGCTTCCACCCCAGCACCGCCGGCCACCGCACGGTGGCAGCCGCCTTCGCGGCCGTCCTGGCCCACAAGCTCTGAACCCCCCCGGCGGTCGAGCCTACGGCTCGGTGACGGCCCCCCGATCGGCGCCCGTCACCAGGCGGGCGTACTTGGCCAGGACACCGGTGGTGTAGCGGGGCTCGGGGAGCTTCCATCCGGCGCGGCGCACCACCAGCTCGGCCTCGTCCACCATGAGGTCGATGGTGCGGGCGGTGACGTCGATGACGATGCGGTCGCCGTCGCGCACGAAGGCGATGGGGCCGCCGTCCACCGCCTCGGGCGCCACATGGCCGATGCAGAAGCCGTGGGTGCCGCCGGAGAAGCGGCCGTCGGTGAGCAGGGCGCAGTCGCCGCCCCGGCCGGCGCCCTTCATGGCGCCGGTGACGGCCAGCATCTCGCGCATGCCCGGCCCGCCCTTGGGGCCCTCGTAGCGGATCACCATGACGCAGCCGGGCTCGATGGCGCCGGCCAGCACGGCGTCGAGGGCGGCCTGCTCGCCGTCGAACACGCGGGCCGGCCCGTCGAACCGGGCCACGTCGATGCCGGCCACCTTGACCACAGCGCCCTTCGGGGCGAGAGATCCCGTGAGGACGGCGATGCCGCCGTCGGCGTGGATGGGCGCGCTCAGCGGGTGGATGACGGAGCCGTCGGGGGCGGGCGGGTCGAGGTCGTCGAGGTTCTCGGCCATGGTGCGTCCCGTGACCGTCATGCAGTCACCGTGCAGCAGGCCCGCCTCCAGCAGCGTCCGCAACACCACGGGGATGCCGCCCACCCGGTCGACGTCGACCATGTGGTAGCGGCCGTGGGGCTTGGTGTCGGCGATGTGGGGCGTGCGCCGGCCCACCCGGTTGAAGTCGTCGTAGGTCAGCTCGACCCGTGCCTCGTTGGCGATGGCGAGCAGGTGCAGCACGGCGTTGGTGGAGCCGCCCAGGGCCATCACCACGGCAATGGCGTTCTCGAACGCCTCCTTTGTGAGGATGTGGCGGGGGCGGATGCCGGCGTTCAGCAGGCCCACCACGGCGGCGCCGGAGTGCCGGGCGAAGTCGTCCCGGCGGGAGTCGACGGCCGGTGCGGAGGCGCTGCCGGGCAGGGACATGCCGAGGGCCTCCCCCACCGCCGCCATGGTGTTGGCCGTGAACATGCCGGCGCAGCTGCCGATGGTGGGGCAGGCGTGACGCTCGATGAGCGACAGCTCCTCGTCACTGATGGTGCCGGCGGCCCGGGCGCCGACCGCCTCGAACACGCTGACGATGTCGAGGTTTCTCTCGGCCGGATCGCCGGGGATGCGGCCGGGCAGGATCGACCCGCCGTAGAGGAACACCGCCGGCAGGTTGAGCCTGGCCGACGCCATGAGCATGCCCGGGAGCGACTTGTCGCAGCCGGCCAGGCTGACGAGGCCGTCGAAGCGCTCGGCGTGCATCACCGTCTCGACCGAGTCGGCGATGACCTCGCGGCTCACCAGCGAGGCCCGCATGCCCTCGTGGCCCATCGAGATGCCGTCGCTCACGGCAATGGTGACGAACTCGATGGGGAAGGCGCCGGCTTCCCGGACGCCCTCCTTGGCCCGCTTGGCCAGGGCGTCGAGCGGCATGTTGCAGGGTGTGACCTCGTTCCACGACGAGGCCACGCCCACCTGGGGCTTGTCGAAGTCCTCGTCGGTCATGCCGATGGCCCGGAGCATGGCCCGGGCGGGCGCCCGCTCGAAGCCCTCGGTGACCTGGCGGGAGCGCGGTCGGTTGTCAGCCGTCATAGGCCGAGGTTACGGCTCATGCCGGTGACCGGCACCCGGATACAACACAGGGAGCGGCGACGACGGATGACAGGCGATGCTTCAGCCAGGTGTGAGCGACACGAGGATGTCGCTCGACATCGCCGAGAAGGTGATGAGGGCGAAGGTGCCGGACGTGGCGTCGTCCTGGCGCACCACCATGCGCCGGCCGGTAGACACCCACAGCGTCTGCTTCGACGTCGACATGACGTCACCGGCCAGCGTGAGCGTCACCTCCACCACCAGGGCGGGCACCCGCTCGCCGCCGACGGTCACGTCCTCGGTGCGCAACACCTTGAAGGCTGAGTCAACCGTGGTCCCGCCGTCGGTCGACACGGCCCGCCACGACCAGGTGCGACCGGGGGCGGCGTCGCCCGGCAGGGCCAGGGCGGGCGGCGACGGCCGCACCTCCTTGTCAAGGATCTGGTCGACCAGGCGCAGCGACACCAGCAATGCATCGTTGCCGGAGAGGCGCAGGACCTGCTCGGTGGTGCGCCCGAAGCCGGAGCGCACGCTGCGCTGGTCTGTGCCCGACGGCGGGTCGACGATGAGCGCGACCTCGCCGTTGCGCTGCTGGGTGCCACCCAGCGAACTCGTGAACTGGCCGGTGCTGGCGTAGCGGTAGGTGCCCGGCGCGGCGAAGGTGAGGCCGGGCGCCGGCGCGGCCCGGACCCCTGTCGTGGTGGTGGCGGCCGTGATGGCGGCGGCCGCGGTCGTGGTGCTGCGGCCGGGAGCAGCGGCAGCCGGCGGTACCGTCGTGCCGGCCTCAGGCCCGGTGGTGGTGGCGGCCGTCGTGGTCGTGGTGGCGCCGGTGGACGCCCGCTCGGCGTCACCGCCGCTTCCGCAGGCGCCGGCGACGGCAGCTGCCAGCACTGCGACCGACACCCGACGCGAGGCCGCGGACCGGCGCGTCATCCGGCTGCGGCCCGCTCCCGCAGGAGGGCGGTGACCGCCTTGCCGTCGGCCTTGCCGCCGCTGGCACGCATGACCTGGCCAACGAAGAAGCCGGTGACCTTGGCGTCACCGCCCTTGAAGCGCTCCCACTCCGCCGGGTTGGCGGCGATGGCGGCGTCGACGGCGCCGGCCAGGGCGTCGGTCTCCATGGCCTCGAAGCCGCGGGCGGCGGCGATGTCCTCGGGGTCGCCGCCGTCGGCCAGCAGTTCGGCCAGCACCTGCTTGGCCTGGGTTGCGGTCAGCTTGCCCCGGTCCTCGAGCAGCAGGAGTTTGGTGAAGGCGGCCGGGTCGAGCCGGCGGGCGGCGTCGATGTCGGCGGCCACCTCGTTCACGGCCCGGTTGACGGCTCGGCGGCCGTCGGCCTTGGCGGAGATGGCGGCCAGCACCAGGGTGTCGAGGTCGAGCTCGACGACCGTGCCGGCGAGCGCTGCGTCAACCCCGGCCGCTTCGCAGAGGCGGGCCCGCCGGGCGGCGGGCAGCATGGGAATGGCGGCCCGGACCCGGTCGCGCCACGCGTCGTCAGGCGCGAGGGGCACCAGGTCCGGCTCCGGGAAGTACCGGTAGTCGTAGGCCTCCTCCTTGGAACGGCCCGGGATGGTGCGGCCGAGGTCCTCGTTCCAGTGCCGGGTCTCCTGCACGATGCGTTCGCCCGTCTCCAGCAGGTCCCACTGGCGGGCCGCCTCGTGATCGATAGCGCGGCCGAGGGAGCGCAGCGAGTTGAGGTTCTTGATCTCGCACCGGGTACCGAGGGTGTCGCTGCCGGCCAGTCGCACCGACACGTTGGCGTCGACCCGCAACGAACCCTCCTCCATCTTCCCGTCGCTGGCGCCTGTGGTGACGAGGATGGCGCGCAGCTCGCGCACGTAGTCGACGGCCTGGGCCGACGAGCGGATGTCGGGCCTGCTCACGATCTCGACCAGGGGGACGCCGGCCCGGTTGTAGTCGACGAGCGAGTGGTCGGCCCCGTGGATGCGGTTTCCGCCGCCGCCCACGTGGGAGCTCTTGCCGGTGTCCTCCTCCATGTGGGCCCGCTCGATGCCCACCACCGAGCCGTCGGGCAGGTCGAGGTAGCCGTCGACGTTGATGGGCTGGTCGTACTGGCTGACCTGGTAGTCCTTCGGCATGTCCGGATAGAAGTAGTTCTTCCGGTGGAACAGGCTCGGTCGCACCTCGCACGACAGGGCCAGGCCCACGGCCATGGCGTACTCCACGGCCTGGCGGTTCAGGACCGGCAGGGAGCCGGGGAGGCCGAGGCAGACCGGGCACACGTTGGTGTTCGGCTCGTCGCCGAAGGCGTTGCGGCAACCGCAGAACAGCTTGGTCACCGTGCGCAACTCACAGTGGACCTCCAACCCTACGACGATGTCGTAGGGGCGGGAGCCGGCGTCCGGGTCAGCCACGGGCGGCCTCCAGGGCGGCGGCGACCCGGAACATCACGGGCTCGCCCAGGGCGGGGGCCATCACCTGCACGCCGACGGGCAGGCCGTCGTCGCCGGTGCCGTAGGGCACGGTCATGGCCGGGTGGCCGGCCAGGTTCGACGGGATGGTGCACACGTCGCTCATGTACATGGACAGCGGGTCCGAGGTCTTGGCACCGAAGGTGAAGGCGGTGGTGGGCGCGGTGGGCGACACGAGCACGTCGAAGTCCTCGTACGCCGCGTCGAAGTCCCGGATGATGAGGGTGCGCACCCGCTGGGCCTGACCGTAATAGGCGTTGTAGTACCCGGCCGAGAGGGCGTAGGTGCCGAGCATGATCCGCCGCTTCACCTCGGCCCCGAAGCCGGCGCCCCGGGTGGCGGCGTTCATGGCGGCCACGTCGCCGCCGTCCACCCGCAGCCCGTAGCGCACGCCGTCGTAGCGGGCCAGGTTGCTCGACGCTTCGGCCGGGGCGATCAGGTAATAGGCGGCGAGGCCGTGGACGGCGGCGGGCAGCGACACATCGTCGACCTTGGCACCGGCGCCGGCCAGGGCATCGGCCGCCTCCCGCACCCGAGCCTCGACGTCGGCGTCGACCCCGTGCACCAGCTCGCGCACAATGCCCACCCGAAGGCCCTCGACCCCGTCGCCGAGGCGGGCGCTGATCGCAGCGGCAGGGCCGGGGTTGGACGTGGAGTCCATGGGGTCGTGACCGGCGATGACCTCGAGGAGCAGGGCGGCGTCAGCCACGGTGGCCGCGAACGGGCCGATCTGGTCGAGCGACGAGGCAAATGCGACCAGGCCGTAGCGGCTCACGGCGCCGTATGTGGGCTTCACCCCCACCACGCCGCAGAACGCAGCGGGCTGGCGGATGGAACCGCCGGTGTCGGAGCCGAGGGCGAGCGGGGCGAAGCCGGCCGCCACCGCCGCCGCGCTGCCCCCGCTGGAGCCGCCGGGCACCCGGGTGGTGTCGTGCGGGTTGCGGGTGGGGCCGAAGGCGGAGTTCTCGGTGGACGAGCCCATGGCGAACTCGTCGAGGTTGGTCTTGCCGACGACGACGGCGCCGGCGGCGGCCAGCCGCTCGACGACAGTGGCGTCGTACGGCGGCTTCCAACCCTCGAGGATGCGGCTGCTGCACGTGGTGGGCACGCCCCGGGTGCACAGGTTGTCCTTGAGGGCGACGGGCACGCCGGCCAGCGGGCCGGGGTCCTCGCCCTTGGCGATGCGCAGATCGAGGGCGTCGGCCGCCGCCCGCGCCTCGTCGGCCAGCACGGTGTTGAAGGCGTGGACCTCGCCTTCCCGGAGGTCGACGCGCGCCAGCGCCTCCTCCACCACCTGGCGGGCCGTGCGCTCCCCCCGCCGCACGGCCGCGGCCGTGTCGACAGCCGTGGCGAAGGGCGCGCTCACGGGAGCGAGCGCAGCCAGCGAGTGGTGGCGAAACTCACGGCTCCTCGCCCAGGATCGACGGGACGCGGAAACGGTTGTCCTCGGCCTGTGGCGCCATGGCCAGGACCTCGTCACGGTCGAGGCTGGGCCGTACCTCGTCTGGGCGCAGGACGTTCTGGAGCGGCAGGGGGTGGGCGGTGGGAGGCACGCCGGCGGTGTCGAGGGCGGCCACGCCGGCGGCATGGTCGAGCACGGCGCCGAGGTCGACCACCAGGCGCTCGTGCTCCGCCTCGGTGAGGTCGAGCCGGGCGAGCTGGGCCACGTGGGCCACATCGGCCGGGGTGATGCGGTCGGGCATTGCGCCGATCCTACGGTCCCAGGCGCGGGCGCCGGCAGCGTCGGCCGGGCGGCCACCACCGTTCTCCGGTCATCTCAGCGCGGTATGCGAGTTCAAATGCCCGGAGAAGGGTCCCGATCCCCCATGACGCCGAGGGCGAAGGCGACGGCCCGGCGCTCGATCTCCTCGGCGTCGTAGTCGAGAGTCGCCACGTGGAAGCTGCGCTCCAGGAGGACCCGCTCCACCGTTCCCGACACCCGTTCGGTCAGGAGGTCGCTGGACGCCGGCGGCACCACATGGTCGGCCCGGCTGGTGAACAGGAGCAGCGGACAGGCGATGCGCACCAGGTCGGGCTCGAGACGCCCCACCGCAACCAGGAGCGACAGCATCGGCGCCACGGGCAGCTGCGCGTACGACGGCTCGTTCGCGCCGGGACGGGCGATGTCGGCGCCGATGGCCGGGAGCATGTCGGCGCCGTTGGCCAGCCAGTCCCGCAGGAGGGCGAGGAACGACTCGGCCGGCGGCTCGACGTAGGGGTTGATGCAGACCACGCCGACCACCTCGGGATGGATGGAGGCCAACCAGCACGCCAGCGTGGCGCCCATGGACAGCCCCGCCACCAGGACCTGCCCGCAACTGTGCGCCAGCCTCCGGTAGGCCTGCTCGGCGCCGGCCGTCCACTCGTGCCAGCCCACCTTGGCCAGGTCGTCCACCACGGTGCCGTGGCCGGGCAGCAGCGGCGCCTCCACGGTGAAGCCGGCGTCGGCGAATGCGACCGCCAGCCGGCCCACCGACGCCGGCGTGCCCGTGATCCCGTGCAGCACGAGGACACCGGACGCGCCACCCGGCAGCCGCAGGCCCTCGTGCGCGTCCATGCTGGGGGTGGGCACTGGTGCACCGTACCGATACCTGGACGCCCGCTAGCGTCCGCAGTCCCCTCTGCACACCGAAGGAGACGCCGTGGCCGAGTCCTATCCCTTCCTGAGCGACGAGTGGATCGCCGCCGCCAGGGCGATCCGCGAGGAGTTCAAGAATCAGGTGCCGGCCGGCGAGCACTCGGTGAAGCTCAACCAGGTGATCACCGACGTCCCCTTCGGCGAGGGCACGCTCAACGCCCATCTCGACACCTCGGGCGGCGAGTTGGAGATGGAGACCGGCCATCTCGACGACGCCGACGTGGCCATCACCCTCGACTACGAGACGGCGAAGGCCGTGTTCCTCGACCCCCAGAGCGCCATCCAGCACTTCATGGCCGGCAAGATCAAGGTGCAGGGCGACATGACCAAGCTGCTCACCGTGGTTCAGGCGCCGCCGGAGTCGCTGGCCGGCGAGGCGCAGCGGCGGATCGCCGAGATCACGGCCTGAACCTGCAGCACCGCCGTACCGGCCGGCGGGCGGGCGCGGCGGGCGCCCGGCCCTGGGGGAGGCCGGGCGTCGACGCCTTTGACAAGACCCAAGGGGGCGGGCGAGCACCGGTAACGGCTGGGGGATCGCTACCTCGACAAGCTCCACCCCCGTGGGTCTGTTCAAGGTCATTCTCGCGGCGGCGCCACCGGGTGTCCAGGGCCATCCTGCAAATGGCCCGAACGGACTAGCCCGTCAGGAACCGGATCAGCGGACGTACAAGAAGACGCCCGTGTTGCGGGGAACCTTCACCCCCGGCACCGGGTCCGTGAGGAACACCGTCTGGCCTTTCGGCCGACCGCCGGTGCCGCTCACCTGGAGGCCGGCGGCCTGGAGGGCGGCGGTGGCATCGGCCACCGACTTCCCCGTCACGTCCGGCACGGCGACGGTATCCGGCCCCTTGGAGACGTTGACGGTGACCACGGAGTCGCGCTCCACCGGCTTGCCGACGCCCGGCTTGGTGGACACGACCAGGCCCTTCTCCATGTCGGAGCTGAACACGTCGACCTGCTGGGGCTTCAGGTTCTGGCCCGTGATGGCGGCGGCCGCCTCCTCGTAGGACTTGCCGGTCACGTCGGGGATCTCGCGGGGCACGGGCCCGCTCGACACGGTGACGGTGATCGGGGTGCCCTTGGCCAGTAGTCCCTTGGGCGACCAGTCGAGCACCGCGCCCTTCACCTGTACCTCGTCGGGCTGCGCCACCACCTTGGGCTCGAAGCCGGTGTCCCGCAAGCGCTGCTCGGCCGTCGCCTGGTCGGTGCCGGCAAGATCGGGAACCCCGCGCGGCGGCGGGCCCTTGGACAGGACGACGGTGACGCTGTCGCCCTCGCGGATGCTGGCCAGGGGGGACGGGTCCTGCTCGAGGACCTGGCCATCCGGCACCGCCTCGTTGAACCGGGCCACGCCCAGTTTGATCGTGAACTTCTCGTCGGCCACCTCCGTGCGGGCTTCGTCCGCGGTCTTGCCCCGCAACGACGGCACCGGGTGCTTCGGGATGCGAGCCTGGTTGATGGCGTAGGCGCTCGCTGCTCCGAGCAGGAGCACGAACAGGACGAGCACGGCCCACGGCCAACGACGACGGCGCCGGCGGCCGGCGGGCAGCAGCAGGTCGGCGCCGGCGCCGGCGGCACGGACCTCGCCCGCCCGCTGATCGGCGGCCGGGCGGGGCACGACGCCGAGCTCGGTGATGTCGGTGGCCGGTCCGGGCAGCACGACGGTGGCGTCGGCCCCGGCCGAGCGCGGGGCCAGCGGCAGACGTTCGGGGGCGGGCAGCTCCCGAGCCGCCACCTCCAGGGCGGCCACCAGCTGGCGGGCGTCGAGCCGTTCAGTGGGGTCGGGGTGGGTGGCCTTCTCGAGTGCAGGGCCGAGGGCGCCGAGAGCGGCGGGCGCCTCGAAGTGGGCGTTCACCCGGGCCATGAGCGTTGCGATGGTGGTGTCGGCCGAGAAGGGCACCCGGCCGGTCACCGACTCCACCAGCACGAGCGCCAGCGAGTACACGTCGGCCTTGCCGTCCACCGACAGGCCCTGGGCCTGCTCGGGCGAGGCGTAGCGGGCCGTGCCCAGGATGGCGCCGGCCGGCTCCGTCCAGGCCGCCTCGGCCAACGCCCGGGCCAGGCCGAAGTCGGCGATGCACATGCGGCTCTCGTCGTCGAAGAGCAGGTTGGCGGGCTTGATGTCGCGGTGGACCAGGCCCCGGCGATGGGCGTAGTCGAGGCCTCTGGCCGCCTCCAGGCCGACGAGGAGGGCCTGTGACGGCGACAGCAGGTGCCCGCTGTCGAGCAGGTCGCGCAGGCTGCCCCCGCCCAGGTGCTCGAGGACGAGGAAGGGCCCGTCGGGCGACTCGCCCCAGTCGAACACCCGCATGGCGTTGGGGTGGTTGAGGGCGGCCGCCTGCTGCGCCTCGGCCCGGAACCGGCGCAGGAAGGATTCGTCTTCGGCAAGTGCGGGGTGGAGGACCTTCACCGCCACCTGCCTGCGTAACGTGACATCCTCGGCCAGGAAGACCTGCGCGGACGCCCCGGTTCCGATCGGGGTCAGGAGGCGGTAGCGCCCCCCGAGGACGCGACCGACGTGGTCGGCCATGCTCGACGTGGCCACGATGCGAGGCTAGCGGTTGGGCGACCCGATTCCGTGGACACCCTGCGACGGGCACCCGGCGGAGTCGACCGCAGCGGGCTCAAGCGAGGAAGCCGGCGCTGCAGCCGCCGTGCGTCCCCCGCTCGACAACAATGGGACCGTGCCCCCCGCCACCGCTGCCGCCCGCATCTTCACGTTCCGGCGCGTGGTGTCGTCCGTGCTGCTCGCCGTGGCCTTCGGCGGCCTCGCCGTCGCGTTCATCATGCACGACGACGAACCCAATCCCCTGCTCCGGCCCGCCGCCGTGGGCAAGGTGTCACCCGAGCCGGGCAGCCTCCAGCTCCGCCAGACGGAGATCTTCGTCGAGCTCGACCCCACCTACACCGGCACCCTCAGGATCAACGGCACCGTCATCCCCGACGACCAGCTGGACGTGATCAGGGGCTTCAACCGGTACTCGTTCACGCCCGCCGCCGGCAAGGAGATCGACGAGCTGCCCCCCGGCCGCACCTGCGCCGTCGTCACCTTCGACAAGGTCGTCAATCCGGGCACCGACCCCGGCAGCTTCCGCTGGTGCTTCAACGTCTCCTGATGCAGGTCCCGAGGAAATAGCTCGCCATTTCGGCGAGCCATTCACTCGGGACCGGCCGGTTCGGGGGCGGCTGGCGGGGGCGGGAGTTCGCCCGTCTCCAGGAGCCGCTCGAAGGCGGCCTCGTCGATGACCCGGACGCCGAGCGCCGCCGCCTTGGTGATCTTGGCCGCGCCGGGGGCGTCGCCGGCCACGACGGCCGTGGTCTTCTTGGAGACACTGCCGGGCGACTTGCCGCCGCAGGCCTTGATGGCCTCCTCGGCCGCCTCCCGGGGCCAGCGCTCCAGCGTGCCGGTGACGACGATGGCGAGCCCGGCCAGCACCTGGGGCTGGTCGGGGGCGGCAGGGCCCTCGAAGTTCACGCCGGCCGCTCGCAGGCGCGCCACCAGGTCCTGGTTGCGCTGGTCGTCGAAGAAGGCCCGCACACTGGCGGCGATGGTGGGACCGATGCCCTCGGCCGCCGCCAGCTCGTCCACCGGGGCGGCCATGATCCGGTCGAGGTGGCCGAAGGCCCGGGCCAGCACCTGCGAGCCGGTGCCACCGAGGTGGGGGATGGCCAGGGCGGCCAGCAGGTTGGCCAGCGGCCGCTGCTTGGAGCCCTCGATGGCCCGGGCCAGGTTGGCCACCGACGTGTCGCCGTAGCGCTCGATGGCCCGCACCTTCTCGAGGTCCATCGTGTAGATGTCTGCCGCGTCCCGCAGCAGTCCCCTGCTGATGAACAGCAGCACCGACTTCTCGCCGAAGCCCTCGATGTCCATGGCGAACCGGGCCGCGAAGTGCTCGATGCGGCGCGCCACCCGGGCCGCACAGTCGACGTTCACGCAGTTGGTGTCGCTGGCGCCTTCGAGGCGGACCAGCGGGCTGTCGCAGCTCGGGCAGGTGGGCGGGAAGTGCCACTCGGGCAGCCCCTCGGGCCGCACTGACAGCACGGGCCCGACGACCTCGGGGATCACGTCGCCCGCCTTGCGGACGATGACCGTGTCGCCTACCCGCACGTCCTTCAGCCGGACCTGGTCCTCGTTGTGCAGGGTGGCCACGCCGACGGTGGAGCCGCCCACGAACACGGGCTCCAGCACGGCGAACGGGGTGGCCCGTCCCGACGGCCCGATGGAGACCTCGATGTCCCTCAGGAGCGTCGTGCGCTCCTCGGGCGGGAACTTGTAGGCGATGGCCCACCGGGGCGCCTTGGAGGTCGCCCCGAGCTCGTTGCGCTGGGCCAGGTCGTCCACTTTCACCACCACGCCGTCGATCTCGTAGTCGAGGTCGTGGCGGTGCTGCTGCCAGTGGCGGCAGAACGTGTGGACGTCGTCGAGCGTGCCCATCACCCGCACCTCGGGGTTCACCGGGAAGCCGGCGGCCCGCAGGTATTCCAGGGTCCCGGCGTGACGGGTGAAGGCGGGGCCGCCCTCCACGTGGCCGATCTGGTACACCCAGAAACCCAGGCGGCGACTCGCCGTGATGCGGGCGTCCTTCTGGCGCAGCGAGCCGGCGGCTGCGTTGCGGGGGTTGGCGAACAACCGGCCCTCCTCGGCCGCCTGGCGCTCGTTGAGCTCCTCGAAGGCCGATGTCGGCATGTAGACCTCGCCCCGCACCTCGAGTGACGGCGGCGGCGGGTCGAGGACCAGGCGCTCGGGCACCACGGCGACAGTGGCCACGTTGGCGGTGACGTCCTCGCCCACCCGGCCGTCGCCCCTGGTGGCGGCCCGCACCAGGGCGCCGTCCTCGTAGAGAAGCGAGATGGCCACCCCGTCGATCTTCAGCTCGGCCACGAAGTCGACGTCGCCCGAGATGAAGCGCTCCATGCGCTTGCCCCACGCCAGCAGCTCCTCGAGGGACGTGACGTTGTCGAGCGACATCATCCGGCTGCGGTGCTCGACCGGGGCGAACAGCGTTGACGGCGCCGCCCCCACCTTCTGGGTGGGCGACGCCGGGGTCACCAGGTCCGGGTGGGTCTCCTCGATGACCGCCAGCTCCCGTGCCAAGGCGTCGTAGTCGGCGTCACTGACCTCGGGGTCGTCGAGCTGGTGGTACCGGGCGTTGTGGTGCTCGATCTGCGCCCGCAGCTCGTCAGCCCGCTCGGCCGGGTTGTCGGAACACGTCACTCCTCCCAGGTCTCCAGGTCGTCCTCCGGCGGCGGCGGTGCCGCGGCGCGCTTGCGGCGGGGGCCCCGGCCCGGCGCCCGACCGGCCGCCTCCACCTGGGCACGGGTGGCGTCGAGGACGGCGAGCAGCTCGTCCATGGGCGCCGACTCCTGCCGGATGGCCAGGCTGTACCGCTTGAACACGTCCAGATCCACCAGTCGCACGTCTGCCATGCCCGAGATTGTCGCCCACCGCCGACCTCTGCCAGAGTTCGCCGTCGATCATGAGCCTCCAGCGCATCCTCCCCTGGGCCCTCCGGGTCGCCTGGGCCGTGCTTCCCTTCACCGCCGGACCGGCCCTGGGCGATGCCCTCGACCCCCGCAGCAGGCCGGTGCAGCTCGTCGCGACGGTCCTCCTGTGGGGGGTCTGGGGGGTCGTGCTGGCCGCCACCCTCGTGCCCCATCCCATCAGCCTCACGGTCGTGCGCTGTGCTGCGCCGGCCGGCGCCGCAGTGGCGGTCGCCGCCGCCCTGGACGGGTACGGCTCGCCCCTGGCGGTGAGCACCACCGCCCTCACCATGGGCCTGGCGTTCCTCCCCGAGATCGGCACGCTGTTCGTGAACGGGCCCGCCTACCCCAACGAGCGGCGTTACCTCCTGCGGGCGCCTGCCCCACTGCTGCTCGGGGTGCTGGCCGTGGTGTGGGCCGTCGGCATCGCCGGGCCGGTAGTGGGCCTGCTGCTGGTGGCCGCCCGCCAATGGGTGACGGGAGGGCTGGTGCTCGTCGCCGGTGCCCCCCTCGCCGTCGTGCTGGCTCGGGCCGTGCACGGCCTCTCCCGCCGGTGGCTCGTGTTCGTGCCGGCCGGTGTCGTGCTGCACGACCCGATTACCCTCGCCGACCCGGTGCTGTTCCGAAAGCACCTCATCGTCTCGCTCGGCCCGGCCGACGCGGCGACGACCGCCCTCGACCTCACGAACACCGCGCCCGGCCTCGCCCTCGAACTGTCGCTCACCGAGGAGGTGCCGCTCAACAAGGCCAAGCCGGGCGGGAGACTGGGCGAGGCGAAGTCGCCGTCGCGCCTGCTGTTCACGCCCACCCGTCCCGGCGCCGTGCTGCGCGAAGCGGAGGAGCGGGGCCTCACCGTCAGGTGATGACGACGCCGGCCAGGTCGTCGCCGGGCGGGTACTGCGGGTCGAGCTCCTCCAACGTCTCGAGCAGGATCTGGCTGACCGCCCAGTTGCGGTACCACTTGCGGTCGGCGGGCACGACGTACCAGGGCGCCTCCCTGGTCGAGGTGCGGGCGATGGCCTCCTGGAAGGCGGCCTGGTAGTCGCCCCAGAACGCCCGCTCGTCGAGGTCGGCCTTCTTGAACTTCCACCGCTTCTCCGGATCCTCGATGCGGTCCCGGAAGCGCGCCGCCTGTTCCTCCGGGGAGATGTGGAGGAACAGCTTCACGATGGTGGTGCCGGCCGCCGCCAGGCCGTCCTCGAAGTCCTCGATGTGCGCGTAACGCGGCCGCCAGACGTCCTCGGGCACGTACCCGTGGACGCGCACGACGAGTACGTCCTCGTAGTGGGACCGGTTGAACACCACCACCTCGCCCCTGGCGGGCGCGTGCTCGTGGATCCGCCACAAGAAGTCGTGGTCCAGCTCCTCCTCGCTCGGCGCCCGGAACGAGACGACCCGGGCGCCGGCCGGGTTGAGGCCCCGGAACACGTGCTTCACGGTGCCGTCCTTGCCGCCCGCGTCGATGGCCTGGAGCACCAGCAGCACCGACCGCCGGTGTTCAGCCCACAGGCGCTCCTGAAGGAGGGCCAGGCGGGCCGAGAGGTCCTCGAAGGATGCGATGGCCGTCTCCTTGTCGGGAGCGCCTTCGGTGCTGCGAGGATCGATCTGCGCCAGGTTCAACTCGGCGCCCGGCTTCACCCGCCAACGGTCCCGCTCGGCCATCCGGACGACTGTAACGCCGTCAGTCAGGCGGCGAGGGCGGCGCCGAGGACGCAGTCTCCGTCGTACAGCGCCACCGTCTGGCCGGGGGCGACCCGGCGCTGCGGCGCGTCCCACACGACGCCGTCGCCCTCCCACACGCCGGGCGTGGGGACGCCGTGGGCGCTGGCCTGGACGAGCACCGGGGTACCGACCGCCAACGGTCCGTCGACCCACGAGACGCTGGACGCCACCACCTCGACTCGAGACACCGTGATGTCGGCCGCGGTGCCCACCGTCACGGTGGCAGCGGCCACGTCGACGGACACGGCATAGCGGCGCTCGCCGCCTCCGCTGCCCATGCCGCGGCGCTGGCCGACGGTGACGAGCTCCACAGCCGCCACGGTGCCCACCTGCGCACCGGTGGCGTCGACCAGCCGGCCCGGGCGCAACGGGATGCGGGGACCGAGGAAGGCAGCACGGCCGCCGGTGGACGTGATGAAGCAGACGTCCTGGCTGTCGGGCTTGGCCGCCGTGCGAAGGCCGAGGGCGGCGGCGTGCGCCCGTACCTCGGCTTTTGTGAGGTCGCCGACGGGAAGCAGGACGCGGGCCAGCTGGGACTGGCCGAGCATGGCCAGCACGTAGGACTGGTCCTTGGCCGCGTCGACGGCCCGGCGCAGCTCGAAGCGGTCGCCGTCAGCGGTGACCCGGGCGTGGTGGCCGGTGGCGATGGCGTCGAAGCCGAGCTTCACCGCCCGGTCGAGGAAGCGGTCGAACTTGAGGTGGCGGTTGCACTCGATGCACGGGTTCGGCGTGCGGCCCTCGGCGTGGGCGGCTGCGTAGGGCCCCACCACATGGGTCTCGAAGTCGTCGGTGAAGTTGAACACGTGGTGGGTGAGGCCGAGCTGCTGGGCGACCCAGCGGGCGTCCTCCACGTCGGCCACCGAGCAGCACCCGGAGTCGCCGGCGCCGCCCCACAGCTTCATGGTGGCCCCGACCACATCGTGGCCCGCGTCCCGCAGCAGGGCCGCCGCCACCGACGAGTCAACCCCGCCCGACATCGCCACCAGCACCCGCATGGTCACCGGCCTCGCAAGTGGGCGACGGCCTCGGGGATGGTCTTGAGGGCCAGGTCGACCTCGTCGTCTGTGGTGGTGACCCCGAGCGAGAGCCGCAGGCTGGCCAACGCCTCGCTCCGGGGCACGCCCATGGCGGCGAGGACGTGGGACGGCTCCAGGGCGCCGCTGGCGCAGGCGGAGCCGGCCGACGCGCACAGGCCGGCGTCGTCGAGCAGGACGAGCAGTGCCTCGCTCTCGATGCCGGGGAACCGCAGGTGGCAGCAGCCGGCGATGCGGTTGGCCCGCACGCCGGTCTCCACTGCGCCGGGCACCGCCGCCAGAAGGCTCTCGGCCAGGCGGTCGCGCAGGGCGCCGACCCGCGCATTGGTGGCCTCCCGACCTGTGACGGTCGCGCTCATGGCCGCCGCCATGCCCACGATGCCGGCCACGTTGTGGGTGCCGCTGCGGCGGTCGCGCTCCTGGCCGCCACCGTGCAGCAGCGGCTCGACCTCGGTGCCCGCCCGCACCACCAGGGCACCGACGCCCTTGGGGCCCCCGAACTTGTGGGCGCTGACCGCCACCAGGGCGGCCGGCCCGGCAAGGGTGGCGACGTCGAGCCAGGGGAAGGCCTGCACGGCGTCGGTGTGCAGCACGGCGTGCGGCGCGGCCCGGCGCATCACCCGGGCGACCTCGGCCAGCGGCTGCACCACGCCCACCTCGTTGTTGGCCAGCATCACCGACACCACCGAGACGGTGTCGTCGAGCGCAGCGGCCAGGGCGTCGAGGTCCACCACGCCGTCGGGTCCGACGCCCACCGTCCGGCCGCCCAGCGCAGCCGTGGCGTGCAGCACCGCGTGGTGCTCGACCGCGCTGCACACCACCGTGCCGCTCCGCCTGGCCACCACCCCGGCCAGCGCCAGGTTGTCGGCCTCGGTGCCGCCACCGGTGAACACCACCTCGCCGGCGTCGCAGCCGAGGGCCTCGGCCACGGTGACCCGGGCCTCGTCGACCGCCGCCCGGGCCGCCCGCGACACTGCGTGCGAGCCCGACGGGTTCCCGAAGTGCTCGGTGAGGAACGGCAGCATGGCGTCGAGCGCCTCAGGGCGCAGCGGCGTGGTGGCTGCGTGGTCGAGGTAGGCGAGCGGTGCGGCCATGGCCCCTCCAGCGTATGGCTCCCCCTACCGCTCGGGCCGGGCCCTTGCGGCGAGCCGCTCTGGTCAGCAAGGACGTACCGGTGCGGTACCGATCGGCTGACCAGCGACATGCCGAGCACCCGACGGCCGGCGGGCCCTACGGGCGGAGGTCGACCACCCGGCTGTCGTCGTGCCGGGCCAGCCGGACATCGAGCGCTTTGTGGTCGAGCACCACGTACTGGGTGGCGCCGAGGTCGGCGTCGAGCACGGCCAGCAGCTGGGGCAGGACGACGTCGGGGTTGGGCGCCAGGAACACGAGCAGCTCCTCGTACCCGTCGACCACCCGCAGCTCGGCCTGCCAGGCGGCCACGCCGGGGTTGCGATCGAGGACGCGGAGGAACGACGGCTCACCCGTGTTCACCTGCAGCCGGGGGCCCGGGTCGCCGCACGCCGGGCACGGCGCCGGGTCGAGGGCGCCGAACACGCCGGTGCGGAGGCGCACGAGGGCCGACCCGAACCACCCGAGGGCCGTCCACACGATCTCCCCGTCAGCGCCCGGCGGCGCTTCCGTGCCGGAGAGCGGGTCGACGATCTGCACGACCTCGGCGTCGGGCCACGTGTGCAGGTCGACGCCGCCCTTGCACTCCCACCACATGGCCCGCACGCCGGGGGCCGCCCACGCCCACAGCACGACGGCGCCCTTGGCCGTCAGCACCGCCTGCAAGCGGGAGCGCAGCCCGTCGTCGAGGGGCTGGCCGGCGGCGATGACGATCCGCACCCGCGACCGCCAGTCGGTGCGGGGGTCGCTATCCTCGTCCAGGGTGAGGAGGCGGGCCAGGTCCGCCGGGCGCCCGACAAGCACGGTTGGCAGCAGCTGGGCGGCGTCGGCGAAGCGCGGTACCGGCGGGACGTGGAAGCTGGACACGCTGAGCTCCCGCGCCCCGAGCACCAACTGCCAGTAGGCCAGGTTCGGCCCAGCCGGCAGGAAGCCGAGCAGCACGTCGTCCGGCCGCACGCCGCTCCCCTTGAGCCAGCGGGCGCCGATGCGGCCCAGCCGTTCCAGGTCCGCCACCGACGACCCGAGCGGCACGCCGGACTGCACGATCCAGTGCACTGGCTTGTAGCGGCGCTCCAGCTCCTTGCGGGCCTTGACGGCTCGGCGGCCGTCGCCCTTTGGCCACGGCGGCCGCAGCATGATCGACGCCGGGTCCTCCACGTCGTCGAGCGTGATGGGGCGGACCCGGGCCAGCTCCGCCGGTGTGCGGGGGACGGCGCCGCCCGACGCAGCCGTCAGCCGGGCCCGCTGGGAGGACGAGTGGGCGGCGACCTCGCCGCGCAGGTAGCGGGAGATGGTCTTGTCGCTGCCCCGGCCCATTGGTCGGACCCTACCGGGCACCGGCGGCCCGACGGTGAAACGGGGCGCGCTAGCTTGCGGCCGTGCCCGGAGTCCGCCGACCCCCTGCATGACCAGACGACCCCTTGCATGAGCCAGCTCCGCCTCGATCCTCTCACCGGCCGGTGGGTGGTGGTCAGCGCCGACCGCTCCGGTCGCATCGGCGCCTTTCGCAGGAGCAAGCCGGTGTACGGCGATGACGGGCGGCCCTGCCCCTTCTGCCCCGGCAACGAGGAGGAGACGCCGCCCGCCCTGGTGACCTATGGCCCGAGCGGCGACTGGCTGGTACGGGTGGTGCCCAACCGGTACCCGGCCTTCGAGAACCCGAGTGGCATGCGCGTCACGCATCTCGGCCCCGTCTTCACCCAGGCCGACGCGAGCGGCATCCACGAGGTCCTGGTGTTCTCGCCCGAGCATGCCGCCTCGTGGGCCGACCTCTCCGACGAGCAGGTCGACCTGGTGATGAAGGCCATCCAGGGCCGGGTGGTGGAGCACGCCTCGGTGAACGGCCTCCGCTACAGCCAGGTCATCGTGAACTGGGGGCGCGACGCCGGCGCCTCGGTGGAGCACCCGCACGCCCAGCTCCTCGGAATGCCCTTCGTGCCGCGCGAGCTGGCCGACGAGCAGGCCGGGTTCGCCCGCTTCGAGGGCAGCTGCCTGCTCTGCACCACGGTGGCGTCGGAGGAGAGCCACGGCTACCGCACGGTGCTCTCGGACGACGATGTCTCGGTCGTCTGCCCGTTCTGGAGCGGCAGCCCCTACGAAATGCTGATCGTGCCCCGCCGGCACGGGCCGCACATGCACTGGGCGCCCGAAGCCGACGTGCTGGGCGTGGGCCGCGCCGTCCGCACCGCGCTTCGCCGGCTGCGCCACTGCGTCGACGACGTCGCTTACAACCTCGTCTTCCACTCTGCGCCCTACCGGGCGGCGGGCATGTTCCATTGGCACGTCCACGTGGTTCCGAAGCTCACCACGCCGGCCGGCTTCGAGGCCGGAACCGGCGTCCTGGTGAACGTGGTCGCCCCCGAAGCCGCAGCAGAGGACCTGCGGAATAGCGGTGACGCGGCGGCGGTTGGGCCTGGCGAGTGAGCCGGGTACGCGTCAGCACCGTCATCCATGCCTCCCCCCGGCACGTCTGGGCGGCCGTCCGTGACATCGCCTCCCATACGTCCTGGATGGAGGACGCAGTGGCCATCCGGTACACCTCGGCGAAGCGGGAGGGTGTCGGCACCACGTTCGACTGCGACACCAGGGTCGGGCCCTTCCGTCTCACCGACCGCATGGAGGTCACCGAGTGGGCCGAAGGCACCGCCATGGGCATCCGCCACGTGGGGCTCGTGCAGGGCACCGGCCGCTTCACCGTGCGGCGGGCCCGCGGCGGCCGAACCCGCTTCACCTGGGACGAGCGGCTCCGCTTCCCGTGGTGGATGGGGGGCACCCCGGGCTCCATGGTCGCAGCGCCGGTGCTCCGCCACATCTGGCGGCGCAACCTGGTGAACCTGAAGCGCGAGATCGAGGCCCCATCCCGGATCGGCCGCCGGCGCCCACGGTCCAGCCGCTCCTCGAGGGCCGGGCGACGACGACGACGATCCCGGTGATGTCGACCGTGCCGCCCGGCGGTTATTAGCCCTGAAACAAGCGCAGGGCTGGCGGTGTCGGCCGGCCGGAGCCGAGAAACCCTTGTTTCTCCGTAACCAGTCAGGTCCTGGGCGCGCGGAGCGCGCGATATCCACCACTTGGCGCGCGCCATTGGGTAGATCGTCGGCGTGGCCACGGCCGAGCGCATCGCCGAGCTGGAGGCGGGCCTGGCGGAGTTGCAGGCGAAGCTGGCCGAACGGGATGCCGAGATCGAGGCCCTGCGCGATCGCATTGCGCACCTCGAAGCCGAGCTGAACCGCAACTCGGAGAACTCCTCCAAGCCGCCGTCGGCCGATCCGCTCAAGTCCCGCCAGTCCCGCTCCGAGCGACGGGCGGCAGCCCGCCAGGCGGGGCGAAAGCAGGGCAAGCAGCCGGGTGCACCGGGTGCCAACCTGGCCCGGCGCGTTCCCGACGAGACCATCAACCACGCCCCCGTGTGCTGCGGGTCGTGCGGGTCGGACATGGCCGGCGCCGAGGTGGTGGGCGAGGTGCGCCGCCAAGTGCTGGAGATCCCCGAGATCCGGGTGCGTGCCACCGACCACGTTGCCGAGCGGCGCCGCTGCGCCTGCGGGCACGAGACGGTGGGTGCCTTCCCACCCGAGGCGAGGGCGCCGGTGTGCTGGGGCCCGGAGGTGCGGGCGTTGGCCATCTACTTGATGGACCGCCAGTACCTGCCGCTGGAGCGCACCGCCGAGTTGCTGGGCGAGCTCCTCGACGCCCCGGTGTCGACGGGGTGGCTGTGTGCGGTGCAGCAGGAGGCGGCAGGCAAGCTGGCGGGCTTCATCACCACGCTCAAAGACCGCCTGGGCGAGGCCCCCGTGGTGCACGCCGATGAGACCGGCACCCAGGTGGGGCTCACCAAGCACTGGGTCCACACCTTGGCCACCAACCTGTTGACGCTGCTGGTGGTGCATCCCAAGCGAGGCGTCAAAGCCCTAGAAGACATTGGGATCCTGGCCGATTACACCGGCACCGTGGTGCACGACGGCTGGGCCCCCTATGAGGTGTTCAAGGGCGCCAGCCATGCCCAGTGCGGGGCCCACCTCCTCCGCCATCTCGCCTCGGTCGGCAAGACCGA
>JBKJNA010000068.1:0-3930 GCA_046596195.1 Acidimicrobiales bacterium | reverse complement strand
CGTGATCGTGATCGGGGGGACCGTGATCGTGATCGGGGGGACCGTGATCGGGGGCCCCGTGGTCGAGGGGATCGTGATCGGGGGCCCCGTGGTCGGGGGGATCGCGGTCGAGACGATCGTGGTCGCTGATAACGAGTTAGGGGGCGCCGAGATCGCCGGCGCCGAGGTAGGGGGCACTGCTATCGAGGGCACTGGGATCTCCTGCGCCGACAGTGTCGCCGGCGCGGACGGGGTCGTCGCCGTAGGGATCACTGGTCCTGGGGTTCCTGCCGTCGGCCTGGCTTGCGCCGGGCTGGCTTGCGCCGGGAAGGCTGGTGCTGGGGTCGCGGGCGCCGACAGTGTGGGCGGGGGGATTGCTGGCGCCGGCGTTACCGGTACAGAGGGTTTAGCGGGCTCCGTGGTGGCGGTCGGACCGGCCATCGATGTCGTAGTCGTACCTGGACCGGCCTCGTCGACGACAGGCGTCCGAACGCCGACGAACATGGTGTTCACTGCGACGACAGCCAACAGGACAGCGGCGAGGGTGAGCACGAAAAGCATCGGTCCCTGCCAGCCGCGCTGATGGCCAGCGCTGTCGTCGCCGGGGGGCTTCTGGTCGAGGCGCTGGGCTAGGCGGGAATAGAAATCGGGGCCGTGTTGGGGCACATCGAGGGCGCGCAGGGCGAAGCCGACGCGCTCGTCACGGACCATCATTGCCTTTCCTCCCCTCCGTCGAGCGCCTGGCGGAGGGCGGCTCGGGCCCGGCTGAGGCGGGAGCCGATGGTCCCGGCGCGCACGCCGAGCACCTCCGCTGCATCGGCGTAGTCCAAGCCGTAGGCATCGACCAGCATGACGGCCGCTCGCTGGTCGGCTGGTAGGAGACTGAGGGCCGTCGCCAGATCGTCGCGATCGACGACGATTTCCGCAGGGCCGGGCCTGGAATCGGCGACGCTCGCCCCACGGTCGGTGTCGTAGGTCACCGGGGCCACGGCCGGGCGACTGCGGAGGTCGTCGAGGCACGCGTTGTAGGTGATGCGGTAGAGCCAGGTGCCGAGAGCCGAGGCGCCTTTGAAGCGGGGCAGGGCGCGGAACGCCTTGACGTAGGCCTCCTGCAGGACATCGTCCATCCGATCGCGGTCACCCAGCAGCCGGAAGGCGAGGGCGCGCAGGCGATGGTCGTAGTGGCCCACGATGTCGGCGAATGCATCCTGGTCGCCGTGACGGGCCCGAGCAAGGACCAGGTCGTCGACCTCGCCCTTCGCCGGGACGGCAACGGCAGGCAGGAAGCTCGGCCATCTCGGCATCGGGAGCACGACGGTGGCGGCCTCACCTGGGGTTGGACGAGGCTCATTCCAGATTCCTTCCCGTACCCTCCCGGAAATTCTGCGGAAGCCGCCGATCACGTTGTGTCACACAAGGCTTGTGACCGCCCCTCACCAGATAGATACACCCTTGTCAAAACACCAGACGGAGGACGAACTGGGCCAGGCCCACTACCAGGGGAACAGGATGATCACGGCCAAGCCCCGAGCCGGGTCCATCTGGGAGCTGTCGACATGCCCTTGCTGATTGCGCCCAGTCGCTCGATCTCGCCTTCGAAGGTGAATGCCTCGTGTTCCCACTGCGGGACGCCATCCGGCCCGGGGTCATTCGCCGAGCGACGTCTGCTCCGCTTCGTCGCCGGAACCTGTCCTTTCACCATTCCACTCCTCCCTCAAGTCGTGGTGCGCACGGCGGATGCTTGATGGACCCGGTTGATCCCTGAATGCGCGTCGGCCACGAGCCACTTCGATTGCAACAGCGTCGCTGCGCCTGGCGACGCGTCGACCCGCTCGGTAGCAAGGGTCGCTCCTTCCCTCGTCCTGCGGATAGGCGCCTTGGCCGGAGTCGGCCCATACGCAGCGCGCTACGAAAGCAGCAAGAGACGCCTCTGACTACCTACCCAGATCATCTGGACCTCAATCCGGACCACGCGTCGCGAAGCCCCCCAGTAGCGGCAACCGTGTCATGCCGGCGGCCGGAGCGTCGTTCAGGCATCCGACTTCGGCGGCGGGCCGGAATGCGGTGCCGGTACCGGAAGGTTCACGGTGAATCTGGTGCCGGCCTCCGCGTCGGACTGCGCGGTGACCGAGCCCCCCATCGCCTCCACGAGATTGCGGACGATGTGCAGACCGAGCCCGATGCCGGGCGCAGCACCCATATGGGTGCTGTCCCCGCGCTGAAAAGCTTCGAAGATGTCGACACCGTCGGGCAGGCAAATACCCTCGTCGACCACGGCGACAGCAATGCCGTCTGCGGTCTTGTCGCCCACGACCGTGATGACCCCGCCCGCCGGCGAGTACCTGACCGCGTTGTCGAGCAGGTGACCGAGCACCTGGCTCAGCGCTGTCGGGTCGGCGTAGGTCGTCAGACCCTGCTCGATCTCTGCCCGGACCTCATGGTCGGTCGAGACGGCGTCGAGTTCCCGGGTAATGGCCTGAACGAGGCGGAAGAGGTCCACGTCCACCGGGATGAGTTCCCGGCTCCGAACGTCGGCTCTGGCCTCGATAAGCAGACCCTTGAATCCGGTGGAGAGGTGGCGCGCGTTACGGACAATGATATCGAGGAACTGGTCTCGAGTGGACGCCCCCAGGTCCGCCCATCTGGCGTGGAGAACCTCGGCAGCGCCTTGTATGGCGGTCAGCGGCGTCTTGAGCTGGTGCTCAGCGATGGCCAGGAACCGGGCCCGTGCCCGCAGCTCCTCCTCGGCCTGGTCGGCTCGCTGCTGGGTGGCCGCCACCTGCGTCCGGGTCACTTGGTCGGCGATCATCTGGGCGAAGAATTCCATCGCCGACACCAGGCGCTCACTCACGGGCTGGGGCCTTCTGCTAGCGCCGCTCAGCATGCCATACAGCTCGTGCTTGGCCAGCACGACGGGGACGCTGACGTAGGTCCCCAGGCCCAGATGCTTGGCTGCCTGGGCGTCGGGAAACGTCTCGGGCATCTGCGCCGACGAGCGGGTCACGCCCGGCAGGCTCTCCTGGAACACGGTGTCGGGAAGCGGGAGTCGGCTCCCCTTCGTGATCGACACTTCGCCCGAGCTGTGGACGAACCGCACCTCCTGCTCGCGCTCGTACCAGTCGAAGACGATGAGGTAGGTCGAGTCGAGGGTCCCGAGCGTGGCCAGCGCTTCCAGCAAGGGCCGGGTCAAGTCCTCGAGGTCGTCGCTAGTGGCCCCACCAGGCGCGACGCTAGAACCGATGTCGGATTCGGCCAACACTGTCAAAGCGCTCATGATCCATCCCCGGGCCCGACGGATCCGAAATGGGCATGACTCAGGCTGGTCGCCGCCTGCGTTTCGTGGGCGATCGTCGGGAACTGCAGTTCAAGCGCGATGGCGTAATCCCACAGGTGCGGATTGCCGTCGATCACGATGGCCTCCCTTTGCTCTTGCCTTGCGGCTCGGCGCAGGCGACCGGAGCCGGTAGGTGCGCAGCGCGCTGCGGGGGCAGACTGGGACGCTCGCGACAACGTACCCACGATTGCCCGGGTCCAAGCTTCCGCGCGTTACCTGGCTTCGTCTCCCAATGCCCCGGTGTGCAGCGCCCCGGATACCGCGTGCGGTCGCCACCGCCCGCCGGTACGAGCGGTTACGCCAGCGTCGTTCAGCTCCCGGCAGATAGCTCGCAGGCTCGCCCCTGCCCCTCGGAGTTGTCCAATGCGGGCTAGCACCTCTTGTTCGTCGGGGACCTGGTGGAGCCGCCCCCGCTCCGAGCGGTAGCCATAAGGAGAGGGGCCGTGTCGGCCTTCGGCCCCGGCCAGGGCCTGGCTGGCCTCCGTCTTGGCTCGGATGACGGCCTTGTTGTACTGGTCCACGGCACCGAGCACCCGGTGGATGAGGGCGTTGGTGTGCTCGTCGGCGTCGCTGTCGGGCCCTGTGATGGATAGCACGCGCGCTCCTGCTTGGCCGAG
>JBKJNA010000036.1:0-13158 GCA_046596195.1 Acidimicrobiales bacterium | reverse complement strand
GTCGTCGAGCACCACCGCCTTGAGGCGGTCCATGCCGCCTTCCAGCTTGTTGAGCCACGTGGCCGTGCGCTCGAGGCGGTCGGCCGTGCGGATGTAGTACATGAGGAAGCGGTCGATGGTGCGGATGAGCGTGTCGTGGTCGAGGCCGTCGGCCAGCAGCTGGGCGTGCTGGGGGCGCATGCCGCCGTTGCCGCACACGTAGAGGTTCCAGCCCTGCTCGGTGGCGATGATGCCGAAGTCCTTGCTCTGGGCCTCGGCGCACTCGCGGGTGCAGCCGGAGACGGCCGACTTCAGCTTGTGGGGCGCCCGCAGGCCCCGGTAGCGCAGCTCGATCTCGATGGCCAGGCTGGTGGAGTCCTGCACGCCGTAGCGGCACCACGTGGTGCCGACGCACGACTTCACGGTGCGCAGCGCCTTGCCGTAGGCATGCCCGGACTCCATGCCGGCGTCGATCAGGCGGGACCAGATCTCCGGCAGGTGGTCGACCCGGGCGCCGAGCAGGTCGATCCGCTGGCCGCCGGTGATCTTGCAGTAGAGGCCGTAGTCCTTGGCGACCTGGCCGATGACGATGAGCTGGTCGGGGGTGATCTCGCCCCCCGGCACGCGGGGGATGACCGAGTAGGTGCCGTCACGCTGGAGGTTGGCCAGGAAATGGTCGTTGGTGTCCTGGAGCGGCGCCTGGTTCCGCTCGAGGATGTAGCCACCGCCGACGCCGAGCGACGCGAACATCGACGCCACCGCCGGCTTGCAGACCTCGCAGCCGAGGCCACGGCCGTGGTCGGCCAGCACCTGCGAGAACGACGTGAGGCGGTGCACGCGCACGATGTCGAACAGTTCCTGGCGGCTGTAGTCGAAGTGCTCGCACAGGTTGTTGCGGACCTCGATGCCCGCCTTGCGCAGCTCCAGCTTCAGCAGGTCGGTGACGATGGGGACGCACCCACCGCAGCCCGTACCCGCCGCCGTGCACGCCTTCAGGGCGGGGACATCGATGGCCCCCCCCTGGACGGCGGCGCAGATGGCGCCCTTACTCACGCTGTTGCACGAGCACACCATGGCGGTGTCGCTGAGCGACTCGACACCCATCCCGATTGCGGTACCGTCGCCGGAGCGCACGGGCAGGACGAGCTCCTCGCAGTTGGCCGGTGTGGGCATGTCGCCCCGCACCATCTGCACCAGCGTCTGGTACATCGAGGCGTCGCCCACGAGGATGCCGCCCAGCACCTGGCTGCCGTCGGCCGACACCACCAGGCGCTTGTAGACGTTGGCCACCGGGTCGTGGAACACGATCGACTCGGCGCCCGGCGTGGCCGCGAAGCCGTCGCCGAAGCTGGCCACGTCGATGCCCATCAGCTTCAACTTGGTGGAAAGATCTGCCCCGCCGAAGGTGGACTCGCCGCCCAGGATGCGGTCGGCCACGACCCGGGCCATCTGGTAGCCCGGCGCCACCAGACCCCAGATGCGGCCCTCGGCCAGGGCACACTCACCGATGGCGAAGATGCGGGGGTCGCTGGTGCGGCAAGTCGCGTCGACCACCACGCCACCGCGCTCGCCCACGGCCAGTCCGGCGTTCCGAGCCAGCTGGTCCCGCGGGCGGATGCCGGCCGAGAACACCACCAGGTCGACGGGAAGGTCGACGTCGTCCTCGCCTGCGAAGCGCATGCCACGGACCCGCCCGTCGGGACCCTCCAGGATCTCCGACGTCGCCATTCCCGTGTGGACGGTGACGCCCAGGTCCTCGATGCGCCGGCGCAGCGCAGACCCCCCGCCGTCGTCCACCTGCACCGGCATCAGCCGGGGGGCGAACTCGACGACGTGGGTCTCCAGGCCGAGGCTGCGCAGGGCGTTGGCCGCCTCCAGGCCGAGCAGGCCCCCGCCCACCACGGCGCCCACCCGCTTGCCCTCGGCGTCGGCCCGGATGGCCTCCAGGTCATCGAGGGTGCGGTAGACGTGGCATCCGGGCAGGTCCTTTCCCGGCACCGGCGGGACGAACGGGTAGGAGCCGGTAGCCAGCACGAGGGCGTCGTAGGCGATGGACGTGCCGCGGGCGGAGATGACCTTGCCCGCCTCGGTGTCGATCGAGGCCACGGCGTCGCCCACGTGGACCTCGAGGCCGGCCGAGTCGAAGAACCCGGGCGCCACCAGCGACAGCTCCTCGGCCGACGTCCCGGTGAAGAACGAGCTGAGCCCGACCCGGTCGTAGGCGAGGCGGCCCTCTTCGCAGAAGGTGACGATGTCCCACTCGGCGGTGGCGCCCCGCTCCACCAGCACCTCGAGCAGCTTCTGGCCCACCATGCCGTTGCCTGCGACCACAAGGGTGCGACGAGCGGTGTCCACCGCCATCAGATCGCCACCTCGAGGTCCCAGCTCGTGGCCCACACCCGCTGGCGCCGGTTGACGCAGTACGAGGCGATGCCGACGGCGACGGCCACCACGGCGAAGCCCGCTGCGAAGGTGCCGGTGCTGCCCTTGAGGGAGCCGAGGGCGAAGGGCAGGAGGAAGCCGCCCACACCGCCCGCCGCGCCGACCAGGCCGGTCATGGCGCCCATGCGGGCGGGGAAGCGCTGCGGCACCAGCTGGAACACCGAGCCGTTGCCCATGCCGAACGCGCCCATGGCGCCGAACAGGAGGAGGACGGTGACGGGCAGACCGGGCAGGGTGGCCATGCCGAGGAGGAGGAGCGACGCGCCGCCCAGGGCGGCAGCAAGGACGCGGGTGCCGCCCAGCCGGTCGGACAGCCACCCTCCGAGCGGACGGAGGAAGGAGCCGGCGACGGCGCAGAGGGCTGCGAACCCGCCGGCGGTCACCTTGGTGAGCCCGAAGCGGTCGACGAAGAAGATGGGCAGGTAGCTGGCCAGCCCGACGAAGCCGCCGAACGTCACCAGGTAGAAGCTGCACAGCCACCGGGCGTCGCGGTCGTGCAGCAGCGAGAAGGGATTGTTCGACACACCAAGAGCGGACACCGGCCGGGGCGGCTCCTTGGCCAGGACGGCGAACGCCAGCCAGGCCAGGCTGACGGGGATTGCCGCCAGGCCGAACACGCCGTGCCACCCGACGTGTTCGGCCAAGCGGGGGGCTGCCAGTGCGGCGATCAGGGTCCCGGAGTTGCCGGCGCCGGCGATGCCCAGGGCCAGGCCCTGGTGCTCGGGCGGGTACCAGCGGCTGGCGAGGGGCAGGGCGACGGCGAAGCTGGCGCCGGCGATGCCGAGGAGCAGGCCGATGCCGATGACCTGCGAGTAGGTGCCGCCGCCCAGCCAACCCCACATCAGGGGCACGAGGGTCAGACCCATGGTGACGAGGCCGGTCCGGCGGATGCCCACGCGGTCGGCCAGCGTGCCGAGCAGGAGGCGGAATGCCGATCCGCCGAGCGGTGGCACCGCTACCATCAGGCCCTTCTGGGCGGCAGACAGGTCGAGGTCGGACGCGACGTAGGCGCCGAGAGCGCCGAGCAGGACCCAGACCATGAACGAGATGTCGAAGTGCACCAGCGCCGCCACCAGGCTGGGCGTATGACCGGCGTCGCGAAAACCTTTGGTTGCCACCCGCTCAGGCTCTCGCACCGCTGTGTTGCGCCGATTGCCGCCGTGTCAACGCAAGACGACGAAGCGCTGACGGTCAGGCCATGGTGACGTGCGGGAATCGTCACCCGCCGTTCACAGTCGCTGGCGCCCGGCGTGCGGGCGGCCTGATGTCTCAGGCGGAGACCAGGCCTCCGCCGACCGGCTCGATGCCGAGGTCGCCGTAGGTCACCAGGGCGACGTAGGGGATGCCCTTGTCCTTGAAGTAGGAGGCGGCAACCTCGCCGCGGTCCACGAGGGTGGCGGCGGCTACCACAGTGGCGCCGGTGGCGACGATGGCGTCGTGCGCCCTCTGGATCGAGCCACCCGAGGTGACGGCGTCGTCTACCAGCAGCGCCCTGATGCCCGGACCCACCTTCGCCCCCTCCACCAGCTTGTCGGTGCCACGGCCTTTCGGCTGCTTGCGCACCACGAACCACTCGGCGCCCGACAGCATCGAGACGCCGTGGGCCAGATGGTCGGCGCCCATGGTGAGCCCGCCGACGGCGTCGAAGGCGATGCCGTGTACCGCCTCGAGCAGGGCCCGGCATGCCACCTCCAGGTCGGCGCCGCGGCTCAGGGCGGCCTTTCCGTCGACGAAGTCCTGGCTGGTCTGGCCCGAGGCCAGCACGACAGGCTCGGGAAGGTGGATCAGCCCGCGCTCACGCACGATGTCGACGACCTGCTGGCGGAAACTGCTCATGTGCTGCTCCCATCTCGCTCTGGCCGGGCGGTGGGCCATGGTTGCACGCTGCGGATCACCTACCGGCATCACCTCCCGCCCTCGGCCGCCTGCTTGAGGGCCATCAGCGTGGCGTGGATGCCCTGCTCCATGTCGGCCCGCCGGTCGGTGACGCCGGTGGTGGCCCGGGTGAGCAGCCGGGCGCCGGCGCCGAGGGCCTTGCGCATCTCGAATGACTCGGTGACGACCGTGCCCCCCTCGACCGGTTCGAAGCGGTACCGCCACCAGGTGCCCGGCTTGGCCGTGCCGCCGGTGACGAAGACGAAGCTGCGGCCAGGTTCCGCCTCGGTGATCTCGCAGGTGGTGGACCACTTGGACCTGCCCCGGCGATTGTGGCCCTTGAACCGGGCGCCGACGACCGGGCCGGTGGCGCCGTCGAGCCATTCGCCCCGCTCGTTCTCCGGACTCCACTCACCCATGCGCGTGACGTCGGTGACCATCGCCCACACCGTTTCCGGCGCCGCCTGCACCGTGATGCTGCCCTCGCCGGTCCGCCCGTCGTCGTTCATGGGTTCCTCCCTTGCCGCTCATGCCCATCATGGCGGACGGTGATTGGTGCGCCGCGCCAGAGGGCAGAACGGATGGAAAGAAGCCCGACACAGGAGGCATGGCATGCCCAAGGTGGACCCAGACACGAAGCAGCCGATCACCGACGACCCCGAGGTCGACGACCCCGAGCAGCGAGGCGGGAAGGAAGAAGGCGACGAGGGCATGGAGGGCGCCAAGCCCACCGGCGGTCGCCTCCCCAAGCTGGCGGGCTGACACGCAACCCCGGCGGGGCGACGGCTGTCCGCCTCGCCGGGGCGCTGGCCCCGTGGGCGCGCGTCCCAAAGAAGTCTCCGGCGCGCAAGAATGCACACCTGAACGAAGCCAGCCGACCTATGGTCGACGAGCGCCGATGGCGGAACGGGAAGCGAGCGATGCGACGAGTCCATCATCGGCGCTTCCCCGGCGCCGCCCGACACCGGACGGCGATCGCCGCCGCCGCGCTGGTGGCTTCCGTGCTGGCCGCCGGGGGAAGCGTGCCGGCCGGCGCCCAACCCGAAGCGCAGGCGACCGGCAAGCCCGACACGGGTCGCCTCTCCGCCCGACTGGATGCAGTGTCCCGCACGGCGGAGCGGCAGGCTCCTAGAGCCGGTGTTCCGGGCACCGACCTCCCGAGCGCCCGCAGTGGCGGGGTCCGACGCCTCGACGATGGCAGGTTTGTCGTCGACGTCGACGTGTACGCGGACCGTATGCACGGGGCCGTAGCGGCCTTGGGCGACGTCGGTGACGTCCTGGCGGTGAGCGACACAGGCCTGCACACGGTCACCATGGCGGTGGAGGCCACCGAGCTCGACCGGCTGGCACGGCGCGACGCGGTCCGCTACGTGACCGAGGTCGTGACACCGGTGCAGCGGGCCTGCTCTCCCGGGATCTCAGAGGGGGACGGACAACTCAGGGCCGGGCTGGCCCGGTCGACCTACGGTGTCGACGGGACCGGCATCCGTGTCGGCATCCTGTCGGATTCGTTCGACCGGTCGCCGACCGGTGCCGCCACCAGCCCCACTGCCGACATCGCGGCCGGCGATCTGCCCGGCGCCGCCAACCCGTGCGGCCGCCTCGCCCCGGTGAGTGTCCTCGCCGACGACGCTTTGGGGACGACCGACCGACCCAACAAGGACGAGGGCCGGGCCATGGCCCAGATCGTCCACGACCTGGCCCCCGGCGCCAGCCTGTCGTTCGCCACCGCGTTCGTGAGCGAGACCGCCTTCGCCAACAACATCACCTCGCTCGTCAACGCCGGCGCCAAGGTGATCGTCGACGACGTGGGCTACTTCAGCGAGCCCTTCTACCAGGACGGCCCGGTCGCGGTGGCCGTCAACAACGCGCGGGCAGCGGGCGTCGCGTATGTCACTGCCGCCGGCAACGCCAACATCGTGGTCGGCGGGGCCGAGGTGGGTTCCTACGAGGCGACGACCTACCGCCCCACGCTGTGCCCGCCGCTCGTCAAGGGCTACCTCGACTGCCATTCGTTCAATCCCGCAGTCCCCGGCGACAGCACCTCCCAGATGGTGATCCCGGCCGGCAGAACCGTGATCCTCGATCTCCAGTGGGCCCAGCCGCGGGGCGGCGTGACCACCGATCTCGATGTGTGCATCCTCAACGCCGCCAGTGGCGTATTGCTGCGGTGCGCGGCAGACGACAACCCCGGCGCCGGCGGTAGCCAGCGTCCGTTCGAGCTGGCGTCGTACAAGAACACCACCGGCAGCGCCCAGGCCGTCGACGTGGTCGTCGCCCGCTACGCCGGCCCTGGTGTCCGTTTCAAGTGGATCCACGGCGGCGATGCGCCGTCGAGCGTGGAGTACTCGGTGTCTTCGGGGAGCGACGTCTACGGGCCGACGGTCTTCGGGCACAGCGGGGCGGACGGCGCCATCTCGATCGGCGCCGTCCCCTACAGCAACGCCGGTGTGGCAGAGCCGTACTCGTCGCGCGGGCCGGTGACGTACCTCTTCAACCCGGTGCCGAGCACCGCCCCGCTGGGGTCGCCGCTCGTGCTGGCCAAGCCGGACGTCGCCGCGTCCGACTGCGGGCAGACGTCCTTCTTCCCGCCTTTGTCGGGGTCACCCCACCGCTTCTGCGGGACCTCCGCTGCCGCACCGCACGCCGCCGGGGTCGCGGCGCTGCTGCTCAACGCCCGCGCCACGCTCACGCCCGCGCAGGTTGCGGCCGCGCTGCGGAACACGGCGGCGCCGGTGCCCGGGGCGCCCGCCTCGGCCGTCGGCACCGGATTGATCGATGCAGGCGCGGCGGTCGCATCCCTCGGCGTGGCGGTGAGCGACGTGTCGGCTTCGATCGCCGACGCCTCGGTGCTGGAAGGCGGCCCGGGGTCCACGGCCTCGTTGGGCTTTACCGTCACGCTGTCGGCCGCCAGCGCAGCCACCGTCACCCTCGGGTACGCCACGGCCAACGGGACGGCGACAGCGCCCGGCGACTACGCGTCTACCTCGGGCACGCTTGCCATACCGCCCGGCCAGCGCAGCGCCACCATCGTCGTGCCGGTCGTGGGCGACGCCGCCATCGAGGGGAACGAGACGCTCACCGTGAGCCTCGGGGCGCCGGCCGCAGTCCCGCTGGCCGACGGCGTGGCGACCGGCACCATCGTGGACGACGAGCAGCGCAACGGCTACTGGCTGGTCGCCTCCGATGGTGGCATCTTCGCCTTCGGCGACGCCACCTTCCTCGGCTCCACCGGCGCCATCCGCTTGGCCCAGCCCATCGTCGGGATGGTGCCGACCCCCTCCGGCGACGGGTACTGGTTGGTCGCCTCCGACGGCGGGATCTTCGCCTTCGGCGACGCCACCTTCCTCGGCTCCACCGGCGCCATCCGCCTGGCCCAGCCGATCGTCGGGATGGTGCCGACGCGGTCTGGCAAGGGGTACTGGCTGGTCGCCTCCGACGGCGGCATCTTCGCTTTCGGTGACGCCCGGTTCCTGGGGTCCACCGGCGCCCTCAAGCTGAATCGGCCGATCGTGGCCATGGCGGCCACGCCGTCGGGCAACGACTACTGGCTGGTCGCGTCGGACGGCGGGATCTTCGCCTTCGGCGACGCCGCCTTCTTCGGCTCGACGGGGGCCCTCCGCCTGGCCCAGCCGATCGTGGGGATGGCGGCCACCCCGTCCGGCAAGGGGTACTGGCTTGTCGCCTCCGACGGCGGCATCTTCGCTTTCGGCGACGCCAGGTTCCTCGGCTCAACGGGCGCCATCAGGCTCAACCTACCCATCGTCGCCATGGCGCCCACGCGGTCGGGCAACGGCTACTGGCTCACCGCATCCGACGGCGGGATCTTCGCCTTCGGCGACGCCGCCTTCTTCGGGTCGACCGGCGCCATCAAGCTGGCCCGGCCGGCCGTGGGCATAGGCGTCGCCCGTCCCTGAGATCGGGTCCACCGGCCGTCAGGGCCGTCCGGCGGCGACCGGCGCCGGGCGGGGAGCGCCCCCCAGGCCGCACGCCATCGCGTTCTCGTACCCGGCCCGGATGCGCTCCGCGATCGATTCGGGGGAGAAGTCGGACGCATCCGTCATGGTCTTGGGAACGTCGGCGCTGACCACAGTGAACCGGTCGATCCGTCGATGGGCCCGCATCCGCTCGTAGGCCGGATCCGTGCGGATCGCGCTGTCGCCGGGGAGTTCGGCATCTATCCGCTGGAAGAGCGTGATCTCGTCGTTCACCTTGTCGAAGAACTTCCGGTCGAGGGTGAGGCGACTCGAGTACTGGAGCTGGGTCATCCTCGCCAGCACGTCGGCCATGGTGCGGGGGACCTCACCGGCCATCGGGAACAGCTCCACCACGATGAGCTCGCGGATTACCGACGGGTCGCCGTTGTCGCACTTCTCGAGGGCGTTGATGGCCGGGCTCAGGGGGGTGTTGGCGAACAGCCCGCCGTCCCAGTACGACCTGGTACCGATCGGCGTCATCGGGAAGCCGGGCGGAAGGCTCGCGCTGGCGACGATGTCGTCGAATGACAGCGGCCGGTCGTGGCTGTCGAAGTAGGCCGCCTCGGCGCTTGCGATGTCGATCGCCCCTACGATGACGCGAGGGTTCCCGTCGTTGAGCGCGTCGAGGTCCACGAGGTCCGCCAGGGTCGCTCGCAGTGGAGTGGTGTCGTAGACGCTCGTCGACCACCACGGAGCACGCAGCCACCTGGGGCTGACCTGGTACATGCCGGCGTTGCCGAGGGCGGACAGCGATCGCCGCACGTCCCGTGGCCACCACGCCGTGGGATCGAATGATCCGGGCCGCGCCCGAGGTACCGGCAGGAGGTCGGTCCAGAGGTGGTCGAGCGCCTCGATGGGGTCCCCGGTGGCGCCGCCGAGCACCGCGGCCGTGATGGCCCCGATGGACGTGCCCGACACCACGGCGGGAGCGAACCCGGGGCGGTGGCCGTAGAGGGCCTTGAGGACGCCGAGCTCGTAAGCCCCCAGCGCGCCGCCGCCTTGGAGGACGACCGCCGTCCGCACCGTCGATGCGTCGACCACGTTGGCCTCCTCCCTACGCGCTGTCGTACCGGTAGAAGCCGCGTCCGGTCTTGCGGCCGAGCAGCCCGCCGTCGACCATCCGGGACAGCAGCGGCGGCACCGCATACAGGGGCTCTTTGAACTCGTCGTAGAGGGACTGGGCGGCCGCTCTGGTGATATCGAGGCCGATGAAGTCGGCCAGGGCCAGCGGGCCCATGGGGTGGTTGCACCCGAGCGTCATGCCGGCGTCGACGTCCTCAGCGGTGGCGAAGCCCGTCTCCACCATGCGGATTGCCGAGACCAGGTAGGGGATGAGCAGAGCGTTCACCACGAAGCCGGCCCGGTCCTTGGAGATGATGACCCGCTTGTGGAGGACCCCCTCGGCGAACGACTGGGCGGCGAGGACGGCCTCGTCGCTTGTGAGCAGCGACGGGACCAGCTCCACCAGCTTGAGCACAGGCACGGGGCTGAAGAAGTGCAGCCCGAGGACCTGCTGCGGGCGATCGGTGGCCATGGCCAGGCGCATGATTGGGATGGCCGACGTGTTGGTGGCCAGGACCGCGTCGGGAGCCGTCACCACCTTGTCCAGGGTGGCGAACACCTCGACCTTGGCCGGCTCGTACTCGGTGACGGCCTCGATGACGAGCTGGCGGTCGGCCATCTCGCCGAGGTCGGTGGTGTACCGCAGGCGGGCCACGGCGGCGGCGTGCTCCTCCTCCGAGAGCTTCTGGCGGGCCAGTCCCTTCCGGAGTGACCCTTCGATGCGGTGGCGGCCGGCGGACAGGGCGTCGGCGTCGACTTCGCGGACGACCACGTCGACACCTGCTTTGGCGCACACCTCGGCGATGCCCGAGCCCATGAGGCCGCAGCCCACGACGCCTACGCGCTCGATCGATGTGGCGGTGACCGTCATACCAGGCGCGATTCGACCGCTTCGGGATCGAGGTCGTACCGGGCGATGGCGGCGGCGACCTCCTCGGGGTCGGCCGATCCGGTGGCGGCCAGCCGGGCGAGGACGGCGACCACCAGATGGGGGGCGTCGGTCTCGAAGTGGCGCCGCAGGGCGGGACGCGTGTCCGAGCGCCCGTACCCGTCGGTGCCGAGGGTGGCGAGGCCACCCGGAATCCATCCGGCCACCTGGTCGGGGACGGCCTTCATGAAGTCGGTGATGGCCACCACCGGCCCCTGCGCGGCGGACAGCGCCTCGGACACGTAGGGGTTGCGGGGTGCCTCGGTGGGGTGCAGCCGGTTCCACCGGGTGGCGGTCAAGGCGTCCTCCCGCAGGGCCTTGTACGACGTCGCGCTCCACAGCTCTGCGGCCACGTCGTGGTCCTCGGCCAGCAGTTGCCGGGCCTCGCGTGCAGCGCCCTGGGCGGTGCCGCTGAAAAGGATGGTGGCCCGGCGGACAGGCCCATCCGGTGCCTCGGCGAAGCGGTAGAGCCCGCGCAGGATGCCGTCGGTGGCACCCTCCGGCATGGGGGGCATCGGGTAGTTCTCGTTGTAGAGGGTGAGGTAATAGAAAACGTCCTCGGGCTCGTCGCCGTACATGCGGGCGATGCCGTCCTGCACGATGGTGGCCACCTCGTAGGCGAAGGCCGGGTCGTAGGCGGCCAGGTTCGGCACGGTGGCGGCCAGGACCAGGCTGTGGCCGTCCTGGTGCTGGAGCCCCTCGCCGTTCAGGGTCGTGCGGCCGGCGGTGGCGCCAAGCAGGAAGCCGCGACCCTGGAGGTCGCCGAAGGCCCAGATGAGGTCGCCCACCCGCTGGAACCCGAACATGGAATAGAAGATGTAGAAGGGGATCATGGGCTCGCCCCACGTGGCGTAGCTGGTGCCTGCCGCTGCGAACGACGCCATGGCGCCCGCCTCGTTGATGCCCTCCTCCAGGATCTGTCCCTGCTTGCTCTCGCGGTAGGACAGCTGCATGCCGGAGTCGACCGGCTCGTAACGCTGTCCTGACGGGGCGTAGATCTTCACCTCGTTGAACAGCGGATCGAGCCCGAAGGTGCGGGCCTCGTCGGGGACGATGGGCACGACCCGCTTGCCGATCGTCGTGTCCCGCAGCAGCGACCGGAGGAGGCCGGCGAAGGCCATGGTGGTGGAGACCGACCGGTCGCCCGATCCCGTCAGGAGGTCGGCGAAGGCGGCTGCGTCCGGCTGGCCGGACGGGTTCGGGCGCACGACCCGTTTCGGCACGAACCCTCCGAGCGCGTGGCGGCGCCCGTGCAGGTAGGCCTCCTCCGGCGAGCCTTTCGGCAGGCAGACGTAGGGCGGAAGGTCGCCGGCCAGCGCGTCGTCGGGGATGAGGTCGCCCAGGTTCAGCCGCTGGCAAAGCTCGGACAGCTGCGCTCTGGCCATCTTCTTGATCTGATGGGCCGAGTTGCGGCTCTCGATGCCGGCGCCGAGGCGCGACCCCTTCAACGTCTTGGCCAGGATCACGGTGGGCGACGACTCGTGGTTCGCCGCTGCGTCGAACGCGGCATAGAGCTTGGCCCGGTCGTGGCCGCCGCGGGGGAGGGTGAACACGGGGTCGTCGTCGGACAGGTGCGCCACCATGTGGGCCAGGCGGGGGTCGGAGCCGAAGAACCGCTCCCGCACATAGGCGGCCCCTTCGACGGCGTACTTCTGGTACTCGCCGTCGAGGGTGGCGTTCAGCTTCTCCAGCAGGACACCGTCGACGTCGGCCGCCAGCAGGTCGCTCCAGCGTGAGCCCCACACCACCTTGGCCACGTTCCAGCCCGCGCCCCGGAACACCGCTTCGAGCTCCTGGATGATCTTCCCGTTGCCCCGCACCGGTCCGTCGAGGCGCTGAAGGTTGCAGTTGACGACGAAGATCAGGTTGTCGAGGTGCTCACGGGCGGCGATGGACAGCGCGCCGAGGGTCTCGGGCTCGTCGCATTCGCCGTCGCCGATGAAGCACCACACCCTCGATGCGCTCGTGTCGACGATGCCGCGGTCCGCCAGGTACCGGTTGAAGCGGGCCTGGTAGATGGCCGAGATAGGGCCCAGCCCCATCGAGACGGTTGGGAACTCCCAGAAGTCCGGCATGAGCCGGGGGTGGGGGTACGACGACAGGCCCTTGCCGCCCACCTCGCGTCGGAAGTGGTCGAGCTGCTCCTCGGTGAGCCGACCCTCGAGGAAGGCCCGCGCGTAGATGCCGGGGGCGGCGTGGCCTTGGATGAAGACCGCATCGCCGGCCAGGCCGTCATCTTTGCCGCGGAAGAACCAGTTGAAGCCCACGTCGTAGAGGGCGGCGGAGGAGGCGAAGGTGGCCAGGTGGCCGCCGATGCCGTCGGCGTGCTTGTTGGCGTTCACGACCATGACCGCGGCGTTCCAACGGGTGTAGGCCCGGATGCGCTGCTCGATGTCCATCTCGCCCGGGAACCAGTAGCGGTCGCGTTGGATGTCGGGCGGGATCGTGTTTATGTAGGGCGTGCGCACGGGCGCGGGGATGCCGAAGGCCAGCTCGTGGCTGCGTTCGGTGAGCTTCTGCATCAGGAACGTGACCCGCGACCGGCCCCGGGCGCTGGCCACCGAATCGAAGGAGTCGAGCCACTCCTGGGTCTCGACCGGGTCGATGTCGGGCAGCTGGTCGACGTACTCGTCACCGATGCTCATATCCCCCATGCTCGCACCGCACCGGAGGTTTGACACCCGGGGTGGCGTCACCGTGCAGGATGGGCCGATGGCCGACGCTGCGACCACGGTGTTCACCGACGGGGCCTGTTCGGGCAACCCCGGGCCCGGAGGGTGGGCATGGGCGGTGCCAGGTGGTGCCTTCGCTGCGGGCTACGCCGACCACACCACCAACCAGCGCATGGAACTGATCGCCGCCTACGAAGCGGTGATGGCCCACCCGGGTGCGGTG
>JBKJNA010000162.1:0-5475 GCA_046596195.1 Acidimicrobiales bacterium | reverse complement strand
CGGCCGGTTGCCGCTGAACACCCACGGCGGCCAGCTCGGCGAGGCGTACATCCACGGCATGAACGGCATCGCCGAAGGCGTTCGCCAGGTCCGGGGGACCTCGGTCAACCCGGTCGCCGACGTCGACCACGTGCTGGTCACTGCGGGTACCGGCGTTCCGACGAGCGGACTCATCCTCTCCGCCTGATACTCCGGTGCCCGAGGTGCCTTGGGTGCTAGAGGATGCCGCGGTTCGTGATCAGACGGGCCGCGTGCTGGGGGGCGAGGGCCTCGTTGAGCGACTCGGCCAGGAGGGTCAGCGAGGGGCAGCTGATGCTGCTGCTGATCCGCTTGACCGAGATGACCACGTCCTTGACGCCGGCTTTCGGGACACTGGCGAACGGGTAGCCGTTCGTGGAGAACGTCTGAGCGGTGATGTTGATGCCCGCCAGGGCAGCGGTCGTGGTGTAGCAGGCGCTGCTGGGTCCAGACACCCGGAGTCTGGTGGAGCTCGCCGCAGCTGAGTCGTTCCGGAGCCGCACGGTGAACTTCGCGATCCCGTTGAGGGCGAGGGACGGTGCGGTGGCGCCCTGGATGGTGGGCAGCATCCCCACGAAGGCCTGAGAGCCTTCCTTGGCGTACAGGCCGTAGGCGTCAGTTCCGGTGGTTGGGGCCTGCACGTTGGTCTCGGTGGTCAGGCTCGACCCCGGTCCGCTGGCACCGAGCAGGGTGGCCATCACCACACCCGTTGACCGTCCGGGCGCTGTCGGGGCGACCCTGAGCTGGTACGTGCCGATGCCGTTGGTGGCGATGGTCGGAGTGATGTAGTTCCCGTTCGCGTCCTGGGCCAGGGCGACGCCGTTGAGGAGGATCCGGGCGTTCGACGGAGCCCCGGTCTTGGTGAGGGCGATCTTGAACGAGCTCGGGTTGATCGTCGTGTTGATGACACGGAGGGCATAGATCGTCTCGACGCCCGCGGCGGTGACCGGCCTGGTGACGGTGTTGCCGAACGCGGTATACGCGGTCCCGGGGCCGTAGATCTGCAGCGGGGGCGTGGTGTTCGGCGGCGGCGGAACGGTCGGGTTCGAGATCAGGTGCGAGAAGTGCATCGCGGTAGCGCCGTTGAACGACGTCGCGGTGTACGTGACGGGACCGCAGCCGTTGAGGACACGTCTGACGGTGACGACGACGTCCTTGATCCCAGCGACCGAGAGCGACGGGGTGGTGTAGCCGGACCCGAATGCGGCGGTCGTGATGTCGACGCCACCGACTGTGACCTTGCGGGTCCAGCAGCTCTCGGTGGCTCCGGTGAGCTTGAGCGTGATCGGGTGCGCGGTGGTGCCGTCGTTGCGCAACCGCACGGTGAAAGCGGCCGCGCCGTTGAGGGCCACCGTGGCGGCCGTCATCGACTGGCCGTTGACCGACCCGCCGATGTAGGCCTGGCTGTTGGCCGAGGCGAACAGGGCGTAGCCGTCGGTGCCCTTGGCCGGTGCCCTCACGTTGGTCTCGGTGATGCCGTGGTCCTGCTGGGCACCGTTGGCCGCCAGCAGTCGCACCACGACGCCGCTGATGTTCTGTCCGGGGCTGGTCGGAGTGACCTTGACCAGGTACTCCAGGAATTTGCCCGGGGCGATGTTGGCGGTGAACTGGTTCCCGTTCCCGTTGGTCGGCAGGGCGACGTTGCCGGTGGTGAAGATCCCGGTGTTCGCCGGTGCACCTGACTTGGCGAGGTTGAACTCGTAGGTCGACGCGGTCGCGCCGGTGTTGGTGACCTTGACCCGGTAGGTCGCGATCACGTTCGGACCGGTTACTCCCAGGGTGACCTTGGTGCCGTTGCCGGTGGTGTAGACGGTGCCCGGTCCGCGAAGGTCCAGGCGGGCCGTGGCAACCCCGCTACCGGTGAGGCTCACCTGGTGCGGGCCGCCGGCGGCGTTGTCGGTGATCCGCAGCGCGGCGGTACGGGCACCGGCGGCTCCGGGACGGAACGAGATCGGGACGGCGCAGCTGGCTCCCGGGTCGATCGTTCCCTCACAGAGGTGGAAGCCCACGACGAAGTCGATCGGGTTGGCCCCGACAACGGTGATGCTGGGGACCTCCAGGACACCGAGACCGGTGTTGGTGATCACGACTTCCTGGGGGGCACCAGTGGTGCCCACCGGTACGTTGCCGAAGGACTGGTTGGCGGGGACCGAGACGACCGGCGGTGAACCGACTCCGTTCAGGGGGACCAGGTGCGGGGAGCCGGGGGCGTTGTCGGTAAACCGCAGGACCGCCGTACGCGCGTCGGGCGCCGTAGGAGCGAAGGCGAGCTGGACCGTGCAGGTGGCGCCGACCGCGATCGGAGGCCCGACGCAGGTCTCGTCAAGCACCGGGAAGTCGAGGGGGTGTGCTCCCGTTACCGCGACCGCGCTGACGGTCATCGGCGCGTCACCGGAGTTGCGCAAGGTGACTGTCTCCGGATCCGATGTAGTTCCGGTGCCGTGAGTGCCGAAGTCCACCGACGTCGGCGTCAGGGTGGCCAGAGGGGTCAGACCCCGTCCTGACAGAGACACCTGGTGCGGGCTTCCGGGGGCGTTGTCGGAGAAGGTGAGGCTCGCGAACTTAGGTCCTGCGACATTGGGGCGGAACGTCACCTGCACCACGCAAGTGGTGTTGGGGTTGAGCGTCGCGCCGGTGCAGCCGTCGGAGACCTTCTGGAACTCCGCAGCATTGCTCCCGCTGAACACCACGCTGGAGATCGACATTGGGGCGGTGCCCACGTTGCGCATGGTCACCGGCTGTTGCGGACTGGTCTGTCCCACGGGGGTGTCGGGGAACGCCAGTGAGGTCGGGGTGAGGCTGGCTGCGGGCTGGGTCGCGAATCCCGAGAGGCTCACCTGGTGGGGGCTGCCCGGCGCATTGTCGGAGAAGGACAGCACAGCTGCTCGGGAACCAGGAGCCTGCGGCTTGAAAGCCACCTGAACGGTGCAGAATTGCCCGGTGTTGAGCACCGCCCCGGTACAGGCGTCCGACGTCTCGACGAAGTCAGCCGGGTTGATACCCGAGAGCGACACGTTGCTGATGGTCATCGAGACCGGCCCGGTGTTCTGCATGGTGACGCCCTGGCTCACGCTCTGCTGGCCGACCACTGTGGCGGGGAACGCCAGCGTCGTCGGTGCCAGGCTGGCGGTCGGGGTCACTCCGGTGCCGCTGAGCACAACGGTCCGCGGCGAGTTGGGGGCGTTGGAATTGACGAAGAGGGTCCCGTTCGCCGTCCCTGACGCCGTGGGGGCGAACGTGACCGCCAGCGAACAGGAGGTTCCGGGCTGGATCACCAGACCGGTGCAGCCGCCGTTCTTCTGGAATGCGGCATTGCCGCCGAAGGTGGTCGAGGTGACCGTGAACGGAGCTCCGCCAGTGTTGCTCACCACGACAGTCTGGGCAGGGCTGGTGGTGCCGACCCGGACGTTCCCGAAGTTCATGGTGGTCGGGGTGATGGCCATGATGGCGACGATCTGGAAGGTGATCTGGACGTTGCGCGTTTCGGGCGCTGTCGTTGAGGTGCCGCCGGGCGGGACGAGGCTGAGGCCGCCGGCGCCGCCGCCCGAATAGGCATTAAACCCTTGCACGAAACAGCCGCCGCCGCCGCCACCACCACCACGTCGGCCGCCGCCGCCGCCGCCACCGCCCATAGCACCGAGGGTGTCGCTGCCTCCGAAGCCGCCGCCGGTTGTAGTGCCGGTGCCCCCGTCGGGCCCGGCACCGCCGAACCCGCAGCTCGCGCCGTCCCCGCCAGCGCCATTCGTGGTCGCGGTCGAAGTCTGACCACCTCCGCCACCGATGAGACCGAATTCTCCCGGACCGCGCTCCCCGGGGGCGCCGGCGGAACCGCCGGCGCCGCCACCCGCTCCGCCCCCGCCAGCAGCGATCAGCAGATCGGTCTCCGACCCCGTCGGCCCGAAGCGCACGGCAGCGCTTCCCCCACCGGCGCCCCCTCCGCTGCTCGCGGAGCCGCCATCGGCACGTGCCTTGATCTTGAAGGTCGACCCGGCCTGGATCGAGGTGATACCTGCCGTCACTAGGGCGCCGCTTCCGCCCGACACAGGTTGGCCGTCCAACATGGCGGGCGCGCCGCGCTGGCCAACGGCCCGCACCTGGGCGCTGGTGGTGCCGTTGGGAATCGCCAGCGTGTACTCGGTAGAGCTTTGGTCGTTGTACGTGCAGGTGACCATATTGTTCGCGTCCGGTGCCGCACACTGCGGAGGCAGCGCCGCCGCTGCTGGAGGAGCGGGCGCGACGGCGAGAGTTACCAACCCCAGCATGCCGACCAACGAGGCTCGCGCGGTCCAGTGCCCGAAACTGGAGCATGCAGAGAAAGAGGGAGGGGTGAACCGCATCGAAATCTCCAGAAGGCGACGGCCAGAACACCCGGGATAAACCTGGCAAGGTAGATAGTGCCCGTCAAGTTACACGGCGCTGATATCGCCGGGATAGTTAGATCAGGCCATTTTCTGGAGTTTTACACATCGTTATAGGCGTATTTCGGCGGCATTCGATGGGTTTGCCCGGTGGGCGGAAGAGGGGCATTGGCGAGACCCGCGCCGCCGCGACCGCGACCCGAGATCAGACGTCAAGGCGCTCGTGGAAGAATGCGAGGACCCGCTGCACCGAGTCCTCGTCACGGTGCTCGGTCAGAACGGAGTGTCGCCTACCCGGTAACTCGACGGCGATGAACCCCGCACCCAGCTCCGCCCGCAGCGTGTCGAATCGCTTGCCCACCATGGGGTCGCCCTGGAAGCGCAGCCCCAGGACCGGGCACCCGTCGGCGACTCGCTGCTTGACGGCCGCGAGGTCGGCTGGCGACAGGTTCAGGTCGCGGGACCGGGCGCGGTTCGCTGCGAACGGCATCGACGGTTGCGACAGCACCGGTGCGGCGATGTGTCCGTCCACCATCATGGCCAGGGCGAACCCCCCGCTGAAGCACATTCCAAGCGCGCCGACCCCGGGCCCGCCGAGCTCCTCGTGCAGGTCCGCGGCGAGCGCCCTCAGCCATCCGGTAATGGGTGAGGTCCTGTTCAGTGCCCAGTTGTTGAACTCGCTAGAGACGCACACTCGCGCGATCGACGTCGTCAGGTTGCCCACGCCGTAGCCCTTGCCCGGCGTCGTGCCCAGAACGGACGGCATCACGACCGTGAAGCCAGAGTCGACGACGTCCTCGGCGAACGCTTGGACCTTCGGCGTGATCGCGGGGATCTCGTGGATGATGATGACGCCCGGACCGGTGCCCTTGCGGAAGGTCGGCAAGGTCGCGCCGCCCGAGGTGAAGGTGCTTTCTTCCCACTCAGCCAACAGACTCATCGGGCGAGAGTACCGGCGCGTCCTGGAGCAGACGTACAGCAATCAGGCCCGGGTGACCGTGCAGTCGGCGAGGACCGGAGCGCCGTCGCGCTCCTCGCGCGAGCTGGCGATGGTCGCTGAGACGACGATCTGGTCGGCCTCGTCCCAGGCCTGGACCCT
>JBKJNA010000153.1:0-16651 GCA_046596195.1 Acidimicrobiales bacterium | reverse complement strand
ACCCGGGCCGTCGTCGATGCCGGCTGGGTGCCCTACTCCTACCAGGTCGGCCAGACGGGAAAGACGGTGAAGCCCACCGTGTACCTGGCGTGCGGGATCTCCGGCGCCACCCAGCATCTGGTGGGCATGAAGGGCGCCCGCCACATCGTGGCCATCAACAAGGACCGCGATGCGCCTATCTTCGGCGTTGCCGACCTCGGTGTGGTGGGCGACGTGACCAAGGTCCTGCCTCGGCTGCTCGAGGCCCTGGACGCACGCGACGATCGAGGAGGAACGTAGTGAGGCTTGGCCGACGGTGGGTCGTGGCGGCGGTGGCGATGGTGACCGCGTTGCCCGCGTGCGGAGGCGACGAGAGCTCGTCCCTGGCCATCTCGCACCTGCGGGAGACGGCCGGCGAGGACCTGAAGATCGCCGGCCTGCCGGAAGACGGGCGTCTGGCCGGGAACGTGGCCAAGGTCGAACTGTCCGGGGCGGGCGTGAAGATCGTCGAGCCGGACGGCGACACGTCCGGCCAGACCGGGCACTACGTGGTGTTCGTCAACCGGGAGCCGGTCGCCCTCGGCGCAAAGATCCCCACCGAGCGCGGCGTGATCGAGACCACCGAAGGCGAGGTGACGATCCCGGGGTTCACCGCCGGGCCACACACGTTCTCGCTCGTGCTGGCCGACGGGGCGCACCGCCGGATGGGCACGAAGGCGGCTACCGCCTCGTTCACCGTGACCAGCCCCACCCTGGCGGCTTCGGCCCTGGCTACGTCGCCGGCCAAGCAGCCGGTGATCATCAGCGTGGCGGTGGAGGGCGTGGGGGTCCAGCCCCCGGACGGCTCCTCGGCCACGGGCACCGGCCACTTCGACGTCTTCATCGACCGGGAGCCGACAGCGCTCGACAAGCCCGTGCCGAGCGAGGCCGGCATCGTCCACACGGGCGAGCAGACCATCAGCGTCGCCGACCTGAGCGGCGGCGAGCACGAACTGTGGGTTGTGCTGGTGCGGGGCGACGAGAGCCCGTTCGCCCCGATGGTGGCCGACAAGGTGGTCGTCGAGGTCGGCTGACCAGGCCGTCAGGGAGCGGCAGGCGTCAGTCCCCGTCGGCCCCGTTGATCTCCATGGCGAACGGGGCGTGGTTGTCGAGTGCCTCGCCCGCTTGCTCCAGCACGGCGCCGGTGGCGGCGCGAGTCTCGGCCTCCACTGCGCTCGCCTCCGCGTCCTCCAGCACGGCGTTGGCCAACTCCTCGGCTTCGGCGACCATGGCTTCGGCCTCCTCGCGGGCCCGCCGGCGCACGTCCTCGGCGGACGACGCCGCCGCGCGCAGGAGGTCGGCGATCTCGGCGCCCACCTCGGCGAAGGGGTCACGTGCCTCTTGGCCGGCCGCCACCGCCAGCTGGGCGGACACGGCGTCGAACTGGGTGGTCATCTCGGCCAGCTGCGCTTCCACGGTCCCCCGGGCCGCCTGCTCCAGGCTCAGCAGCTCGCGGGCCTCCGCGACGGCCGCCTCGGCGTGCTCGACGGACGCCCGCAGGAGGCGGAGCTCGGCCTCGGCGACCACCAGCTTCTCCTCCGCCTCGCCGTCGCGTGCGCTGTCCTGGAGCGCCGCCCGCAGCTCGGCCCGGGTGGTGGCCAGCAGTTGCCCGGACGCCGTGCGCACCTCGCGCAACTCGCGTAGCTCGGCCCGGGCCCCCACCAGCTCCGCCTCCGCCTCGATCAGGTGCCGCGACGTGGCGTCGACCTCGGTCAGAAGGTCGTCGGCCAGCCCGGAGACGGTGTCGAGGAGTTCGTCCACCTCCGCAGTGTCATAGCCGCGCCGGCGGATGCTGAAGGCCCTCCGGACGATCGCGAGGCGAAGTGCGGTGTCCGTGCTGTCGATGTTCTTCACTGTCCCAGCCCCCCAGAGGTAGGGTCACGTGCCGCCGTGGCCGCGGAGAGTAGCTTGACAAGCGCTCTCAGTGGAAGAATACCAGTCAGGCACCCATCGCGCCATGGGTCATTCGGTCCTCTGGCGACCGTGCGAAGGACGTCAGACCAGCGGCCACGGATAGGCCCGCCGGGACTCGCCCGGATCGGGGAACCGCCCGTACCGCACGACGGCGGCGGCCCGCCTCCTGGTGGCCGCCACCTCCTCGGGTTGCAGCAGCTCGCTGAGCCCGGCGTCGTCGTCGTCGTCACCACCGGCGAAGCGGTCGAGATCGGCCAGGAGCGCTTCGGGGATGGGCTCCCCCCCGAACTCCCAGATCACCGTGCGCAACCCCGGGTCGACGTGGAAGCACAGCCCGTTGTCGATGCCCCACACGTGCCCGTCCTCGTCGTAGAGGCAGTGGCCGCCCTTGCGGTCGGCGTTGTTGGCCACCAGGTCGAAGGCGCAGATCGTGCGCAGGGCGCCGTGCAGCTCAGGGCGCTCGAGCAGGGTGAAGTAGTGCTGGGCGAAGTCGGCCGGCACGAATCGCTGCACCGAGCCTGGGCCGAGCGGACCGTCGGAGCGGGCCACCGTCTCCGGCACGACGCTCCAGCCCAGAGCGTCGGAGAGCCGGTAGGCGGCGACCTCCCGCAGGTGGAGGCCGTCCGGGAAGTCCCACAGGGGCCGCTCGCCCTGGTGCGGCTTGTAGATGGCGGGAAGGGTGGCGCCGTCGTGGCGCACGTCGACCAGGAAGGTGGCGTTGGAGCTCCACGGCATGCGGCCCCGGATCTCGACCTCCCCGTTCGAGAGCAGGGCCAGCACATGGGGGCTACCGGACCGGTCGTCCGCCTGCCGGCCGGGAGCGACGTCGTCCATCGCTCAGGTCAGCGCGTCACGGCGCCGAGGAGCCGGGGTTGGGGCCCCGGCGGGGCAAATGTCACAGCGCGGGCGGCCGGTGCCCGTTCGTCCGGGGGCAGACGTGGCCCCGCTGGTCGAGCGGGTACCCGCACAGTGGGCACGGCGGCCGGCCCGACTCCACCAGGCGCGTGCCGTGGACGGCGAGGGCGGCCACCTGCTCGCGGGTGAGGCTGAAGCGGGCTTCGGCTGCTTCCTCGCCTTCGGGGACCGCCTCCTCCATGACCAGGAGCAGCCGGTCCAGGGCGGCGTCGTACGAGGCGCCCAGGCTGGCAATGACCCACTCGGGCTCGGACGGTTCCTCCAGCGCCAGGTCCTCGGGCAGGTGGCCTGGGCGGGGCAGCTCCTGGAGCATGGTGCCCAGATGGGTGGCCAGGGCGGCGACCTGGAGCTTCTCGATCTTGAGGGTCACCACCTGGGCGCCGGCCCGGGCCTGGAGCAGGAACAGGCGCTGGCCTGGCTCGCCGACGGCGCCCACCGTGACCTTGTCCACGTCCAGCAGCTCGAACGACTCGCTCATGCCGACCGGGTCATGATGCCCGCAGCTGGGTCAGGTCGCCCACCGAGTTCACGGTGAGGACGATGGGGCCGCCGTCGCCGTAGGCGATGGCCGACACCGAGCACGGCGAGATGACGATGCGCTGGAACAGGTCGAGCGGGGTGCCGGTGGCGTCGGCCACCGCCGCCTTGATGGGGTCGGCGTGCGACACGAGCACGATCGTCTGACCCGGGTGGCGGCCACGCAGGCGGGCGACCGTGTCGGTGATCCGGGTGTGCATCTCCCGGAACGACTCGCCGCCCGGGAAGCGGAAGCCGCTCGGATAGCGCTGCACCGTGCCCCACTCCGGCAGCCGGTTGAGGTCCTTGAGCTCGGCGCCGGTCCACTCGCCGAAGTCGCACTCGAGCAGTCCCTTCTCCACGCCTACCTTCAGGCCGAGGCGGGTGCCGATGGCGGCCGCCGTCTCCCGCGTGCGCTCCAGCGGCGACGCGTACACGGCGTCGATCCTCTTCAGCGAGGCGAGGCGCTCGGCGACCACTTCGGCCTGGGCGCGGCCGCTCTCGGCCAGGTGCAGACCCTTGGCCCGGCCGGGCAACACCTTGCCGGTGGTGGCCGTGACGCCGTGGCGGACGAACAGCGCGACGGTCGCCGGGGTCGGCTTCGGACGTCTCGGCATCTGTTGGTCAACCTACTCTCAACCCGTGCCGGAACTTCCCGCAGGCGGGCTCGCCGCCATCACCGACGAGGTGGTGGCGTGCCGGGCGTGCCCCCGCCTGGTGGCGTGGCGCGAGCGGGTGGCGCACGAGAAGCGTGCGTCGTTCGCGACCGAGGAGTACTGGGGGAAGCCGGTGCCCGGCTTCGGCGACCCGGCCGCCTCGCTCCTCGTGGTCGGCCTGGCGCCGGCGGCCCACGGCGGTAACCGCACGGGACGGGTGTTCACCGGCGACCGGTCGGGCGACTGGGTGTTCCGGGCGCTGCACAAGGCGGGCTACGCCAACCAGCCGACGAGCGTCCACGCCGGCGACGGGCTCGCCCTCACCGGCGCCTACGTGGCGGCCGTTGTGCGCTGCGCCCCGCCCGACAACAAGCCCACGCCGCTCGAGCGCGACGCCTGCGTCGGGTACCTGCGCCGCGAGCTGGACGAACTGGTGTCGGTGCGGGTGATCGTGGCCCTGGGCGGCTTCGCCTACGACGCGTTGGCCCGCATGACCGGGCTGCGCCCCCGGCCCCCGTTCGGCCACGGCGTCGAGGCGACGCTGCCGGACGGTCGCCACCTCGTGTGCTCGTACCACCCGAGCCAGCAGAACACTTTCACCCGCCGTCTCACCGAGCCCATGTTCGACGCCGTGTTCGCCCGCTCCCGCCACCTTTCCCCGGGACCGGGCGGGCGACCACCCCACGGGGCGCTCCCATAGAGTCGGAGGGTGACTGACACGCCCGTCAAGGGCCGCTGGGTTGCCCAGTGGAAGGAGCTGTTCTCCGAGGTGGTGACCTCGGGTCTGTGCACGGGTTGCGCCGGCTGCGTGGTGGCGTGCCCCCACGACGTCCTCGGCTACAAGGACACCGAGGGCGTCTACAGGCCCTTCCACCTCGAAGAGGAGCTGGGCCCGGACAACTGCATCCACGGCGAGAAGGGCTGCACCTCGTGCACCCGGGCGTGCCCTCGCTTCCGCACGTGGGAGTCCGAGATCGACAACCACCTCTTCGGGCGCACCCGGCTCCCCGACGAGATGGACGGCGTGTCCAAGGACATCATCCTGGCCCGGGCCACCGACACCGAGGTCCACGAGAAAGGTCAGGACGGGGGCCTCGTGTCGGCCATCCTGCTCTGGTCGCTCGACCACGGCTACATAGACGCCGCACTCGTCTCGTACCTGGAGGGCGACGGCACCAGCTGGAAGGCGATCCCCGGCGTGGCCACGACACGCGAGCAGATCCTGGCATCGGCCGGCAGCCGCTACACGTACTCGGCCAACACCATGGCCTACGCCGAGGCGGTGGCAGGTGGGGCCGAAAAGCTGGCGCTGGTGGGCATGAGCTGCCAGTCGTCCGTGCCGCCGGTGCTCTCACTGCGCAAGGCGGGCAAGCCGGCCCGGCGATTCGCCCTCAACATCGGCCTGCTGTGCTCCAAGACGTTCGACGACGCCATCTTCGAGGAGCTGTTCGAGGCGAAGTACGGCCTCAAGAAGCAGGACATGGTGAAGATGAACATCAAGGGCGTCTTCCAGATCTGGATGCGCAACGGCGACTACCACGAGGTCCCGCTGAAGGAGTGCCACGCCTGGACCCGCGAAGGCTGCAAGCTGTGCCCCGACTTCGCGGCCGAGCACGCCGACATCTCCACCGGCGGCATCGGCGCCTTCAACGACTGGACGCTCACCATCGTCCGCACCGACCTGGGCCGGGAGATCATCGTGAAGATGCTCCAGGACGGCACCATCCAGGGCCGTCCCGGTGACGACGATCCCGGCGCCATCGCGCTCCTGCGCAAGCTGTCGATCGTGAGCCGCCGGCGCTGGCCGGACACGGCGGTACCCGATCCGAAGGTCGGCGTGCCGCCCCGCAAGCCCAAGGCGGCGCCCGCCCCCGGCTGACCCGCCGCGTGCACCTGAGGCGGCGCCCGGAGTCGTACTGTTCGACTGTGGACGACAACCTCACGCGAGCCGATGCCGAGCGCCGGGCGACCCTCATCTGGGCCGTCTCGTACGAGGTCCACCTCGACCTCACGACCGGCGACGACACCTTCCGCAGCGAGACGACCATCCGGTTCTCCGGGAGCCTCATGGGCCAGCACACGTTCATCGATCTCGAGGCGGTCGCGGTCCACGAGGCCACCATGAACGGTAAGGTCCTCGAGCCGTCGGCCTACGACGCCGAGAAGGGCCGCTTCCCCGTCCGGGGTGTGATGGCCACCAACGAGCTCCGGGTCGTGGCCGACTGCGCCTACCAGCACACGGGCGTCGGCCTGCACCGCTTCGTCGACCCGGTGGACGCCAAGGTCTACCTCCACACCCAATTCGAACCGTTCGACGCCCACCGGGTTTTCGCCTGCTTCGACCAGCCCGATCTGAAGGCGGCGTTCACCTTCCGCGTCACGGCCCCGGAGGACTGGACGGTGATCTCCGTCGGCCGGGCCCTCGAGCGGGAGGGGGGCGAGTGGACGTTCGAACCCACGCCACCCGTTTCCACGTACCTGGCGGCCATCGTGGCCGGTCCGTACCACGAGGTCCGGGACAATCACGGCCACATCAGCATGGGGCTGTACTGCCGGGAGTCGCTGGCCCCGTTCCTCGACTCCGAGGAACTGTTCGAGCTGACCCGCCAGGGCCTCGACTTCTTCTCGGCCGAGTTCGACTACCCGTACCCGTTCGCCAAGTACGACCAGTTGTTCGTGCCCGAGTTCAACTTCGGCGCCATGGAGAACCCCGGGTGCATCACGTTCAACGAGAACATGGTGTTCCGCTCCCGGGTCACCGACGCCTCCCGCGAGGGCAGGGCGTCGACCCTGCTGCACGAGATGGCCCACATGTGGTTCGGCGACCTCGTCACCATGCGCTGGTGGGACGACCTGTGGCTCAACGAGAGCTTCGCCACCTACATGGCCACCCATGGCCTGGCATCGGCCACCCGCTTCACCGACGCCTGGGTGCGGTTCGCTGCGGGCACCAAGGCGGCGGCCGCCAGCCAGGACCAGCTGCCGTCCACCCACCCCATCTCGGCCGACATCGTCGACACCGACGCCGTGCGGCTCCACTTCGACGGGATCACCTACGCCAAGGGCGCCTCGGTGCTCAAGCAGCTGGTGGCGTGGGTGGGCGCCGACGCCTTCCGGGAGGGCGTGCGCACCTACTTCTGGCGCCACGAGTGGGGCAACGCCCGCCTGGCGGACTTCCTGTCCGTGCTCGAGGAGACCAGCGGGCGCGACCTGGGTTCGTGGTCGAAGGAGTGGCTGGAGGCGGCCGGCATCAACACGCTGCGGGCCCGGCTGGGGGAGGAGGACGGCCGGTTCACCTCGGTCGATGTCGTGCAGGAGGGCCAGCCCGGCCACGACACGCTCCGTTCGCACCGTGTCGCCGTCGGCCTCTACCGCCTGGGCGCCGACGGTCTGGTGCGCGACCGGCGGGTGGAGCTCGACGTGGAGGGGGAGCAGACCGCCGTGGCCGACCTGGCCGGCGACGAGGTCCCCGACCTGCTGCTGCTCAACGACGACGACCTCACCTACGCCAAGGTCCGCCTCGACCCCCGCTCGCTGGCGACAGTGGAGGCCCACCTGGCCGACGTGCGCGACCCGCTGGCCAGGAACCTGTGCTGGGCGTCCACCTGGGACATGACCCGCGACGCCGAGCTGTCCACCCGCCGCTGGGTCGCGCTGGTGTGCGAGCACGCCCCCGGGGAGAGCGACGACGCCACCCTCCAGCGCCTGCTGTTCCAGGCCATGCACGCCATCGAGGCCTACGGCGACCCCGCCGCCCGCCTGCCCGCCCGCGAGCGCATCGCAGCTGCGGCGCGGGACGGCCTGGCGACGGCCGGGCCGGGCACTGACCGCCGGCTGATCTGGGCCCGCCAGATGGTCTCCGCCGGCGACGGCCCCGAGGCGGTCGCCTACGCCACCGGGCTGCTCGACGGCACGGTCGTGGTTGACGGGCTCGATGTCGACACCGACTTCCGCTGGCACGTGGTGGGCACCCTGGCGGTAGCCGGCGCCGACAACGACGGGACGTTCGTGCGGGCCGAACTGGAACGTGACCCCACCGACATCGGCGGGCGGCGGGCCGCCGCCGCCCTCGCCTCCCGCCCCACGGTCGAAGCCAAGGAGGAGTCGTGGCAGCGCCTGGACCACGAGGTGGGCCTACCCCTCGCCCTCCTGCGGGCCATTGCGTCCAGCGTCGGCCAGTACTCCCAGGGCGACCTGCTCCGCCCGTACGTGCCCCGCTATCTGTCGTCGCTGGTCGGATGGTGGGAGCACCGCACCCGTGACGAGGTGATCAGCCTGGCGCGCGGCCTGTTCCCGTCCACCCTGATCGAGCCCGGGACGGTGGCGCTGGTCGACGCCGCCCTGGCCGGCGACGAGGTGCCCGGCCCCCTGCGCCGCATCCTGGTGGAGGGCAAGGACGGCCTGGACCGCGCCCTGCGGGCCCAGGCCATCGACCAGTAGCCGCAGCCAAGTCCCGAGTAAATAACCACCGGATTCCGGTGGTTATTTACTCGGGAGCGCGGGCGGACGAGCGGGCCCGGCTACGGCTCGATGAAGATGCACTCCCCGGGGCACTCCTCGGCCGACTCGATGACGTCTTCCAGCAGCGCGTCGGGGATGCGGCCCACGCCGTTGGCGGTGCCGCCCTGCCCGAGGGCGTCGTTGAACTTCTTGTCGGCGGAGAGGTCGGAGAAGTGCTCCTTGGGCTCCTTGACGTAGGCCAGGCCGTCGTCCTCCATGAAGAACACGGCCGGGGCGATCTCGGCGCAGATGCCGTCGCCGGTACACAAATCAGCGTCGATCCAGACGTTCATGGTGCTCCTCGCATGGTGGCCGCATCCTACAAGAGCGGCGGGACGCGATAGAAAATCGGGCGGTGCTGCACCAAGGGCTCTGGTACGACCGCGACGGCAAGGCCATCGGCGTCGCCGACATGGTGCGGCTGTGCCGCGACCACGAGTACCGGGTCGTGGCCAGGGACTTCGTGGGCAGGACCGAGGTCTGCACCGTGTGGCTGGGGTTCGACCACAGCTTCCGGGGCCGGGTGCCGTTGTTGTTCGAGACGATCGTCTTCGGTGGCCGCATGGACCAGTACCAGCGCCGCTACACCACGGAGGAGGCCGCTCGCACCGGCCACGACAAAGTCCTGGCGTCGGTTCGCCGCGTGTCGGAGCCCTGACGACAGACGCCCTTCAGTGTGTGCTCTTCCCACCGCGCTGTTGCAGACTGGAACGAATAGGCCGGTACGGCCGGGCGATGAGTTTCGGGTCGACCGCCGGTCTGACCGGTTGCGCGACTGAAGTGGACGAGGTGACCGACCGCGTCGCCCCGGCCGGAGAGGAGTTCGTGCGATGAGGCGTCTGGCCCAGGGGTGTTTCCGGCGGCGCGGCCGTGTTCTGATCGCGTGGGTCCTCGGCATCGTGATCCTCGGCGCCATCACCGGCGCCGCGGGCACCGGCTACCGGTCCGACTTCACGCTGCCCGACGTGGAGAGCAAGACCGGCATCGACATCCTGGAGGACGGCTTCGGCGGCCAGGGCGCCGGCCAGGTCGGCAACATCGTCTTCCAGGCCGACAATGGCGTGGACGACCCGGCGGTCGAGTCGGCCATGAAGGCCTACCTCGCCACGGTGGCCAAGGTCGAGGGCATCAAGTCGGTCAAGAGCCCGTACGACCCGGCGAACGAGGGGCAGATCGCCGAGCGGGGCGCCAACGCCGGCAAGATCGCCTACGCCGAGATCGAGGCCCCGTCGGACGCCACCTTCGAGGAGACGGCCGCCGCTGGCATCGAGATCCGTGACGCCATGCCGAAGCTCGCCGGCCTGCGCATCGAGTTGGGCGGCGCCGCCTTCGCCGCGTTCGAGGTCCCGTCGTCGGAGGCTCTCGGCATCGGCTTCGCCATCATCATCCTGATCATCGCCTTCGGCTCGGTGCTGGCCATGGGCCTGCCCATCGGCGTGGCCCTCGCCGGCATTGCGTCGGGCACGCTGATCGCCGGCCTCTTGTCGAAGATCATGACCATGCCCGACTTCGCGTCCACGATCGGCATCATGATCGGGCTCGGCGTGGGCATCGATTACGCACTGTTCATCGTGACCCGGTTCCGGGAGAACCTGCACAAGGGCCACAGCGTCGAGGCGTCCACCCTCATCGCGATGGAGACGGCCGGCCGGGCCGTGCTGTTCGCCGGCACCACCGTCGTCATCTCGCTGATGGGCATGCTCATCATGCAGCTGGGCTTCATCTCCGGCCTGGCCGTGGGGGCCGCAACCGTCGTCCTGATGACGATGCTGGCATCGCTCACCCTGTTGCCTGCCCTGCTCGGCTTTGCCGCCCATCGGGTGGAGATCACACGGCGCCGCGGCCTCATCGCCGCCGGCCTGGTGGCCGTCACCCTCATCGGCGCCGGCCTGGGCATCGGGGCCCTCGTGGTCGCCCTGCCCGTGGCCGTCGTCGTCGTCCTGGCCAGCTTCGCCTTCGAGCCGCTGCGCAAGCAGGTGCTCGATAAGCCACCCAAGCCCGTCCGGGAGACGGCCGCCTACCGCTGGAGCCGGGTCATCCAGCGCCGGCCGTGGACCGCCGTCCTCATCGGCACCGCCATCGTGGTGGTGCTCGCCCTGCCCATCTTCGGCCTCCGGCTCGGTTTCTCCGATGAGGGCAACTACCCGGCTGACACCACCACGCGCAAGGCGTACGACCTGCTGGCGGAAGGGTTCGGCCCGGGCGTGAACGGTCCGCTTATCCTGGCCGCCAAGGTGCCGGCGGGTACCGACCAGGCCGAGCTCGACGCCGTGGCCGAGGCGCTGGGCCAGACCGAGGGTGTCGCCTTCGCCAGTCCGGCGATAACCAACGACGAGGCCAATCCCACCGCCGTGCTCTTCCGGGTCGTCCCGGCGACGGCTCCGCAGGATGCCGCCACCACCGGCCTGGTGAACCGGCTGCGCGACGACGTGCTCCCGAAGGCAACCGCGGGGTCCGGCCTCGACGTGTCGGTCGCCGGTGGCGTGGCCATCAACGTCGACTTCACCGAGTACCTGTCCACCCGGCTCCCGTACTTCTTCGGGGCCGTGCTCGGGCTGTCGTTCCTGCTGTTGATGGTGGTGTTCCGGTCGCTGCTGGTGCCGCTCAAGGCGGTGATCATGAACCTGCTGTCGATCGGTGCCGCCTACGGCATCGTGGTGGCGGTGTTCCAGTGGGGCTGGGGCAGTGCGCTCCTCAACATCGAGGGGGCGCCCATCGAGCCGTTCGTGCCGATGATGCTGTTCGCCATCGTGTTCGGCCTCTCCATGGACTACGAGGTGTTCCTCCTCTCCCGCGTGAAGGAGGAGTGGGACCGCACGGGCGACAGTCGCACGTCGGTGGCCGACGGCCTGGCCTCCACCGCCCGGGTCATCACCGCCGCCGCCGCCATCATGGTCGTGGTCTTCGGGAGCTTCCTGGGCGAGTCGGACCGGGTGGTCAAGCTCTTCGGCCTCGGTCTGGCGTCGGCTGTCCTCATCGACGCCTCCATCATCCGCATGCTCCTGGTGCCCGCAACCATGGAGTTGCTCGGTGACCGCAACTGGTGGCTCCCGGCGTGGTTGGGCAAGGCGCTGCCCAAGGTCCACATCGAGGCGCCCGCCGACCTCGAGGCCGAGCTGGCCGCCCTCGACCTCGACCCGCCCGTCGGGACCGGGAGCCGCTGAAGGCCCTGGCGGCCGTGCCGGCAGCGTTCTCCGGTCATTCCAGCTCGCATTGCGCGCTCGGATGACCGGAGAAGGAACGGGACGGGGGTCCGGAGCGGCCGCGCCGCCGGCGTCGGTCGGGCTATGGCGAGGGCGACCGCTCCCGTAGGCTCCGGCTGTGCAACAGCTGCCCCTCGCCCTGCCTGACGACGGCGGCGTCCGCCGGCTCAGCCTGGTGCGGCTGTCGTCCGAGATCGCCAGGTCGCTATCAGTCATCGGGCGGGTGGCGGTGGAGGGCGAGGTCGTCATGCCCCGCTCTCACCCCGGCGGCGTGTACTTCACGCTGAAGGACCGCGCTGCGCAGCTGTCCGTGCGCTGCCCGGGGTCCCGGGCGTCACGGTGGCGGATCGTGGCCGGCGAGCGCGTGCTCGTGTCCGGCACGACCACCTGGCTGAACGACCGGGGCCAGCTCCAGTTCGTGGCCGACGAGGTGGCGCCCGTGGGCGCCGGCGCCATCGCCGCCGCCATCGAGGACCGCCGGGCCCGCCTGGGCGCCGACGGCCTTCTCACCCGCCCCCGTCGCCCGCTCCCCACGCTGCCCGCCGTCATCGGCGTGGTGTGCGGCACCGAGGCGGCCGTGCGGGCCGACATCGAGTCGGTGGTTGCCGTCCGGTTTCCCGGATACCCGATGGCGTGGGTACCCACCAACGTGTCCGGGCCGGGGGCGGCCGACGCCATCGCAGCCTCACTGCTGGCGCTCGACGCCCGTCCGGATGTCGAGGTCATTGTGCTGGCCCGCGGCGGCGGCGACGCCGCCCAGATGCTGCCCTTCAGCGACGAGGCCCTGTGCCGGGCCATCTGCGCCTGCTCCACGCCCGTGGTGTCGGCGGTGGGCCACGAGCGCGACCGCCCCCTGTGCGACGAGGTGGCCGACCACCGGTACGGCACGCCGTCACTGGCGGCTGCCGCTGTCGTGCCGAGCCTCCACGAGCTGCAGACGATCCTCGATCGCCTGCGCCTGCAGCGCGACGAGCTGGCGGGCCGGCGGTTCGCCGTCGCTGCCACCAGGCTGGCCGCCGTCGACCGGGAACGCGCCGTACGCACCGGATTCGACGTGGCCCGGAGCCGCCTGGAGCAGGCGGGCGCCCGCACGAGGCTGATGCACCCGGCCCGGGCTGTGGCGTCGGCCGGGCTGCGGCTGGCCCGGGTCGACTGGCGGGCGCCGGCGCAACGGCGGTGCGGCCAGGAGCTCCGCCGCCTGGCGGCTGCCCGCCGTCACCTCGATGCCCTCTCGCCCGCCCGGGTCCTCGAACGCGGCTACGCCGTCGTGCGCGACGGCGACGGGGCGGTCGTCCGCGACGCGGCGGCTGTGATGGCCGGCACGAGCCTCGACGTGCAGCTGGCCGCCGGCGGCCTCGCCGTTCGTGTCGACCAGGTGCACCAGTGACGGGTCCGGCGCCTGTCCCTTCTGCGTGTCCGGAGAACGCATGCTGATGCCGGATACACCGGAGGACGCGGCCGGCGCCGGCGCGCCGGGCGACCGGTCGCTCACCTACGAGCAGCTGGTGGAGGCGCTCGAGGAGCTGACCCGGCGGATGGCCGACGGCGACATCGGCATCGAGGAGGCGGTCGACCTCTACGAGCGGGCCGGCCAGCTGCACGCCAAGGCGGCGGAGCGTCTGGCCGGGGTGCAGGCCCGCATCGAGAGCCTGGCCGGCGACGGCGCCGGGCCGGGGGAGTCACCGGTCCCCCGGAATTGATCGGACGTCTGGTGGCTCCAGCGCGCGGCCCAGGACCTCGGGCTCGTTCGGCGGGTCGACCTGGCCGCTGTCGCCGACCTGCTCCCTGCGCTCCGCACGCCCCAGGATCGCAGAGGGCACGCGACGGCCCGGCTGACCGGACGGAGGTCCCTCAGCTATGCGCCGGCCAGGTGTGGCTGAAGCAGCGGTGGCTGCGCAGGCCGGGCGCGATGAGTCCCCAGAGGCCGCACAGGCCGCGGCGGGTGCCCTCGGTCCACTCGATGGCGTCCGGCGCCGCCACCCTTCGCACGACCTGGCGGATGCCCCCCTCGTGCACCGCATACCCGGCCCACGTGCCGGGGTAGTGCATGGTGGCGCCGACCTGGGTGAGCACCAGGGGCCCGTAGCGGCGGCGCCGGTTGCGGTGGGTGTGGCCGGCGCTCACGAACGTGGCCGGGTTGGCGCCGACGACTGCGTCGAGGAGGGCGCGGGACTGGTCGCCGGGAACGCCGGGCGGGTACGCCATCGGTGTCCGGAACCGCTGGAGGTAGTGGTGCATGCCCAGGAACGCAGGCCCGGGGGCGGCGCCCACCAGGTCGGCGATCTGGTCCCGCTGGCGTCCGAGGACGGCACCGTGGTGCTTGTGGGCGATCGCCGTATGGGCGAGCACCACGCGCAGGCCGGGCAGGTCGACGCTGAAGGCGTCGTGCGGCATCGAGACGCCCGACGAGGCAAGTTCCGGCCGCCCGTCGACGGCCCGCCGCCCCACGTCGTGGTTGCCGAGCACGGCCGAGATCGGCACACCCACGCCGGCGAAGAGGCGCCCCAGCTCCGTCCACTGCGGGGGCCGGCCGTGGTAGGTGAGATCGCCCTTGGCCACGATCGCCTCGGCTCCCCAGGCCACCGCCTCGGTGAGGGCGGCCCGGGCGCACCGCAGCGGGTAGGGCTCGAGAGGGCTCCCCGGCTCGTCGCCCATGCGGCGCAGCACCCCGAAGCGTCGCTCGCCCAGGTGGATGTCGTTCACGGTGGCGAAGCGGCACAGCAGCTCGCCGGGCGGCGGGGCCAGCGTCTGCACGGCGCCCACGCGTCGTGCCGTGGCCCCGCCAGGTGGCCGCACGAACAGCTTCAGGCGGGTGGCGGCCGGGAGGCCGTCGAGGCTGGCTGCGCCTGGACGGTCGTCGTGCACCTCCACCGACGCGTCGCCGAGGGTGATGGTGGTGCCGGGCCGAAGGCTTCGCCAGCACACCTGCGCGGAGGTGTCCTCCACGGCGAAGATGCCCACGTCGGTCATGTTCCGTTGTAGCACCCGGGGTACAGTTCGCCCGTTCAAGCGGCGGTAGGAGGCATTCATGACCAGGTCCAGGTGGGCGAGGAAGGCTGCATGCGCAGCCGCACTGGTGGCGGCAGGGGTGCTCCCGGCCGTCACAGCGGGGCCGGCGGGGGCCGGCCACATCGTGTTCGCATCGCTCCAGGTCACGCCCGAGATCAGCTCGGTGCAGATCGGCGCCACCGTCACGCTCACGGCACACTTCAAAACTTCGATCGTCAGCGTCGGTTCGAAGGTCAACTTCCGCTTCGAAGGAGGTCCCCTCGCCGGGACCCCGGACATGAGCTGCACCATCGCCGCGCTCGCCACCACGTGCACGGTGCAGGTGGCGTCGAGCGTGTCGGGTTCGTCGCTCGTGCGGGCGTCGTTCGACGGCTCGACGAATATCGACGCCACCGAGGGCCGGTTGGCCAGCTCGGCGGTGTCCGGGACCACGGCCGACTGCATCACCCCCGCAGAGGGCGAGTCCGAGGCGACCGCCTGTCGGTCCGGCGACGTTCCCGCCGCGGGCACGGTGGCCGAGCCCGACGACACCGACGTGGTGCGGGTCACCTGGCGCGATCGCGGCGTCGACGTGGTGCCCGACAGCCAGGCCAAGGCTCTCAACGAAATGGCCACCCTCACGGCCACCGCCTACAACCTCAACGGGACGCCGGCAGCCAACGTGCCCGTGAAATTCGAGTTCTTCGATGCGTCCGTGTCGGACCCGGGCGGCGGGAACACGCCGGCCACACCCGACAAGAGCTGCACCACGGCGGCGAACGGCACCTGCGCCATCACCTACACGCAGGCGACGGACGGTATCGACCTCCTCTGCGCGTGGACGACGTCGGCGCCGCCGGCCATGTCGGGCAAGGCCACCGACTCCGGTGGCGTCTGCAACTCCGAGGTGCTCTTCGATATCGGCGCCAACGACGGGGTGCCGGCTCCCATCGACGACTCCATCGACGTCGTGCGGGTCCTCTGGGGCAAGGCCAACCCGGTCATCACCCAGCCGCCGGTCACGCCTTCGGTCCCCGTCGGCAGCGGCTACTGGCTGGTGGCCTCCGACGGCGGCATCTTCGCCTTCGGCGACGCCGTGTTCCAGGGGTCGACGGGCGCCATCAAGCTGAATCAGCCCATCGTCGGTATGACGTCCACGCCCACCCGCAAGGGCTACTTCCTGGTGGCCTCGGACGGTGGGATCTTCGCCTTCGGCGACGCCGTGTTCCGGGGCTCCACGGGCGCCATCAAGCTGAATCAGCCCATCGTGGGCATGGCGGCCACGCCCAGCGGTGGCGGGTACTTCCTGGTGGCCAAGGACGGCGGCATCTTCGCCTTCGGCAGCGCCGTGTTCCAGGGCTCCACGGGCGCCATCAAGCTGGCCCAGCCCATTGTGGGCATGGACGTGACGCCCTCCGGCAACGGGTACTTCCTCGTCGCCGCCGACGGCGGGGTGTTCGCCTTCGGCGACGCCGTGTTCCAGGGGTCGACGGGCGCCGTCAAGCTGGCCAAGCCCATCGTGGGCATCACCACGACCCCCACGGGCAAGGGTTACTACCTGGTGGCAGCCGACGGAGGCATCTTCGCGTTCGGGGATGCGGTGTTCCGCGGCTCGACCGGCGCCATCAAGCTCAACCAGCCCATCGTGGGCATGAGTCGCAGCGTCACCGGCCTCGGCTACCGCCTGGTGGCGTCCGACGGCGGCATCTTCGCCTTCGGCGACGCGCTGTTCAAGGGATCCACGGGGGCGATCACGCTCAACAAGCCCATGGTGGGGATGGCTGGGGTTTAGACCTCACCTTCGGTTCGGTCTCGCCCCGGAACCGGAGGTTCCGGGGCGAACTTGATCGTGCTCCGGGTGGCCGGCGGAGCCGGCCACCCGGAGCGCTGAAGGCTCCTTTGGCCGGCCGCCGTTGTGGCCGCCTTCGGCGGCGTCGGCGG
>JBKJNA010000111.1:0-3200 GCA_046596195.1 Acidimicrobiales bacterium | reverse complement strand
GGTCGGCTGCATGACGGGCGACGTCATACGGATGGACCACGCCCTTGACGAGCCGGCGCCTCGCGTCTGCGGCGCCGAGCAACGCAGCCGCACGCACGAACGCCCCTTGTCCTGCGGCGACACCTCCCAGTTCCTGAAGGCAGGTTGCGACCGCCAGGTCGAATCGGTGTCCGGCGGCGACGGTCAGCGCCTCGGCGAAGCGGTCGGCGGCCAGATCGAGGTCGCCGACCGCACGAGCGAGCCTGCCTGCGCAGGCGAGCGCCTTGTTCGTGCACCAGGGGTCCCGCAGGGCGCGGGCGATGGCCAGACTTTCCACCGATGACCGGCCGGCGCCGTCGAGGTCTCCGGACGAGCGGAGCACGTCGGTCAGGTGGAGCAGGGACCAAGCCACGCCCGGGCGGTCTCCGATCTGCCGCCTGATCGCAAGCGCTTCCTCGTGCAGCGGCCGGGCCGCGGCTGCGTCGCCCCGCCACTCCGACACCAGGCCGAGGTGGGTGAGCGACCAGGCGGCGCCGTACCGGTCGCCGAGGTTCCGCTGGACGGCGAGGCTCTCCTCGTGGAGCGAGCGCGCCAGCGGGTATTCACCGCGGTTCCTTCGGACGTGCCCGAGCGTCGTCGACACCGCGGCCGCTCCGTGACCGTCCCCGAGCTGCCGGCGCAGGGCGAGGCTCTCCTCCAGGAGCTCGATCGCCCGCCCGTCGTCCCAGCGCATTGCCGCCAGCCAGCCGAGGTTGGCCGCGGCCGCGGCGACGGCGGCGCGGTCTGCGATGGCCCGTCCCAGTGCGATGGTCTGCTCGTACAGCGCCGACGCCTCGTCGTGGCGGCCCTCCGAAGTGGCCAGGTTCCCCTGTGCCAGGAGACCGGCGGCGATGCCGCTGCGGTCGTCGAGTGTGCGCCGGATCGCCAGGCTCCCGCCGTGCAGCTCTCGCGCAGCCGCATGGTCGCCTTGCCGCATTGCCAGGACGCCGGCACGGTGCAGCGCGCTGGAGCGGACACTGGGCGCCCCTGCGCCCCCGTCGGCCTCCAGTGCCGCCCGGAGCCAGCCGCGCCCCTCGGACCAGTTGCCGCGCCGCTCCCAGAACGTGCCGAGCGATGCGGCCAGTGAGAGGTCCGGCTTCCAGGTGAGCGCGGCCCGAAAGTTGTCGTGTTCTGCCTCGAGGACCTCGACCCACTGCCCCTGACAGGGACCACCGAGGCCGGCGTCTCCCTGCTGGGCGAGCGAGCGGGCCCATTCCAGATGTCCCGCCCGCACGCGTTGGGATTCGGACGCGGCCTCGAGCCGTTCGGCCGCGTACTGGCGGAGGGTCTCGAGCATCCGGTACCGGGTGGCATGGGCCCAGCGGTTCGCCTCGACCAGGCCGTCGACGACGACCAGCGACTTGTCGACGAGCCGGCCGAGCAGCTCCGCCAGCGCGGGCCGGGTGCCGTCCCCGCCGATGACGGCGCCGATGGCGTCGAGCGTGAACCCGCCGGCGAAGACGCTCAAGCGCCGGAACAAGGCCTGTTCCTCGCCCGGGAGCGCGTCGTGGGTCCAGTCGATGGTTGCGCGGAGGGTCCGGTGGCGGGGCGGGGCCGTCCTGGCGCCGGTGGTGAGCAGGCTCAGGTGATCGTCGAGGCAGCGGTCGAGCTCGTCGAAGGACAGCATGGTGGTGCGGGCGGCGGCGAGCTCCAGCGCCAAGGGGATGCCGTCGAGCCGCAGGCAGATTCGTTCCATGGCGACGCGCTCCGCCCCACCCGGCGACAGGGAGGGATTGGCCGACGTCGACCGGGCGAGCAGGAGCTGCATTGCATCGGGAAGGGACATCGACGGCAGCCGCCACACCGTCTCACCGGGGACCCGCAGCGGCTCCCGGCTCGTGGCCACGATGCGGACGTGCGCGCATGAACGCAGGAGCAGGTCCGCCAGATCGGCGCATGCCCCGGCGAGGTGCTCGCAGTTGTCGAGGACGACCAACAGGCGCCGACCTGTCAGGTGGTAGACGAGCTGGTCGGCCGTCGCCCGGGACGGGTCGGCGCTGACCCCGAGGGCGACTCGAACGGCCTCGGCCACTAGGTCCGGATCGACCACGGGCGCCAACTCGACCAGGTAGACGCCGTCGGGATGGTCATCGGTGAGCTCGCCGGCCAGACGCCGGGCGAGGTGGCTCTTACCCACCCCGCCGGTACCGACCACGGTCAGGAGGCGGGTACCCATGAGGAGAGATCGGCCGGTGGCGAGCTCGTCAGCCCGGCCGACGAACCTTGTCGGCTCCAGGGGCAGGTTCGTGGCCACGGCCAGGCGTCCCTGGAGTCCCTCGATGAGCGCACCGGCCGTCGCCGGGCGACGATCCGGGTCGAAGGCCAGGCCGCGCCGCAATGTTTGCTCCACGGTCGTGGCCCGTTCCCCGGCGATCGCTCCCCACCGCGGGCGCGCACCGGGCTGTGGCGGCTGCCCTGTGAGCAGGGCGAAGGCAGTTGCCGCCAGTGCGAAGACATCGGCTGCGGGCGTTGGCGCCGCGCCCTGCGCCGTCTCGGGCGCCTGGTAGCCGCGGGTCCCGTATGGTCGCCCACCGCCGCCGTTGCGCCGGGCGATGCCGAAGTCGACGAGTACGACCCGCCCACTTGGAGTGCGCACGACGTTGGCCGGCTTCACGTCGCCGTGGACGACCGGTTGCTCGTGACCGTGCAAGTGGTCGAGTGCGGCCGCAACCTGGGCCAGGGCCTCGACCACGTCATCGAGGCACAGACCGGGTCGGCCGTCGGTCTCGAGGCGTTGCTGGAGGTCGGTGCCGTCGACCCAGTCCATGACCACGCAGTAGCGGTCGCCGTCGAAGAAGTCCTCCCGCACGAGCGGCAGCAGGTGGTGCGGCCGGATGCCGAGGAGGATGCCCGCCTCGCTCAGCACCGCAGTGCGGTCCTCATCCGACTCGCAGGCCCGGATCTTCACCGCGACCATTCGGTCGTGGACCCGGTCGAAGGCCCGGACCACCTCACCCTGCCCGCCGCGCCCGATCAGCTCCAGCACCTCGTAGCGGTCCCGAAGGAGCTCCATGGGGGACTACCCCGACCCTGGCGGTCGCAGATCGGCGAGCGCAACGGCGCCCCGCCGAACGGCTTCGTTCGCCAGGTCGACGCGGCGGGACTGCCGCTGCTCGTGAAGCCCGAACTTGTCGTACAGGCGCAGGAGGTGCTGCTTGACGGCCGCTTCGCTGACGAAGAGC
>JBKJNA010000100.1:0-10890 GCA_046596195.1 Acidimicrobiales bacterium | reverse complement strand
CCTTCTTGTTGATCGCTTCCGCCGTCCACGCCACTCGGTTCACGAGGACGCCGGCCAGAATGACCGTGAGAATGCTCAGTACCACGGAGAACGCGGCTTGACCCCGTTCGTTCCGGGTATGCCACCACCGGTATGTCATGTGATCTCCCCTTTTCAGATGGACCGGGCAAGCACCGAGGCGACCACGAGGATGCGGCTGAGCGTGCGGCGATCCGGCGAGCTGCCGGTGCACCGCACACATCGAGGAGATGTCAGCAGCATGTGCTCCTGATCTCTCCCGCCACCTGACGACGTGGACTACCCCTGTGTGCTGAGACAGACGCGAGAGGTCCGAAAATTATTCGCAGTTTTCGCAGATTCTTCTTTCGCCCGACTCCGCCGGACGAGGAGCGTGCTGCGCGACCCAGGGCCCGGACGCGGTCATGGCGCCCCTCGGGCGCCATGACGGTATCGACGTGCTCTGGAAGGTGCCCCGGAGGGCTGCGGCTACCGGCGGATCTTGGTCTTGACGAAGCTCGTGATCGTATCGGTGGGTGTCTGGACCTTGTGGACCTTGCGCACGTGGTCGGCGACCTTGCGCATCAACTCTTCCTCAGTACCGGCTTTGCCTTGCCAACGGCAGGCATGGTCGGCATCCCTTCACCTGAACTCCGGCACCGCTTCCTCCTTGGTCTCGTGTGAGCGCTCCCACCGGTGTGGTCGAACGCGACTGCTGGATCTGGACTAGGCGCCGAGGGCGCGGGCCCGGCCGGGTGCGCGCAGGGCGCGAGGCGTGGGACCGTCGCCGAGGAGGCCCGACAGCGCCCCTTCGATGGCCTGGGTCTGCCGGTGGATGTCGCCCACCACGGCACCGATCGGCTCGCACTGGGCGGCGATGGCCCGGACACCGATGAGGACGGTGCCGACGGTGAAGCTCACCTTGTTGAGGGTGTAGGCGACGATGATGAGGTAGAGGGCCACAGCCCCGACCCCGAGGAACACCCCGATGAGGGTTACAACAGTTGCGAGACCCATGTCCTTACCTTTCCCCGTGGATTGACGTGCGATCGGTGGAAGCAGCCATCAGAGGATCCGCTTCAGCGCACCGACGTAGCGGCCGGCTGCGCCGTGGGCCGTGCCGGCCAGCTCACGGGTACGGACGAGCTTGGGCACCGCGTCGAGCGCGGCGGTGATGCCCACACCGTGCTCGAGGATGTCGTTGGCGTAGGCGTTGATCTCCATGATCTGGCGCAGCAGCCGGTTGAGCAGCAGCAGCACCAGGGGCACCACCACGATGAGCAGGACCAAGTTGCCGATCCACCACAGAGCCACGGCAAACCCCCGTTCGAGTCTCAGGTCGGCACCGCCGACGCCGTCATTGTATGTTGAAAACCTATAGAGCGAAAGCCCCTATGACAAGGCAATCCTCGACTGGTGCCCCCATGATGCCTGACCGCCGCCGCCGCCGCAGGTCGATCTGAACGTGGACGTCCCGACGGGGCCCGGCCGCTCGCCCGACGAGCCCGACAAAGAGGTCGACGAGGTCGACGCCCTCCGCCGGGCGCGCGTCGAGACGGAGTCGCTGTTCGATCTGGTGCTGGCCGCCATGCCCGACGCCGTGGTGGTGGTCGACGAGGCGGCCCGGATCACCCGGGCCAACGAGGCGGCCGGCCGGTTGGCCGGCGTCGCCGCCGACGACCTGGTCGGGCGGGCACCGAGAGAACTGTTCGGGGACCGTTCCCCCGCCACGCCGATGCAGCTGTTCGCGCGGGCGCCCGACGGGCACTTCACCTTCGAGACGGTGGCCGGCCACGAGGGTTCCATGGTGCCGGTGAGCGTCACCTGCAGCCTCCTGCGCGACGCCGGCGGGCGGGTGGTGGGCGCCGTCTACGCCGCCCGCGACCTGAGCGAGACCCAGGAGCTGGTGTCCCGCCTCGAGCAGGCCGAGGCCCGGTGGCGCCTCATCGCCCAGCTCGGTGACCTCCTCGGTCGCCAGCTCGATCCCCGCGACTCGCTGCTGGAGACATGCAGGTGGCTGAGCCGCAGCACCGGCGCCGGCGTCGCCGTGATCCTGGCCCCGAAGCTCACAGTGGAGCGGGTGGTGGCGTGGCCTCCCGACTCGCCGGTGGCGGCCCGGCTGGAGGAGCTGGCTTCCCGACCGCTCGAGCCTGGGTCCGCCCTCTACACCGCCGTGCAGGGCCAGCAGACCGTGCACGCCCCCACCGTCGGTGCCAACGTCCCGCTCCTCGACCACGGCCCCGTCCCCGACGGCATGGGGTCTGCCGCCGTCGTCCCACTCGTCGCCCGCAACATGACGCTGGGCGCCCTCCTCGTCCACAGCCCGGAGGCGGGCGGGATCCGCCAGCGGGCCCTGATCGAGCAGGCCGCCGACCGGGTGGCGCTGGCCCTCGCCAACAGCGAGCTACGGGCCGCCGTGTCCCGGTTCGAGGCGGATGAGGAGGCTTCGCAGTTCCGCGAGGAGCTCCTCGCCGCCGTGTCCCACGACATGCAGACGCCGCTGGCAGTGCTCCTCGGGTCGATCCGGGCTCTCGAGGCGGGCGAGGACCTCAGCAGCCGGGAGCGGGGCCACCTCTACGAGCGGATGGGACGGCGCGGCCTCCAGTTGCGCCGCCTGGTGCAGCAGTTCCTCGACTACTCGCGGCTCGGCGCCGGGCGCCCGGTGGTGGTGCGTCCAGCCATGACCGACATCCGTTTCGCTCTCACCCAACTCGAAGCCGACATCGCTGGGCGCCGCCCGGTGATCTTCGACATGCCGAACGACCTCCCGCCCGCCTGGGTCGACCCCGACCGGCTGGACCAAGTCATGGCCAACCTGGTCTCCAACGCGCTGAAGTTCTCGACGCCCGGGTCACCGATCACGGTGCGGGCGCACGCCACGGCCGACAGCGTGCAGCTGGAGGTGGCCGATCAGGGCCAGGGCATGAGCCCCGCCGACCTGACCGCCGTATTCACGAAGTTCCACCGGGGCGCGGGCGCCGAGGACATTCCCGGCACCGGCCTCGGCCTCTACGTGAGCCGAGCCCTGCTCGAGGCCCAGCACGGCCGGCTCCTCGCCGCCAGCACCCTCGGGGTGGGCAGCAGGTTCACGGTGGTCCTGCCCCGCCAGCCACCGCCGGACGAGCGCAACGGTGCCGAGCGGGCGGCGACACGCGAGCGGCGGCGCTAGGCCGCCGCTCGCTGCGTCGCCAGGGCCCTACGCCCCGAGTTCGAGGCTCTGGCGCCGCTCGTGCAGACCCACGGGCGGGGCCACCTGCACGACGGTGCGCTCTTCGCAGTCGGCGCACTGCGCCTTGCCGCTGCCGAAGTACATCTGACCCTGCACCTTGCAGCGGTGGCAGACGTCGTCAGGCCACACGATCTCGTGCGGCACGTCCTTGCCGGAGTGCTGCGCGACACGCCAGCCCTCGGGCGTGGGTCGCTTGTGGCTCAGGTACTTGCTCAGACCCATGCGGCTCCCTTTTCCGGTGTCGGGAGCGGTGAGAGATGTTCGCCGGTGTTGCCGGTCGCTCCGCCGCTCCGAAGGATGTTCGCACTGTAGAAGATTCGCGCTTCCTGTGCACTATATGTATCTGGCCCCCTATGTGCAGCTGCTCCCCTTCGCGCACTTCGGCGGGCGCCTGGCCGGCACAGTGCGCTGGTCGTCACGCCCGTTTGGGCGTCTTTTTCTGCCAGGTCGCCTCGTACTGGGCGAGGGCGTCGAACAGCTCGGTGAAGTTGGCCTTGCTGAGGGTCTGGACCTCGAGGGCGGCCGCCTTGGCCTCCAGCTCCGGCTGGACGTAGGCGGAGTACAACAGGATGGGCCCGTCGTAGCCGGATTTTCGCATGCTGGTCGCCACCTCGATGCCCGACATCCCGGGCATGCGCTGGTCGAGCAGCACGATGCCGTCCGACACGTTTGACCAGAGGTCGAGCGCCGTCTCGCCGTCGGGCGCCTCCTCCACCAGCCAGCCCCGCTGCTCGAGCAGGACCCACAGGGTGTGACGCATGTCGTCGTCGTCCTCGACCACGAGGACGCGGTTGCGCTGGCGCTTGGTGGACTTGCGCTCCTGGTGCACCAGTCCCCGGTACCGATCGAGCAGGCCGCCGATGGCCCGGCGCTGGTTCACCAGGGCGGGCGCCGTCTCCTTCAGCTGCGTCTCGCCTTCGGGGGTGATGGCATAGACCCGGCGGGCGGGGCCACGTGCCGGCGTGCCCCAGTGTGAGCTGACGAGGCCCTCGTCCTCCATGGAGCGCAGGGCCCGGTAGAGGCCGCCGAAGTCGGGCACGTCGAAGCCCAGCTCCGCCAGCCTGCTCACAAGCTCGTAGCCGTGACTTTCCCGCTCCTTCAGCAGGAGGAGGATGGCGGGGCGCAGCAGGCTGCGCGAACGGAGGTCGTCGGTACCTCCGCCGTCTGTGCCCTTCGGTCTCGCCACCGTGCTCCTCCCTGCTGCCCTCCGGGCCGGTCCGGCGACGCTGCGCCATCATGGGATGAACGCTAGAGCCATTATGCACCTAGTCCTCCGAGCGGCACAGGAATAGCAATGCGCGGCCGGGGGTACGAGCAAGGGGGCGACACTTCGCCCGCGTAGCAGGAGGTCATCATGACCGACCAGGCCAACCCACGACCGCAGGAGCTCGCGGACAGGATGGACCACCTCATGAATGGTGGTGCCAAGCAAGCGGCCGCCGACCCCGGCAGGCGCGTGTCCACCAATCCGCACGACGACGCCGAGTACGACGACCTGGAGGACTAGCACGTCCCGCTTGGGGGTACCGGCGAGGCAGGCGACGGACGCCGCTCACCAGGAGGAACCCAGTGACCGACAAGACCCAGCCGATGCCGGACGAACTCGAGGAGCGCCTCGACGACATCGTCGCCGGTGGCGCCGCGCCCCCTGAGGCCGCCGGTGGCGCGCCCGTGTCGACGAATCCCAGCGAGTCCGAGGCCGAGCACGAGCCCATGGCCGTGGCCGACGCCGACCACCAGCAGGAGCCCGGCGAGCAGGTCGGCGGTGGGCACTAGCGCCTGACGCCCTTTCGCCTGCGGAACCGGAGGTTCCTTGGCGAGCTTGTTGGGCGACGGTGGGCCGCCGGAGGCGGCCCGCCGTCGCGCTGTGGCTTGCTACACCGCTTCGATTGCTCGCAGGGTGTCGATGGCTACCTTCTGGACCATGCCGGTCGTGGATTCGAGTTCAAGACGGGCGCTGCGGTCGACACCTCGAGCGAGGCCTCTGGCTTCGCCCTTGGGGAGGAGGCGGAGCTTGACGCGGCGGCCGAGCATGGCGCAGCGGCCGTCGTAGGCGGCGGCGACGCCGGCGGAGCCCTCGCCGAGACCCTCGCTGTGGCGGTCGAGGGCGGCCAGCACGCCTTCGAGCACGGCGTCATGGCCGTCGGGACCGAGGCCGAGCTTGTCGAGGTCGATGCGGATGGTGGCGATCGCGCTCTTCACCTTGCCCGGGCCGAGCTGGATCTCGACCTTGAGTGCGGCGATCTCGTCGCGTGTCTCGGGGTCGATGACCAGATCGGGCCACCAGGTGGCCAGCGTGCGGCCGGACGCCGCCTCGGCGCCTTCGGCCGCGGCCACGGCGGCGAGCAGCCACGTGGCCTCGGCCTCCTCGATCTTGAGGGGCGGGCGCAGCACGATGGCCAGCGAAAGCGTGGACTCCGGTGCGGTGGTCCACATGCGCCCCAGGCGACCGAGGGGACTCACCTCCCGCTCGACGACGACAGTGGCACCGTCGGGGGCGTTCTCCTGGCGGGCCCAGGCCAGGGCCAGGGCGGCGCCCGACACACCCATCCGATAGTGGCGGACCATGTGCCCGAAGCGCTCCGCCGCCTCGCCGGGGCCGAGGCCGCCGGTGGGTGCGGCCTGTGGTGCCGGGCCGGTGCTTGTCGCCCCGGTGCGCAGCTTCTCGGGGTCGAAGTCATCGGGGTCGAAGTCGTCGGGGTCGCCGTCGTCGGCGCCGTCGTTCTTGCTGCTGTCGTCCGCTGCCTCCGGCGCCTCGCCGTTGCTGGCGGCGGCGACTCCGGGCCCGGCCGGCTCGGGCGCAAGAACCTCGGGCGCAAGAACCTCGGGCGCCACCTGCCCTTCGTCGTCGGAGGGCGGGCTGAAGTCGGACCCGCCCTGGCCCTCGCTCATGGCGCCGCCCCGGGCGGCCGGGGAACGAGGCGCTCGACCAGCCAGGCCCCGTCGATGTGGGCCAGTTCCACCGATCCCACCGGCAGGCCCACCGGGCCGAGCAACGGCGGCACCGGCGCGGCCAGCAGCACCCGCACCACCCCGGGCGCGTGCTCCTCGTCGGCCAGGTACTCCAGGTCGTCGAGGTTGTTGCCCGCCAGGTCGGCGCGTAGGCCGTCCACCAGCTCGCCGAGGAACTCCTCGCTCTCCGTCATGCCGGCGGTGCCGTCACGGAGCCGGGCGGCGAGCGCCTCGTCCATGCCGTTCTTCACCGCCACCCGCAGGACCGTCTTGCGGCCCTCGGGCCCGAGCAGCTCCCACACCTTGCGGTGCTCACCCCAGGCGATGGCCTCCACAAAGCTCTGCGCCGCCAAGGTCGCGTCGGCGCCGCCGGTGACATCCGACGCTGCGTCCGTCACCGGTGCACCATCCCTTCGGGATGTCGCACCAGCGAGTTGCTGATGGACCTTCCTCCCGGGCCGGTCACTGGTGCACCATCCCTTCGTGATGTCGCGCCAGCGAGTTGCTGTTGGACCTTCCTCCCGGGCCGGTCATGGCCGCTCCCACCCGATCGAGTAGAGGAAGTCACGGGTCATGATGCGCTGCGGTCCCTGCAGGGCGCCGCCGATGGCGGCGTCGAGCATGCGGTCAGCGGTCTCCTGCTGGTCCTCCGGGAGGGAGCGGTGGGCGTCGTAGCGGGCACGCAGGGCGACGTCGAGCGTTTCGGGTGGGAGCTCCATGAGCACCTTCAGCTCCGCCTCCATGAGCAACTGACCCCGGGCACCCACCTTCAGCGACGCCATGGCCAGCTCCTGGAGCAGCGACCGGCGGCGGGCGTCGGGCTGCGCGAGGAGGCGGAGCACCCGCTCGCGCATCAGAGCCGACCGCTCGTCCTCGGATGCCGACGCCACCAGGGCGGCGAAGTGCTCGGCGCGGCTGTTGCCGGCCGCCAGCGTCTCCAGCTGCTCCTCCGCCCGTGAGAGGCTGGCGTACGCCTGCTTCCAGGCGTCGGCGTGGAGGCGGGTGTCGAGCATGCCGATGGCGTCCTCGAAATTGGCCAGGGCCCGGCGCAGGTTCTGGAGCCGGGCCCGCCCGCCTCCGCCATCCTCCTCGGCGGCCAGGTCGGCCTTGGCCGCCAGCGCCAGCCCGAGGTTGTGCTTGGCCAGAGCGTGCTGGTACGGGAAGCCGGTGCGGGTGAAGACGGTGAGGGACTCCTGGAAGGCGCCGGCCGCCTCCTCCAGGAGCCGGGGCCGCTCGTCGGGGCGGAGGGCAGCCAGAGCGCTACAGGCCGAGCCGATGCTGTGGTGCACCACGGCGAAGTGGTACGGGGCCTCGTCGGCGTCGAGCTCGCCCTGGGCTTCCTCGTAGTCGACAAGCGCCGCTTCGATGCCTTCCTCGGTGCCCGCCGAGGCGTGGGCCTGGCCCCGGTTGAGCAGGGTGGCGATGAAGCCACGCCGGCCGTCGGCGGTGCTGGTGTCGAACAGTGCGGCCGCCTCGTCGAAAGCGGTGACCGCCGCGCCCAGCTCCCCCAACTCGCTGCGGGCCAGGCCCACGTTGTTGAGGGAGGCGGCCCGCTCGTCATTGCGCTCGCGACCGTCGAACAGGTCGGCCGCCTTCTGGAACAGCTCCGCCGCCTTGCGCCGGTCGCCGAGCGCCCGGTGGGATGCCCCGGCCGCGTTCAGGACGCGGGCGTGCTCCACGGGATCGAACCGGGGGTCGTAGACGCCGGCGGCCACGTCGAAGCACGCCAGCGCCTTGCGCAGGTACTCGGCCCGGTTGCCCACCGGGCTCTCGGCGTAGGCCAGGCCCAGCCGGTACGCCACGGTGGCGTGCTCGTAGGGCCGGGTGGCGCGTGGGGTGGCCTTCAGCTGGGCTTCAAGGCCGGCGATTGCTGCCTGCGGGTCGGAACCGGTGCCGGGGGTGACCGCCTCGGTGCTCATCAGGCCGCCGACGAATCGAGGGCGATGAGCTCGGCCACGTGCTGGAGGATCTCGTTGATGGCGATCTCGACGCCGGCCTTCACCGGCTCGGACATCTCCACACCGATGGCCTCGACGTCGAACGGCTGGCAGCCGACCATGAGCAGCTTCTCCGGCAGGACGCCGAGCGCCCGGGCCAGCATGAAGACCCGCTCGGGCGTCGCCAGATGGGCGTCGGACAGCAGGTCGCTGCGCTCCCCCCACGACAATGCCTTCACGTCGATCACGTCGGGCTCGATCAGCATGATCGTGCCGGGCGGGCGCCCCCGATCGACGGCATCGGCCACGATCATGGCGTCCCACCCATCCTGCAACTCCTGCACCAAGGCGATGCCCCCGATCCCGGTCTCCACGACCCGCACGCCCTCGGGCAGCTCCATGGCCTCCAGCCGATGGGCAACCTCGACCCCGAACGCGTCATCCGCCTTCAACACGTTCCCAACCCCGGCAATCAGAATCCGCACGACAACCTTCTACTACCAACGACCGGGCTGCGGACAGCCAACGTCAAGCCACGACGCCGGACGACTGCTCCGCAGCCCGCAGCGCGTACCCCTGCACCGTCCACCAGGTGAGGAACTCCTCGATCTCGAGGCAGGCGTCCTTGTCGATGGAGCTGCGCAGGTTGTCGAGGCGCTTGCTGACCTCCGAGGCGATGATCCGGTCGAGGGCGCCCACGATTTCGTCCTCGTCGATAAGGAAGGCGACCTCGTTCTCCGGCATCCGCAGCGCAGTGGCGATGCGGCTTCCCTCGGCTGCCAGCACGTCGACGTCGACGGCAGCATCGTGCTGTACCTGGAGCATCAGTCCGGCCACGTTCTCCTCCACCCGACGCAGGCAGTACCCGTTCGTGAGGCAGGCCCCGGCCCAGGTGCCGATCTCGGGCGAGGGCTGGCTGGCGGTCTGCTCGGCCACCGACTTGTTGACGATCTGGGTGGCCAGCGGGCTCAGGGGGTGGGCCTGGGCCAGGGTGCGGGCCTGGCGGGCAAGGTCGTCTGCGCCGACGTCGGTCAACGCAGGCCCCGGCGCGGCGCCATCATCGGCCCTCGTGGCCGCGGATCTGCAGCAGCGGCGCCTGGGGTTCGGGGATGGCCGGCGCCTCCGGCGCGGTGACGCACTCCAGGTCGACCGTCTCCGGGTTCACCTCGGTGGGTGCGTCGACCTCCTCCAGCCGGCGGAAGTTCGGCCAGTGAGTCTTGAGCGCCGCCTCCAACCCGAAGGTGAGGGTGGCCGACGAGCTGGCGCAGCCGTTGCACGTGCCGTGCATCTTCACGCTCACCACGCCGTCGGCGATGGAGACGATCTCGATGGAGCCGCCGTGCGACTCCACCAGTGGGCTGATCTCGGCCATGGCCGCGTCGACCGCCTTCTTGGCCTCCTCCTCGGCCTCGAGGTCGAGGCCCTCACCCAGGCCATAGGCGTTGAGCATGGTGCCGGTGATTTCGTCGCGGGCCAGCGACTCGAGGAAGATCTCCCCCCGCCAGGCCCGGGTCATCTCGATCATGCGGCCCAGGCCGTCCCGGTGGACGGCGTCGACCCAGTCCAAGAGCTCGAGCACACGCTCGGCCACCTTGGGATCGGGGTGGTTGGCCAACTCGTCCGCCACGTCGGCGATGTGTTCCCACGCGCCGCGGTACGACAGCTGATCGTCGTCAGATCCGATGCTCACCCGGTCTTCACCTCCTCGGCGACGGCGCCGACCTCCTCCCGCACCATGGCGAGCACCGGCTCTACCGTCGCTTCGACCTCGTTGGAGAACCCGAGGCCGAACGATCGGTCACCGGGCTCGATCTCGATCACGATCGTATCCTCGGGCAATGCTTTCCAATACCGGATCACCGCCAGCGTGTGGTCCAGGTCAATGATACCGCCGACCGCCTCGCCAAGGCGGTCGATCACCTCTTGATCCGGCGGCGGCGTGAGGTCGAGCTTGTACCGGCGGATGGTGCCCGGCGGGTCCACGTCGCGCGGCATGGCGCCGACGAACACGACCTTGGCCGGGCGTAATTCCTGGAGGAGATGCAGAACCCGGTGGGCCGAGTAGGACAGGTCCTCGATCACCACGCCATCGGGCCAGTCGAGCTCGAGGCTCTCAACGCGCTTGATGAACTGGGTCCCGAAGTCGAGATCACGGAGCCACGGCAGACCAACGCCGCCCACCAGAATCTGGCGGGCGGCGTCGGAACCGTCGGAAGACGGAGGCACTACTCCAGCGTGCAGCCGCAGGAGTTCACCTCACGGGTGATGATGCCCCTGCCGGTGTCCATGTGGGTGGTGCAGGGCATGCAGGGGTCAAAGCTGCGGATGGCCCGCAGAACGTCGATGCCCTTGACCTGCTCGTCGGGCACGCTCTCGAGCAGCGGCGTATCGATGACCGCCTGCTCGTAGGGGCCGAGACCACCGAACGGGTCGCGGGGCGACGCATTGAGGGTGGACGGGGTGGTGATCTGGTAGTTGAGCAGCTTGCCCTTGTCCATGTGGAGGTGGTGGGCCAGGAAGCCGCGGCCCGCTTCCCAGAAGCCCATGGCGACACGCTCGTCCTTGGGCACCTTGTACGGCGTATGGACCTTGGTCTCGCCCCGCCGCCAGTACTCGAGGGCCTTGAGCATGCAGTTCATGCCGATGGCTGCGGTGAAGGCCATGGAGTAGGCACGGGCCCGGTTGCGCTCGAGGGCGTTGATGGTCCGGGGGACCTTCCAGAACAACTCCTCCTCGGGGAGGCCGTGGCGGGGCATGACCATGCGCAGGCCGTCG
>JBKJNA010000021.1:0-12953 GCA_046596195.1 Acidimicrobiales bacterium | reverse complement strand
TCCATGGTGCAGGCCCTGGGCGCCGCGTACGAGCGGCCGCAGCCCCTCGGGTGGGGCCTCGACCCCGCGCTGGAGCTGACGGCCGAGGCGTTCGCCGTCGATGCCGGCAGCGTGGATTCTGCCCTCGCCCAACTGGTGTGCCTCCACGAGGCCTTCGTCCGCGCCGTGCTCGACGACGTCCCGGCCGCCGACCGGGACGAGTGCCGCGGACGGCTCGACATGATCATTCACCGCACGATGGTTGTGGCCGGCCAGGTCAGCGTCACCAGCCTGGCCGAGCAGGCGCTCACCGATCCCCTCACCGGCATCCACAACCGCCGGGCGTTCGAAGCCGACCTCGAGCGGGAAGTGGCGCGGGCCCGGCGCCACCACCGGTCGTTGACCCTGGCCGTCATCGACGTGGACGGTCTCAAGGAGATCAACGACAGTCTCGGCCACCATGCGGGCGACGACACGCTGCGGGCGGTCGCCGGCGCTCTCGACCGCACTGCCCGCCGGGAGGACGGCGCCTACCGCATCGGCGGCGACGAGTTTGCCCTGATTCTGGTGGACACCGACGTGCCCGACGAGGAGTTCGTCGTCGACCGCCTCCGGGCTGCCGGCGCCCCGGCGTGCAGCGTGGGGATGGCCACCCTGGCCGAGGGCACCGCCGTCGGTGATCTCGTCGTACGGGCCGACGCACGCCTCTACGAGCGTCGCGGCCGGCGCTGACGCCGGGCTGGTCGTCCGCCGAGGGATGGTGCGCCCTTATCCCCGAGAATGACGTCCGCCGGCGGTGATCGTCGTACCGTGGGCGCGAATGGTGGTGTGGCGACGGCTCGCACCAGTCGTATCAACCGCCAGTCAGACGACGCTTTGGGACGCTGAAGCACTGCGTGAAGGTGCCGCATGGAGGGGCAGGGTTCACCTCGGTGCCTCCGGAGCGTCGACTGCCGGCAACCTGGGCTTCAGACGAACTTCTTACGGTTCGCGCCATGACCGCCATGGATCGACGAACGTTTCTCACTCGGGGCGCAGTTGCCGCGGGGGCTGCCACCGTCGCGTCGGGCCCGCTCGCCGGGCTCCTCGCTCGGGCGGCCGGCGCAGCGCCCGGGGGCCGGGCCGTCGGCTCGCAGGCGACGAAGAGCGATGGCGGCTACGGGCCGCTGGTCAACATGGGCGAGCTGTGGCTCCCGGAGGGCTTCCGCTATGTGGGCTTCGGCCGGCAGGGGTCGCCGCTGCCCCTCGCCAAGGACGGTGCGCCGGCCGGGTTGCTCCCTCGGGGTCACGACGGCATGGCCTCCTTCGCCGCCAGCTCGGCCCTCGTCCGCCTCGTCCGCAACCACGAGAACCGGACCCAGGCGAGCCCGCTCGGTGGTGGTGGCTACGACCCAGTCCGCTTCGGCGGCACCACCACCATGGAGTTCGACGTCAGCGAGCCGGGGAACGCGGCCGCGGACATGAACCGGTTCCGCGGCCAGTGGACCAGTATCCGGGGCACCAGCACCAACTGCGCCGGCGGCCTCACGCCCTGGGGCTCGTGGCTCACCTGTGAGGAGACGGTGGAGACCGTCGGCGGCATCCCCCACGGCTATGTGTTCGAGGTCCCCTCCAGCGCGAACGGGCCGGTCACGCGGTGTTCCGCCAGGGCTTCGATCAGGGCGGCGCGCTGTTCAACCGCCTGGAAGGCGCCTGGTACGGCGACGGGAGCGTCCTCTTCATCTCCACCAATGGTGGTGAGCCGCACCCGGCGGGCGACCCGGGGCTTGGTCAGGTGTGGGAGTACATCCCCCGGGGCAACAGCGGCGGCAGCTGGTGCTGCTCGTCGAGTCCCGTGACCCGGCGGTCATGGAGGCACCGGACAACATCACCGCCAGCCCCCGTGGCGGGCTGCTGGCCTGTGAGGATGGCGACGGCGCCCAGTACTTGCGGGGCATCACCCGGGACGGGCGGGTGTTCGACTTCGCCACCCACAACCTGGTGGGATCCAAGGAGTTCGCCGGCGCCAACTGGAGCCCCGACGGGAACTGGCTCTTCTTCAACGTGCAGGACCCCGGCGTCACCTTCGCCGTCACCGGCCCCTGGGAGCGGGGGGCGCTGTGACGACCGCCACGAAGCTCCGCTGCCTTTGCATGTCGGCCACGGGTGGCGCTCGCCGCCGTCGCCCTCGCGGCCAGTCCCGCCGGCGCCGCACCGTCCCAGGCGAACGGTCCCAAGCCCAAGAAGGGTGAGGTGCTGGTGATCGGGCATCGGGGCGCCAGCGGATACCGGCCGGAGCACACCCTGGCCGCCTACCGCCGACCTGGTCACGCCACAAGGCCTGGCCTTCGTCGCCACCTACGCCGACGGCATCGGCGCCTGCAAGGACGTCCTGATCCCGAGGAATGCCGACGGCATCCTGGGCCAGCCCTCCCCGGTCATCGGCAACGCCCACGCCGCCGGGCTCGTCGTCCACGGCTGGACGTTCCGCCGGGAGAACCGCTTCCTCCCGGGCGACTACCGCATGGGCTCGGACCCCAACGCCCCCGGCGACATGGTCAGAAGTGCAGACCTTCCTGGCCGCGGGCATGGACGGCTTCTTCACCGACAACCCGGATCTCGGTGCCCAGGCCGCCGAGCCTTACGGAAGCTGAGGTCGGACCTGACATCGACGAGCAGGATCCCGGCAGGACGTACCAGGGCTGCCGCGTTGGCCGGGCTGGCCTTGGCCGCCGTCGCGGTCGTGTCGCTCTCCCCAGGAGCCGCCGCCGCCCCGAACAGCGGGAAGAGCGGGTCCACTCCCGGCCAGACTGTCGATGTCCAGCGTCAAACCCGATCCTTTTTACGCAAGGTAGGCGCTGGCCCCAGCACGAAACTGCGAGGGCGACCTTCGCCTGAAGTTTCCTCAGGTCCTCGGCGTTGGTCGGCCGCTCCGCACCCGAGCCTGGCCGGCCCGGCGGCGACACATCGCCCCGAACACAACCCGGTGCACCGGCCAGAGAGCACGCCAGTAGGCGATGCCGAGGAGACCCTTGGGCCGCAGCGCCCCGACCTGCTCCATCCGGGAGTGGGGCGGATCGGTCACTCGGTAGCCGAGCCAGGCCTCCCCGCAGAACCACTTTCTCGTGCCCAGCACCAAGGTGTCGGCGGACTTCACCTCCACCTGCCACCAGTCGACGTCCGCACCGAGCACAACCTCCGGCGGACGCTGGAGGTACAGGCGCTCGCCGAAGGGGCGACCGAGGAGCAGTCGCGCCCGCCATGCCCACGGCAGCCCGTACCAGCGGAGATCCCCCCCGCAGCGCTCCAGGCTATCCCTGGCTCGGCTGGCCTCGGCCTGGTGTAACTCGGCTTCGGACCGCATGGCGTAGATGCCGTCGCCCAGCCCGTCAGCGAGCCCCATGAGCGTCGGGGCAACCCTGCCCGCCTGCTCCTCCAGCGCGGCGCCGATCGCCGCGGCGACTCCCATCGGGTCCACGTCGAAGGCGGTGGCGGTCGGAACCGGGTCCTCGACAACCACCTCGTTCGTCAAGCTCTCGATGAGGGCGTGGCTGACTCGGCGGTCGACTGGTGTGACCAGGTCGACCCAGTGGGCGGACAACGTCGGCGTGAGTACCGGGACGTTGAGGATCATGCGCTTCCGGAGGCCCCGCACGGCGGCGTATGTAGCGATCATGTCCCGGTAGGTGGTGGCCTCGGGCCCCCCGATCTCGTAGATGCCGGGCGGCACACGGGGAGCCTGCTCGAGGTAGCGCAAAAGGTCACACTCAGCGATCGGCTGGATCCTCGTCGTGATCCAGCGGGGACAGACCATGACGGGAAGCCGTTCGGTGAGGTACCGCAGCATCTCGAATGAGATGCTGCCCGCCCCGACCACGATGGCCGCACGCAGCTCGACGACCTCGACTCCGGCAGACCCGAGTGCCCGACCCGTCTCCTGGCGACTGCGCAGGTGCTCGGACAGCTCACCGCGACCGAGGGCTCCTAGATAAACGATTCGGCGCACGCCGGCCTGTGCCGCCGCTTTCGAGAACGACTCCGCCAGCATCCGATCCTGAGCTGCGAAGTCGTCGCCGTCAGCCATGCTGTGCACCAGGTAGTACGCAGTGTCGACGCCCGAGAGAGCGGTCGCGGCGGCCGCGGTGTCGGCGATGTCGACGGCCCGGCGAATGCCCGCCTCGGGCATGCGTTCGATTCTACGCCCGAGGGCGATGACGGTGGCGCCCCGAGCGACCAGGTGCTCCACCAGCCGGCCGCCCACATATCCGCTGGCACCGACAACGGCGTAGGTCGCAATCTCGCTCGTCACAGCTCTCTCGCCAATACACCCTCCGCGACCACCGGGTGGGGAGTACCACCACTAGAACGAAGCGTACGCCCGAGAGGGCCACGTACGCAGATGTGATCGGCGAGAATCGGACGTGGTACTGCGCTCGCTGATGCTCGGCGACGTCGTGCGGGCAACGTCTCCCGCTCGCCAGCCGCAACCCACTGCGCCAGCTACAACGCCACCGCTCCCATCGAAGCATCGAGCGGTCCGACGAAGCGCCATCGCACGCGCCGGTGCGAGAGGATCCGGGGCAAGTCTCGACGCGAGGGCAGCGGTGCGTAAGGATGACCGATGTGCGCGAGGTACGACAGAGCCGAGGAACCATGATTCGCCGTAGAACCGCCACCACCCTGCTCGCGGCCGTCGCCGTCGCGCTCGCCACCTCTGCCGCGTCGGCCAAGGACAGCGCGCCGATCGACATTTTTGGCACAAGCTCGTGCGAAGCGGGCGTGTGGGCGATCGACCTACGGCTCAACTCGACGCTGCTCCAGGATCTCGTGGTGGATGTGTACGACACGATCGATGCGCCTGACTTCTCCGTCGACCCGGCCGCCGGGGGCCTGGCCCCAGCAGAAACCGCTGGTCGGCAACGGAAGGTGCTGGTCGCCAGCAGTATCCCGCTGACCTTCCAGAACCCCGTGATCGTGCGGTTCCACCCCGCTCCCGACAAGAAGCGCGACACGGTGGTCGTCGTCCCGACCGGGGCGTCCTTCGAGGAGCGCTTGGTCGACACCCAGGTGGACTCGACATGCCCTACCGCAGGTTCACGAACCCCTTAGGTCGTCTGAGCCTCCAGCCACCGATTGACTTCCCCCGCCGGCGGCGGTCGTTGAGGAGGTGCGGCGGACACGAGGCGGCGGTCGTCGACCTCGGAGAGCGTCACGGCCATCACCCCGAGCCGCGCCGCTCCGTCTATCACTACACTCCACAGCCGCGTGCCGCCGTCGACGGCCTCGTCCACCTGCCGGGCAGTAGTGAACGATCGTCCGCCGGTGGAGTCGTCCATGTCGATGGAAGAGGTCGCGGCCGATCCCGTGATCGGCACCAGCCGGCGTTGCTCGAAGTCAGTCATGTACACCGACAGATCGCGCATGCCGAAGGGCACGACGCGACGGGCGAGGAATGAACCGAGCTGGTCCGGCGCCTCGCGCCGCGACTCATGCAGGAGCGCGGCGACCTGGGCGTAGACTCCGGATGCTTCGGATAGCTGCACCCGCGTGTCGACGTCGACGTCAGTTGCGCGATCTGATGCTGCGAAGGCCCTCGGCATGCCGCTCCGCTTTCCCTTGGGCCAACGACGCGCTACCGGGGTCCGGGCGACGTGCCGGGGAGGCCTGCACAATGTGTGCTTCCCGACGGTACACCCGCCGCCCCGCCGTCCGGAGGCAGATCGCTGGATGCAGCGACCGTCTCACTCTCGGGGCAGACCTGGCGCACGGCTGTGCGCATGGCCGCTGCTGCTACGACGACAGGCACCCGGCCGATCCCGGAGGCTCGCCGAACTCCTCGAACGCCCGCCTCGGCCTGGGTGATCGACAAAGAGCATGCGCAGGCCACGCCCCGGGTAGATCGCGGGTACGGCAACGACAGAATTGCTGGCGACGTACCTCAACGACCATCTGGCCGGCGCCATCTTCGGCATCGACCTCGTCCACAGGATCGCCCAGGACCTTGAGGGCACCCCCAGTGGTCCGCAGATGGCACAGCTGGCAGCGGAGATCGAGGCAGACAAGGCGCAGCTGGAGGAGCTCATCGACGCCCTCGACTTCGATCAGGACACCGTGAAGCGGGCGGCCGCGTGGGTGGCCGAGAAGGCGAGCCGCCTGCGCCTCAATCGGGTGGCGACGGGCAGTGAGGGACTGGCGCTGCTCCTGTCGATGGAGGCGCTGTCGGGCGGCATCGAGGCCAAGCGCTGCCTCTGGCAGGCGCTGCGGGAGGTGGCGGGCGCCGAACCGACTGTGGCTCGTCTCGATCCCGCCAACCTGGTCAAGCGGGCGGAGGCTCAACGCGACCTTCTCGAGACCTACCGTCGGGCCATCGTGCCGGCAGCCATCGCACCACCTGCGACCCGGTGAGCGCCGTCGGGCACAGGCGAGTCGCGACGACGAGGGTCGGATGCGCGTCGGGGGCGAGGTGCAAGCCCTGCGGGACCAAGTGAACTAAGACTTGCACGGGCATGAGGGAAGTCGTCGTCGAGGTGAACGAGCCGCGGGATGTGGCTACGGCCCGGAGGGCCGTGGCTGACCTGATCCCGGATGCCGACCCGGACCTCGTCGACAGCGTCCGCCTGTGCGTATCCGAGGTACTCACGAATGCCATCGTCCACGGGCGGCCCCCGGTCATCGTGCTCGCCCGCGTCCGCAGCGAGACCCTGCGCATCGAGGTCGGTGACGGCAGCCCTGCCCGAGGATCACCCCAGCAGGCCTCGGGAACGTCGTCGGGCGGCCGTGGCCTGGCCATCGTCGATGCCGTCGCCCACCGGTGGGGCATTGAGTCGAGGGGTGAGGGAAAGGCCATCTGGCTCGAGTACTCCCTCGTGGCCGGGAGCCCGGTCGGCGAGGTGATCGTCCGCCTGCTCGGTGTCCCCGTCGACGTCTACCTGCGGGGGCAGGAGCATCTGGAGAGCACGCTCCACGAACTCCAGATACTGGCATCCTCCGACCCTGCCCGCTTCGCCGAGCTGGAGTCGGCGACGGTCATACCGCTGCGCGAAGCCATGGACACCTTTCGGGGATCGAGACACCAAGGTCGAGCGGAAGCACACGCCGCCGCATCCTCCGGCCTCACCCACGTCGACTTCACCTGGCTGCTGCCGGCACGGGCGGCCAGCGATGCCAGGAGGTGGGCAGCCGGGATCGCCGAGCTCGAACGCCTGGCCACGCAGGGCGTGCTGCTGGCGCCGCCGCCGGACGCGGAGGTGTCGAGGCTCCGGCGATGGCTTGCAGCGGAGATCGTCGGTCAGGCGGAGTCGGCGGTGCCTCGTAGGTTTCCCGACCCGCCGAGGCCGATCTGACGGTCTGAGTGACACGCCTGGGCTGCGTCAGCGAGGCGCGTACATGATCACCGCCACGCCGACCAGCGCGATTGCCGCCCCGGCGAGGTCGAAGCGGTCGGGCCGGAAGCCGTCCACGGCCATGCCCCACGCGAGGGACCCGGCCACGAAGATGCCGCCGTAGGCGGCGAGGATGCGGCCGAAGTTGTTCTCGTCCTGGAGGGTGGCCACGAAGCCGTAGGCGCCAAGGGCGGCGATGCCGGCCCCGATCCAGACCAGGCCCCGATGCTCACGGACGCCCTGCCAGACCAGCCACGCCCCGCCGATCTCGGCCAGCGCGGCCAGCATGAACAACAGCAGCGAACGGGCGACGGACATGTGCGCAACCTACGAGACGGGTTCCAAGCCGCTCGTCGGCATCGCTCCCGCCAGGACCTGCGTGCACCCGTTCCACTCCTCGATCACGCCGCTGTCATCGATGAGGAGTCCCTTTCGTCGGTCGTGACGGCCAGCCCTCCCCATTCCCAAGCCAGGCCCGTCGGTGCAGGATCACTGCCATGGCCAAGCTGGGAGCAGACACCGACGAACTGCATGCCTTCACGACCCTTCACCTGGGCTGGGACGAGGATCTGGGACGCCTCCTTCTGGGTTCCGGCAGGCTCGTTGACGACCTGTTGGCGCCGCCGGCCAGCGCCCACGCCGGCGCCGGGCTCCGGGACGTGCTCAACCGGCTCGACCGGGTGCAGCGGCAGTGCATCGAAGTGGACGGCGAGCCTGGGCACCGGGCCATCCGATTCGACGCCGCCAGCGATGGGACGGCCGCGCGCCGGAGGTCGAGGCGGGTAGGTGGGATTCGGTTCCGGTACGCGGCCAGACGGACGGGTACCGACGACGTCCTCCGCTACGCGACACTTGCCGCCATCGACGCCGTCGCCCCGTTGATGCGTGCACTCCGCAGTGGCGACCGCGGCGAGGTGGAGGAGGCGATCCGCAAGCTCTGGAACGAGTTCGGCGGCAAGGGCTCGACTCGGTACAAGCTCCTGTTCGCCCAGGCACTGTTCCGCCGGTTGCCCCCCGAAGCCGTGGTGAGGATCACCGAGCTGCTCGATCACAAGGCGACCGGGCGGCTGGACCTCAAGAGCAGGGAGCTTCACATCTGGTCCCGCATGTTCGCCCGGGCCACGAGGGCGAAGGGCGGCATCGGTCCGAGGTTGCGCAACGTCCTGATCCGGCGCGCCCGCGACGGCACGTTCGCCCATGCCGATGTGGTAGTGCTCCTGACCTGCTTCTATCCCGAGCAGGTCTCGGGGCCGTGGCGGGGCATCGCGGCGGCCATAAGCCTCGGCGACGAGGGCCGCGGGCTTGGTGGCAACGAGCGCATCATGGTGTCGCTCCTGCGCAACAATGCCGCCGCCCAGCGCTGGTTCTGGCTGTGGGGGGAGCGCTTCGGCACCATCACCGCCGGCAACGCCAACGACTTCTACATCCGGAAGATCATCGCCGGACAGATGTCGCGCCACTCCAAGGAGGTCGTCAACGCTCTGGACGTAGGAACCCGGCAGGGTGCCCGGTACGGCGCCCTGATCAAGGAGATTGTGGCCGCCGGCGAGGCCGGTCGCACGCGGTTGCTGAAGGTCGGCGGCGGGCTCATCAGGGAACTCGAGGCCAGCGTCCGTGAGTTTCCGGAAGAGGAGAAGGGCTGGGTCTCCATGAAGCGGGCAGGAGCGTTCTGGCACTGGGTGATCGCCGGGTTCGCTGAGAACGACGAGAAGTCGAACAGGGTCCGGGGCCTCCTGGCCGAAACCATCGGTTCCATCGGGTCGTCGTTCGGGCCCCCGGGCGTGCAGATCGTCACCGGGCTCGTCCTGACCCCGGCACTGAAGGCGCTGTTCGGTTCCTCTCGAGAGGCCGACAAGCGCAAGGCCGAGGTGCTGGCTGCGGTCTATCCGTCGATCCTGAAGGGCATCCTCGCCTCGTCGACGGGCGCCCGGTTCCGCCGCGTCCACCCCGAGCTCTTCCGCGACGGGCGGGTCGTCGGCCTCAACGCAACCCTCAAGGTGCTCTCATCGGTAAACGTTGGAGACGGTGGGCCCAGCGAGGCTGTCCGCTTTGCGGCCGACAAGAAGCTGCGCAACTTCCTCGCCAGCATGGGTGGGGACTGAGTGCCGCCCACCGGACGGGAACCGAGGCCTCGGCGGCGTAGCCCGCGCGCCCGCACTCCCGGGCCGCCCGCCCGCGTCAGTCGCTCAGGCTGTGCAGCAGGGCCCGCTCGATCTCGGCCCGCAGGGTCGGGTCGCTGACCGGCAGCCCCTGGCGGTCTCGGACGTAGAAGGAGTCCACCACCGAGTTGCCCATGGTCTGCACGCGGGCGGAGCGGATGTCGATGTCGAGGTCGGCGAACACCCGGGTGATCCGGTAGAGGGCGCCCATGGCGTCGGGTGCCTGCACGTCGAGCACGGTGGCGTCGGCCGAGGCGGCGTCGTCGAAGGTGACCTTGATGGCAGCCCGGGGCGCGATGGACCGCTTCACCCGCGCGTAGGTCTGGGCCCGCTCGGCCAGGCGGGCGGGGATGGCGAGGCGGCCGTCGAGTCCGAGCTCGACGTCGGCTACCACCCGCGACCACGGGATCTCGCCGCGGATGGAGTCAGCGACGCGGAACTCGGACAGGGCCCGTCCGTCGTCGCTCGAATAGGCCGACGCAGCCACCACGTCGAGGCCGTGCAGCGCCAGCACGCCGGCCACCCGGCTGAAGACGCCGAGCCGGTCGTCGGTGACGATGGTGAGCACGTCGTTGCCGGCGTCGATCGAGCGACCCGGCGCAGCCAGGCGCTCGCGTTGGGCGGCGGACGGGAACTGGGCCGCCACGATGGACGCGGCCGTGCGACCGGACAGCACGAGGGCGACCCGCTCCACCAGTTGGCCGACGAGGCGTGACCTTCCCGGCCCCCACGCGGCCGGACCGGTGGCCAGGGCGTCGGCCTCGGTGAGGGCGGCGAGGAGGGCGAGACGACTGGGCGTGGCGACCACCGAGGCCACCCGCTCGATGGTCGTGGAGTCGTCGAGGTCGCGGCGGCCGGCGACCTCGGGCAGGAGCTGGTGGCACTCGACCAGCCACGCCACGGTGGCCGTGTCGTCGGACGGCAGGCCGATGCGGGTGGCGATCGTCGTGGCCAACTCCACGCCCGTCACGTTGGGGTCGCCGTCGAAGCCCTTGCCGAGGTCGTGCAGCAAAGCGGCCAGGACGAGGAGGTCAGGCCGGTCGACCCGGGGCGCCAGGCGGGCCGCCGCCGCCACCGTCTCCAGCAGGTGCCGGTCCACAGTGTAGCGGTGGTACGGGTTGCGCTGGGGCCGGGCCCGAACGGCCGCCCACTCGGGCAGGATGCGGGTCCAGATCCCCCGCTGGTCGAGCGCCTCCACCACGGCAACGGCGGACGGCCCTCGTAGGAGGAGGTCAAGGAACAGCCGCCGGGCCTCGGCCGGCCACGGGTCGGGCATCGTCGCGGTGCCAGCGGCGAGTTGCTCCAGCGAGTCGCGGTCGATGGCGCTCTGCTGCTCCGCTGCTGCGGCGGCCGCCCGTAGGGCCAGTGTGGTGTCGGGCCGCTGGACGGCCGCGCTGAGGTAGATCTCGCCGTCGCGCAGCTGGAGGCCGCCCTCCAGCTCCCGAGCGCGACCGTTGGCCCTGCCCGCCGGCCCCCGCAGGGCCGACCGGATCCGCCGCCAGGTGTCGTCGCTGGTCCAGGCGATCGTGCGCGCCGCACGCGCCACGGCACGCATCAGCTCGTCGTCGCCGGCGACGCCGAGCGTCCGGGCCACGGGCTCCTGGTCCTGGAGCGCCAACACGTTGCCGGGGCGACCGGTAAGGCGCTGGAGCTCGACCCGGACGTCGAGGATCACGGCGTATGCAGCCGCCAGGCTGGCTTGGTCGTGCTCGAGCATGATCCGCTCCGCCGCCTCGGCCCACCGCAGCGCCTGCACGTCCCGGAGCCCGCCCCGCCCCTCCTTGAGGTCCGGCTCGAGCCGGAAGGCAACCTCACCCGCGGTCTGGTGGCGCAGGTCGACGCGCGTGCCGAGCTCGGCCAGGAACCGCTTCGACTGCTTCTGCCACTGCCCGAGGGCGGCGTCGGCCAATCGCCCGGTGATCGCCGGGTCACCGGCGACGTGGCGCGCCGACAGCAGCGCGGTTGCTGCGTCGAGGGTGTCGGTGGCCCCGTCGAGCGCCTCCGGAAGGGTGCAGACGGTGTGGGCCAGTCGGAGACCCGTGTCCCAGACGGGGTACCAGATCCGGTCGGCGACGGCCCCGATGTCGGACCGGCCGCCGTGCACCACCATCACGTCGATGCCGCTTTGGGGGCACAGCTCGGAACGCCCGTAGCCGCCGATCGCCACCAGGGCGACGCCCGACGCCTCGGACCCCGTGGCCTCCTCGAACAGGCCGGTCAGCCAGCGGTCGACACGGGCGCTGTGTGTCGCGCTCCAGGCTGCGCCGGTGGCGGCCTCATCGGCGAGAAGCGTTGTCTGGTCGACCACCACAGGGCCAAGGTAAGGGGGCGGGGGTGCCCGGCGACAGGCCGGGAGGCTCTTCGACCGGTGGTTTCATCGGCGGGAAACGTGGCGTGCACGGCGCCGTCACATGAGACGGCAGGCGCCGTCCGGGGGACGTCAGAAAAACGAAAGGAATGTGTACGCGAGGCGCAATGATTCGTCAACAGAACGGATACGACCGGGTCGTAGCGTTGGTTCGTGCCACCGGACGGGCGGGGAGGGATCGAGGTCGACCTCGAGTTCGGCGTGGCGCGCCTCGACGGTCGGGCGCTCGACCTGTCGGCGCACGAGGTCGCCGTCCTCGGGGTGTTGGCCGGCGCCGGCGGGCGGGTCGTCAGCCGCAACGAGCTGCAACGCCGTGCTGGCCTGCTGCGCTGCGCGCCCCGGCGGTGTGACGCCCTCATCGTCGGGCTGCGTCGTGCCCTCGGACCGGCCACCATCGTCACCGTCCGGGGGAGGGGCTGGCGCTGTTCCGGGCGCGTGGTCGCCAGCCACGCTTCCACGCCCGTACCGGCGTGAACGGGATCCTCCTCGACATCCTCATCCTCCTCGTCGCGGCCAAGGTGGCGGCCGAGGGAGCAGAGCGGCTGGGGTTGCCGGCGGTGGTGGGCGAGATCGTGGCCGGGCTGGCCATCGGCCCGTCGATGCTCGACCTGGTGGAGCCGAGCGAGGTGTTACGCACCCTCGGCGAGCTCGGCGTCATCCTGCTGTTGCTCCAGGTCGGCCTGGAGATGGACCTGGCCGAGCTGGGCGCCGTCGGCCGGTCGTCACTGCAGGTGGCCGGCGTCGGAGTCGTCCTCCCCTTCGTCGCCGGCTGGGGCGTCGCCCTCGCATTCGGCGAGACGTCCAACACCGCCATCTTCGTGGGGGCAGCGCTCACGGCGACGTCGGTCGGCATCACGGCGCGGGTGTTCGGCGACCTGCGGGCGCTGGCCAGCGTCGAGGCGCGCACCGTCCTCGGTGCGGCTGTGGCCGACGACGTCATGGGCCTCGTGATCCTCACCGTCGTCGTGCGCCTCGTGTCCGAAGGCTCCATCTCCGTGGTCAGCGTCGCCGGCGTGGCCGGGCTGGCCGTGGTGTTCCTGGTGGTCACGACCGGCATCGGCGCCACGCTGGCGCCGCGCCTGTTCG
>JBKJNA010000201.1:0-11285 GCA_046596195.1 Acidimicrobiales bacterium | reverse complement strand
GGTCCGCCAGAAGCTTGGCTGCCGCCCCGTCTGCAGCGCCGGCGGCGAATGCGTACAGAGCGGTGGGCTTGCCCTCCCGGAGGTCCTCGCCCACCGGCTTGCCCGTGAGCTCGGCGTCGCCGAAGGCGCCCAGCAGGTCGTCGCGGAGCTGGAAGGCCTCGCCCAGCGGGATGCCGTATGCCGAGAGCACGGGGCCCAACTCGTCGAGGCGTCCGGCCAGAGCGGCGCCCAGGTGCAGCGGTCGCTCGATCGTGTACTTGCCGGACTTGTAGAGGCAGATGCGCCGCGCCTGGTCGACGCCCACACCGCCCCGCACGGTTCCCAACAGGTCGAGGTACTGGCCGATGTTGACTTCGAGCCGGAGCTCGGTGAACACGTCGAGCGCCGGCCGAGGGGCGTCGGCCAGCAGGAGGTCGGCGTAGACGAAGGCCAGGTCGCCCACGAGGATGGCTACGCCCTCGCCGAAGCGCCGGCCCTCGCCCCGCCAGTCGCCGACGGCGTGGCGGGCTTCGAAGTTGCGGTGCACCGAGTGCATGCCCCGGCGCATGGTCGACCCGTCCATGATGTCGTCGTGGATGAGGGCGAACGTGTGCAGCAGCTCCAGCGCGGCGCCGGCGTCGACCACCAGGGCGTCGGACGGGTCGCCGCCGCCCGCCACGTAGGCCCACTGGCAGAACGCCGGCCGAAGGCGCTTGCCCCCCGCCATCACCAGCTCCCGGATGGCATTCACCGGCTCGAAAAGATCGGCGTCGAGCGCGCTCCAGCGCTCGACCTCGTGGCGCAGGAGGCGCTCGATTCGCTCGTCGACCCGTTGCGCGATGAGCGCCAGGGACTCGGGTGCGACAGGCGCAGAGGGCACGGGCACCCTTCGAGCCTACGGGCCGGCGCGGATGACGGGCGACCTGGCAGGCTGGCGAGGTGCGACGCCTCACCGACGCCGAGTGGCGGGCCTACGACCACATCCCGCCTGCGGTGGCGGCGCGGGTCCGAATCGTGCGGGTGCCGGTGCTTGCGAACGGCGCCGACGGCATGACCCTCGGCCGCTTCGTGCTTCTCCGCCGCGACGACCCCGAGCAGCGCGGCGGCGAACGGGAGCTACTGGCCCACGAACTGGTCCACGCCGTGCAGTACGCCGACCTGGGCATGGCCCGGTTCCTGTGGCGTTACGTCTCCGCCTACCTGCGCAACCGCCGCACGCTCCGCCACCGTGACGCCTACCTGGCCATCCCCTTCGAGGGGGAGGCGAGGGCCCAAGCGGCCCGGTGGGCCGAAGCCCGGCGCACCTGACCGCCGGCGCGGCTCAGCCTTCTGGTGCCGGGACCGACACCGGATCGGTGTCGGTCCCGATATCGGCATCACCGGCGGCGTCGCCCTCGTCGTCCGGAGCGGGGACGGGCTGCACCCCACGAGCGCACAACAAGCGGGTGAGGGCCCGGCCGAGAACGAAGCCGGCGGCGAGGGTGACGGCGCCCCCGGCTGCGTCCAGCCAGTAGTGGTTGGCCGTCACCACGATGGCGAACAGGGTGATGAATGGGTACGCCACCATGAGGGCCCGGGCCCACGGCCGGCGCAGGGCGGGGTAGAGGACGAAGGCGCACCACGACGACCAGGCGAAGTGCAGGCTGGGCATGGCCGCATATTGGTTGGACACCTTGGCCACGGCGCCGGAGTCGAACGACCACAGCCCTCCCAACTCCTCGAGCGTGTCGACGAAGCCGTAGGAGGGCAGCAGGCGGGGGGGCATGAGCGGGTAGAAGGCGAAGCCGATCAGGGCGAGGCCGGTGGTGAAGGCCAGGGTGTTGCGCCACAGCGGGTAGCGGTCGCCCATGCGGCGGAACATGTACACGAGCGCCACCACCGTCACGACAAAGTGGGCCGTGCCGTAGAAGATGTTCCAGAACTTGATGAAGTCGGGCCAGCGGAGGAACCAGTCCTGGATCGACTCCTCGTGGAAGGTGCCGAGCCGCCGCTCGAGGTCCATGACCTCGACGGCGTGGCGGCGGGCAAGAGCTACAGAGTCGGTGGCCACGCCCTTGTTCCGGATGAAGCTGTAGACGGTATAGAAGGCGACGATGTAGAGCACCTCGCGCCACCACCGCAGCCGGGGCGTCCGGGGCGAGCGGTCCCGCCGTGGCCGGCGGGCGGCTACCGGGACGTCGCCGACCTCCGCGTCCACCTCGATGCCGGCCGGCGGAGCAGGCTCGGGGTCACCGGCGGGCGCCCCCGTCACGCGACGGCGCGGGCCCGGCGGTTACCGAATGCGAAGGCGGGGGCGCCGAGAAGGCTGACGCCGAGGGTCACGAGGTAGACCAGCAGGCCGAGGGCGAAGGCGTCGGCCTGCGCCACACCCAGCGGGTGCAGGAAGAAGACCAGCGCCGCCTCCCGCGTTCCCAGGCCGCCGACGGTGAGGGGCAGCACCTGCACGATGGCCACCACCGGGAAGAAGGCGAGGATCGCCGTCCAGCCCACGTCGAGGCCGAGGGCCTTGGCGGACAGGAAGGCCGCCAGCATCACGGCCAGCTGGTAGGCGAAGCCGACGGTGAGCACCTCGAAGGCCAGGACGGGCCGGTGCCGCACCCGGTCCAGGCCGAGGTGGATGGCGCCGGTGAAGCGACGCCACCCGTCGGTGCTGCTGAGTCGATTGCCGAACCAGGGGCTGGCGGCCAGGACCAGGAGGACGCCGAGGGCCACCAGGGTGGCCACGGCCAGCCACATGGCTGTGGTGGCGGGCCCGGGCGCCACCCGGCGAAGGCCGGGGTTCACCATGAGCGCGAACAGGGTCAGGAGGGGGAGGATGAGCCAGCCGGTCAGTCGTTCCAGGACGACCGAGGCCACAGTGCGTGGCGTCTCACCGTTCGACGCTGCCAGGCGGCTGACCCGCAGGACGTCGCCCCCGATGGTGGTGGGCAGGAAGTTGCCCACGAACTGGCCGGCCAGGTAGTGACGGACCAGCGTGGGGGTGGACGCAGCCAGGTCGAGCGCCGCAAGCACCCGCTGCCAGCGAAGGGCCGAGAGGAGCACCCCGATGAAGGACACGATCAAGGCGGCGGACAGCCACAGGAGCGTGGTGGTGCGCCACGGCGGCGTGTGTAGTTGCGACAGGTGCACGTGCTGGGAGAGCCACGCCACCATGGCGATGGTCGCGACGAGCCGGAGGGCGGGCGGTAGAACCTTCCTCCAGTCCACGTGCATCCCCCTGGTCAACAACCCCACCTAGGTTAGAACCGTTCATGCGCCGTTGGGATTCCTTCTTCGTCACGCTTACGGTCATTGTGAGCCTTGTGGCGTGTGGCTCCGGCCGCACGGGTGGGCCCCGGGGCGAGCCGCAGGCCGTGGTCGACGCCTCGCCCGACCACACGGTCGCCGCCGGGGGGGCCTTGTTCGACGCCACCGCCCCTGACGCCGAGCGCAGCGGTGAGGTCGAGTTCGGGTCGGACGGCCGGGTGACGGGCACCAGGGACGGCCGGAACGCCGTTGAGCACCCCGAGTTGGAAGACCCTGCCTCGGTGGTCGACCTGGTGCGGGGGGCGCTGGGGTCGGTGTCCTACGGCGGTGCAGCGGTGCGAGGAGCGTCGACATTCCGGTACGAGACGGTCATCAACGTCGAGCGGGCCGTGGCCGAGACCCCGCCCGACGGCAAGGCCCGCATGGAGGCGTTCGCCGCCGCCCTGGGCGCCCCCGCGTTCTACGCCGACGTCTGGATCGACGGCGACGGGAGGCTGCGCAGGATCCAGGTACCGGTGGAGAAGACCACCAAGCGCCCTCCGGACCGCGCCAAGGTGCTGCCCCGCCTGATCACCGTCGACTTCTTCGACTTCGTCGCCACACTCCCGTCGCCCTGAGCGGTGCATCGGGGGGCGGGCGGTACGCTGCCAGGGTGCTCGAACCCGAAGTGCTCCAACGCGCCCTCGGCACCGCGCTGCGCACCGGCGGCGACTTCGCCGAGGTGTTCGTGGAGGACAAGCGCACCTCGTCCGCCCGGCTCGACGACCGCAAGGTCGAGGAACTCACCTCGGGCCGCGACCGGGGCGCCGGGATCCGCGTGGTGGTGGGTGACACCACCGGCTTCGCCCACACCAGCGACCTCTCCGATGCCGGCCTGGGCCGTGCCGCCGAGGCGGCTGGGGCGGCGGCTCGCGGCGGTGGCGGAGGCGTGCGCACCGTTGCCCTCACGGCTGTCTCGGCCCCCCGCCCCTACGAGGCCCGTATCCGCCCCGACGAGGTGGCCAAGTCGAGGAAGGTCGAGCTGCTCCTGCGGGCCGATCACGCCGCCCGGGCCGGGTCGGGCTCGTCGGCCATTAAGCAGGTGAGCGCCGGTTACGCCGACTCCCGCCGGTGCATCCAGGTGGCCAACTCCGACGGCCTGCTGGCCGCCGACGAGGTGGTCCGCACCCGCTGCGGCGTGTCCGCCGTGGCCATGGGCGACACCGGTATGCAGACCGGCTACGAGGCGGTCGCCCGCACCATGGGCTTCGAGATCTTCGACGACGTCGACGTGGAGGAGGTGGCGGCCAAGGCCGTCGCCCGGGCGCTGGCCAAGCTGGCCGCCCGGCCGGCGCCCAGCGGCAAGGTGCCGGTGGTCATCGCCGCCGGCCGGGGCGCCGTGCTGTTCCACGAGGCGTGCGGCCACGGCCTGGAGGCCGACCACATCGAAAAGCAGTCCTCCGTGTACCACGGGCGGGTGGGCGACATGGTCGCCAGCCCCCACGTCACCCTGGTTGACGACGGCACCATGGGCAGCGAGTGGGGCGCCTTCTCGATCGACGACGAGGGACGCCCGGCCCAACGCAACGTCCTCATCGACAAGGGCATGCTCACCGACTACATGTGGGACTTCCTGCGTTCCCGCAAGGCGGCCAGGCCCTCGTCCGGCAACGGCCGGCGCCAGAGCTACCAGGACCTGCCCATGGTGCGGATGACCAACACGTACCTCCTGGGCGGCACCGAGGACCCCGACGAGATCGTGCGCCAGACTCCCCACGGCGTCTACGTGGCGTCGATGGGCGGCGGCCAGGTCACGCCGGCCACCGGGGACTTTGTGTTCGGCATGACCGAGGCGTACCTCATCGAGGACGGCGAGATCACCCACCCCCTGCGTGACGCCAATCTCATCGGCAACGGCCCCGAGGTACTGCGCAACATCGACGCCGTGGCCGGCGACTTCGCCATGGCGCAGAGCGGCGGCATGTGCGGCAAGAACGGCCAGAGCGTGCCCGTGGGCATGGGCCAGCCCACCCTGCGCATCACCGGCGTCACCGTCGGCGGCACCGCCCGTTGACCCGCTGGGGTCGACCACGGCGCCGGCGGGGCTGGGGCCCCCGCTTCGGCGGGGAGGCCGGGGCCCCTGGTCTCGCCTCCGCTTCGCTCCGACTCGCTCGGGGCTTCGTTGGGGCCCCGGCCGGGTAATGACTTGAGCGAGATTCTTGAGCTGGCCACCAAGGTGGCCGGGTGGGCGCGCGGCGGCGAGCAGGTCGAGGTCTTCGTTGGCCGCCGCTCCGACACCGACGTGGTGATCTACGACGGCGAGATCGAGTCGCTGTCGTCGGCCACGTCCGAGGGCGTGGGCATCAGGGTCATCGCCGACCGACGCCAGGGGTTCGCCTACGCCGGCTCGCTCGACATGTCGGTGGTCGCCGAGACGCTGGCCGAGGCCCGTGACAACGCCGCCTTCGGCACGGTCGACGAGCACCTCGGCCTGGCCGTCCCCGACGGCGTGCCGGTCGCGGACCTCGACCTGTGGCGTGACGATCTGGCCGCCTTCGGAACCCAGGCCAAGATCGACCTGGCCCTCGAACTGGAGCGCCGGGTGCGGGCCGGCGACGCCCGCATCCGCTCGGTCGAGTCGGCCAACTACGGCGACGGCGCGTCCGAGTCGGCCGTGGCCACCAGCACGGGCATCGCCGCCACCACCAGGCGCACCGGCTGCCATGTGTCCGCCTACGCGCTGGCAGGCGAGGGCGACGAGACCCAGACGGGCGGCGGGTACTCCGTGGGCCGCAGCCCGGCCGACCTCGATATGGAGGAAGCGGCGGCCGACGCGGTGGAGCGCTCCACCCGACTGCTCGGCGCCCGCAAGCCGCCGTCGGCCCGCCTCACCGTGGTGCTCGACAACCGCATCACCACGACACTGCTCTCCATCCTGGCCGGCACCCTCAACGGGGAGTCGGTCCTGAAGGGCCGCTCGCTGTTCGCCAACCGGTTGGCGGAGGCCGTGGCCGTCGACTTCCTGTCGCTGGTCGACGACCCGACCAACCCGGACGCCTACGGCGCATCGGCGTACGACGCCGAGGGACTGGCCTGCCGGCGAAACGTGCTGATCAGCGACGGCGTGCTGGAGGGCTTCGTCTACAACACCCACGCCGGCCGGCGGGCGGGCGTGGCCTCGACCGGGTCGGCCGTGCGGGGCGGCTTCAAGTCGGCCCCTGGTGTGGGCTGCCGGGCCCTGAGCCTGGCGCCGGGCACCGAGAGCCAGGAGGAGATCATGAAGCGTGTGGGCGACGGCCTGCTGGTGCAGGGCATCAGTGGCGTCCACTCGGGCGTCAACCCTGTGAGCGGCGACTTCTCGGTGGGCGCCGAGGGCCTGATGATCCGCGATGGCGAACTGGCTGAGCCCGTGCGGGAGATCACGGTCGCATCCACCATCCAGCGCATGCTGCGCGACGTGGTTGCGGTGGGCAACGACCTGGAGTGGCTGCCGGGTTCGGCGGCCGGCCTCACGCTGGCCATCGCCGACATGAGCATGAGCGGCGCGTAGCGGCCCGACGCCGCCGATCCACCATCCCGCGCTCGACCAGTGCCCATCCTCCACGCCATCGTCCTCGGCATCGTCCAGGGGCTCACCGAGTTTCTGCCCGTGTCGTCGAGCGGCCACCTCATCCTGGTGCCCTGGCTGTTCGACTGGACCGAGCTCACCCGCAATCCTGACCTGAACCGCACGTTCGACGTGGCCCTGCACATCGGCACGTTCGTGGGCGCCGTCGCCTACTTCCGGGTCGACATCGCCCGGTTCGCAGGGGCCGCCTGGCGGTCGTTGCGCAAGCGCTCGCTCGACCACCCGGACGAGCGCATGGCATGGCTGCTCCTGCTGTCGTCGGTGCCGGCCGCTCTCGTCGGCTTCGTGCTCGACTCCACGGTGGAGGAGCACCTGGGCGCCGAATGGCTGATCGGCGTGATGCTCGTGGTGTTCGGCCTCGTGCTGTACTGGGCCGACCGGCTGCCCGGCGACAAGGGTGAGGAGTCCTTCGGTCTGCGCCAGGCGCTGCTGATGGGAGCGGCCCAGGCCTGCGCCCTGCAGCCGGGCGTGTCCCGCTCCGGGGCCACGATCTCCATGGGCCGTAAGGTCGGCTTCACCCGCGACGCGGCGGCCCGTCTGTCGTTCCTGATGTCGCTGCCCATCATCGGTGGCGTGGGCGTCTACAAGGGGCTGGACGTGCTGGCGGGCAACGGCATCCCGGCCGGCTTCGCCCCGGCGTTCGCCTGGGGGATGGTGGCGTCCGCCATCACGGGTTTCGCCGCCGTCTGGGCCATCCTCCGCCTGGTGCGCTCGCGCTCGTTCCTGCCGTTCGTCGCCTACCGGGTCGTGGTGGGCACGGCGGTCGTGGGGATCGCCGCGTTCTCCTTCCGCTGAGGAGCCGGTCGCCCGCGGTTACCGTGAGGCGTGATCGCCGTCCGGACCTACAAGGGCGGGAAAGCATACGAACATCCCGATCCCAAGGAGATCGCCAAGCTGGTCGATGGCCGCGACGGCCTGCTCTGGGTCGACCTGGTGGAGCCCGACGAGGACGACCTGGCGTGCCTCGAGGAGCAGTTCAACCTTCACCCGCTGGCCATGGAGGACGTGCGCAAGCACCACCAGCGCCCGAAGCTCGACCAGTACCCGACCCACACCTTCGTCGTTGCCTACAGCAACGACCTCCAAGAGGTCGACTTCTTCGTCGGCGAACACTGGCTGGTCACCGTGCGCGAGCACGACGAGGACGGCAAGGCCTGGGACAACGAGGGCGCCCGCACCCGCTTCGAGCGCATGACGGCCGAGGTTGCGACCGTGGGTTTCCTGCTCTACGTGCTGCTCGACGAACTGGTGGACGGGTACTTCGCCGCCGCCGACGCCACCGAGGACGTGCTCGACGACGTGGAGGACACGATCTTCCGGGAGTTCGGTGCCGACGCGAGCGAGATCCATAGGCAGCTCTTCGAGGTGCGCAGGAAACTGGTGGCCTTCCGGCGGGTCGTCGTCCCGCTGCGCGACGTGGTGCAGGCGATCCTGCGGGGCGAGGTGGAGGCGGTGGACGAGAAAGCCCGCGTCCACATGCAGGACGTGTACGACCACGTCCTGCGCGTCGTCGACCAGCTCGACGCCCATCGGGAGCTGGTGGGCAACGCCGTCGACGCCAACCTGGCCATGATGTCGAATCGCATGAACGACGTCATGAAGCGCATGACCTCGTGGGGCGCCATCCTCCTCGGGTCCACCCTCGTGGCCGGCATCTACGGCATGAACTTCGACACATGCCGGAGCTGCACTGGCGCTACGGCTACCCGTTCGCCCTGTCGATCATGGTGCTCCTCACGCTCGTCGGCTATCGGTATTTCAGGCGCAAGGACTGGCTCTGAGCCGCCCGGCGTGACGGGAACCGAGCGGGCTCCGGCGTAGGGTGAACGACGAATGCACCCGGACCGCCTGCCGTTCAACGGTGTCCTGTGAGCGCCCGGGTCGAGCTGGTCTGGTACGGCGATGATGCGCCCGTCTACGACCTGGGCCCCCAGCATCCGCTCCGCTTCTCCCGCGTCATCCTCACCAGGGAACTGATCCACGCCTACGGTCTGATCGACGGCGCGCGGGTGCTGGAGACGCCGGCCCGGACAGCGACCGACGACGAGTTGCTGCTCGTGCACAGCGAGCGCTACGTCGACGCCGTACGGCGGGCGGGCCACGGCGAGAAGGGGCCCTGGTGGGAGTTCGGCTTCGGGCCGGGCGACAACCCGATTTTCCCGCAGATGCACGAGGCGTCGGCGCGTGCCGCCGGCGCCAGCCTGGTGGCGGCCGAGGCAGTGTGGTCGGGCCGGGCCGAGCACGCCTTCAACCCGGCGGGCGGGCTCCATCACGCCATGCCCGCACGCGCCAGCGGCTTCTGCGTGTACGACGACCCGGCCGTCGCCATCGCCTGGCTGCTCGATCACGGCGCCGAACGTGTCGCGTACGTGGACGTCGATGTCCACCACGGAGACGGCCCGCAGGCCATCTTCTACGACGATCCGAGAGTTCTCACCGTCTCGGTCCACCAGTCCGGGGCGACCCTGTTTCCCGGCACCGGGTCCGTCGACGAGATCGGCAGCGGCGACGCACGGGGTACCGCCGTCAACATCCCCCTGCCCCCATTCACGGGCGAGGGGCTGTGGCTGGAGGCATTCCGCAATGTCGCTTTGCCGCTCGTGGAGGCCTGGGCACCCGAGGTCCTCGTCACCCAGTTGGGCTGCGACACCCACCACAGCGACCCGCTTGCCAACCTCCTGCTCACGACCGCCGCCTACCGCCAGACGGCGTCGATGCTGCACGACCTGGCCCACAAGGCGGCCGGGGGCCGGTGGGTGGCCATGGGCGGCGGCGGTTACCAGTGGGCGGCGGTCGTGCCGAGAGCGTGGACGATCTACTTCGCCGAGATGGCAGGAGTCACGGTGCCCGACGAGCTGCCGGGGAGCTGGCTGGAACGGGCGGGCGCCGAGACGGGCCAGGCACTGCCGTCCCGGCTCTCGGAGCCGGCGGTGCAGGGTCCGGAGGGCGATCGGGCTGCCGTGCACGGGGTGGTCGCCGATCTCCGTCGGCTCGTCTTCCCCCTCCACGGCCTCGACTGACGCAGAAGGGCCTGGCGGGCCCGCCGAGGATGCAGCGACTCCGAGGACGAAGGTGCAGCGACTCCGAGGAGCGGTCAGGCCGGCCGGACGGCCGCCGCGACTGTGTCGTTGTAGTGGCTCCGCCGCTGCGCCACGGCCGGGCCGCGACGCTGGACACCGGTCCGGCGCACAGCCGGCGCCAGTTCGCCGGTCTCCCGGCCACGCCGCCAGGCGACGAGGTGGGACGTGTGAAGTCCCTCGCGGCGCAGGAGCGCCCCCTTGGCTCCCGGTTCGGTGATGCGCTCGTACTCCGCCAGCACGCCGAGCTTGTAGGCCGCCGTGAACGTCCTCCGCTTGGGCCTGGCCGCAGTGGTCTCGGCCTGGCGGCGGCCGAGGCTGCGCAGCAGCGGCGCCGGGTCGAAGATCACATAGCGGCCGGGCTTGCTCGCCACCCGCCGGAGGTCCTTGGGGCTGGCCAGCAGGACGGTCTCATCATGGATGGCCCATACGACGAGATCGCCCATGGTGTCGGACACCCGGAGGCGGCCCGTGGCTTCCCCGTAGGTGGCCACGTCGATATGCGAGCGGCCGAGGTGGCCGAGGGCGGCGAGACGGACGATGTCGGTCGTGGTGTACACCCGGCGCTGCACGCCTTCACAGTCGACTCTCGACGGCACGACCCACTTACGCCGGGCCCAGTAGTCGAGTTGGCGGTAGCTGATGCCGGCCAGATCCGCCGCTTCGGGCCCCGAGTACTCGCCCCCCACCTGAGCCTTCGCTTCGTGGAGACCCACCGCCCGGACGTGGCCAGGGTCGACGAGCGCGTCATCGGGCGATCGGTTGTCCAGGGCCACCGGGGCAGACCTCCTTCACACTGGCGGGTCAGGTCCTCCCCCGGGCACTGTTCGACTCTGACCTCCGGGTCGGATGATGGGAACTGGAAAAGTGGGTTCCGGTGCCCTTTCTCCAGGCCCAGGAGCTCTGTGACGACATAGAGCAGATCTATGTCGAATGAAGCCAGGAGAAAGATCGTGGGGGCCCGACCAGGCTGGACATCCGGCGTGCGGCCAAAGGCGACACAATCTCTGACGACATGTGCCGCTGGCATGAGCAAGGATCGGAAATGAAAGAGCAGGTCAGGCCCGCAGTCATCGAATGAAGCGGACGTCGTTCATTTCCGCTTGAGAAAATTGGCGCGAATTTTCTTGTGTCCGTAGCTGTCTGTTCACTCGCAAGGCGCCCCTCTATTCCCGCCGACACCAGCGGACCGGAGGACGCCCCTGCTTGCCCGGACCATCCCAGAAGGGGAGATCACATGACATATCGGTGGTGGCGTGCCCGGAACGAACGGGGTCAAGCCGCGTTCTCCGTGGTACTGAGCATTCTCACGGTCATTCTGGCCGGCGTCCTCGTGAACCGAGTGGCGTGGACGGCGGAAGCGATCAACAAGAAGG
>JBKJNA010000160.1:0-12634 GCA_046596195.1 Acidimicrobiales bacterium | reverse complement strand
CCTGCGTCGAACGCCGCGGATGCCACCGTGGCAGCTGCCTCCAGGCGGGCCAGGGCGTGGTGCAGGCGCTCGATGCTCTCGCCGTCCGACAGCGAAGCGGCCTCGCCGCACACCCTGTCGAGGACCGCATCGAGCTCGTCGAGGATGTCCTGATCGTACACCTGTTCGACTTGCCGATCAAGGAGAAACCTCTGCAGTACAACGCTTTCGTTGCTATCGGAAGCCGCCGCCTACACGTCGCACCAAGGTCGGTCCTCCCAGTGCACGAGCCGCCGCGTTGCGCTGCCAGGAAGCCATGTCCGGTCCGCTCCTCGGTCGCCGAGGGCGTCGGGCGGCGAGGTAGCCGAGGCCTGCCGCTATCGCGACGAGTGCCACGACGGCGCTCAAGCGGCGGACCATGACCCGGGTACAGATGTCCAGCCCGCCGAGCCAGAGGTCGGTCCGGTAGAGGCCACCGCAGGTGAGGTCGGTGCCGGACGGGTCGACCCAGGTGGCGGCGAACCAGCCGGCGAAGGCGAGCCGGGCAACGGCGACACTTGCGAGTGAAGTCCGCTCCGGCCAGGTGTCCCAGCGGGTGGCGCCGTTGGTGACCATCGGGAGCAACGGTAGGCCCGAACGCCGCCATGTCGCTGCGGCCGGCGGGTTTGCACTGGGGGCCGCGGACATGGTGGCGCGGTAGGCCTGTCTCAGCCGGGCGCGCCCCCGACGGAGAGGGCGCCTCGGGTGCGTCCGGGCCACGGTGCGTCGGCGTCCACCAGCTCCACCACCGGATCGAGGCGACCGGCCACCCGGCGCAGCGAGGCGAGCAGGGGCCTGCCGGTGATGACGATGAGGGCGGCGTTGGTGCATGACGCCGCCGCATCCCACGCCAGCGACGTGGCGACGTAGAACGACCAGTACCGCGACACCGTGGCGCCGAACGACATCCCCGCATCCCACGACAGCGGGCCCTCGCCCACAGCGAAGGGCCAGAACCACAGATTCATGATGGCGCCGAAGGCGAAGCCCCACACCCAGCCGAAGGCGCCGAGCAGGAGCACCTCCGCCAGTGGTGGGAGTCGGCGGGTCACCCGGCCTACGAGGCCGGCGCTGCCGCCCATCCATCCCAGGGCGAGCATCTGGAACGGCAGCCACGGGCCGATGCCACCGGTTATCACGGCCGACGTGGCCATGGCGCAGAGACCGAGCAGCATGCCGAAGCGGGCACCGAAGGCGGCGCCGGCGAGGACGACGAGGAAGAAGATCCCGCTCCCGCCGCCCGGCAGGTCGAGCAGGCGCAGGAGGCCGGCGGTGGCGCTCAGCACGCCGAGGACGGCGACGGTGGCGCCGTTCATCGTCCCCCGCCGGAGCTCGAGGGTGACGGCCACCACGACCAGTACACCGATCACCGCCGCCACCAACGGCGCGTCGCCCGCATGGGCGTTGGACGGGATGGCGTCGCGCGGCAGCCAGAACGGGTAGAGGAACGCACCCGCCCCCACCAGCACGACGAGGGCGTAGACGGCGAACAGCCGGCCCCGTTCCCCCGCCGAGTCCGTTCTCGTCGGCAGATCGCTGCGAAGTTCGCCGCGGCTCACCGACCAGAACGCCGTGACAGGCGGGCGCCGCCGAGTGGTCATTGGTGCACCGCCCGCATGGCGGCGGCGACCTCTTCGACGGTGAGGAAGGGGGGCAGCACCCGAAGGACCTGGGGAGCAAAGAGGGAGCCGGCCAGCACCGTGCGGCTGGGACCGTCCGCCACCACGTCGCCATCACCCAGCACCACCACGCGGGTTGCGCACCGGGCCGCCAGCTCCACGTCGTGGGTGGCGAGGACGGCGGCGCCCCCCCCGGCTGCCACCGCAGCGAGCGCCCGCTCGAGGGCGGCGCGCGAGGGGGCGTCCATGCCGCGCGTCGGCTCGTCGAGGAGGAGGACGTCGGGGTTGCCGGCGGCGACGGCCGCCACCGCCACCCGCTGGCGCTCGCCCGCCGACAGCCGGCGGGGGTGGCACGCCGCCAACGCAGTGAGCCCGAGGGCGTCGAGCCAGTGGTCGACCGAGTCGCCCGCCTGTTTCAGCAGGCGCGGTGTGGCCGCCACGTCGGCCCGCACCGTGGGCCCGAGCAGCAGGGCGTTGGGGTCCTGGGGGACGTAGGCCACCCGGCCCACGGCGTGCACGGCACCGGCGGTCGGGCGGAGCAGGCCGGCGAGCGTGCGCAGGAGCGTCGTCTTGCCCGACCCGTTGCGGCCGAGGAGGGCCACGACCTCGCCCCGCCCGACCTCGAGGTCGACACCGTGCAGGACGGCGCGCCCTCCGAGCACGACCTGGACGCGGCGGGCGCCGAGCAGCACATCGCCCGGTGCCCCCGGACGGCCTGTGGCAGCGTCGGTGAGACCGGCCAGCGCGGGCGAGCCGCCGGCCAGGCGGCGGGCGTCGCGCACAGTGAGCGGGGGCGGGTCCCAGCCGAGGAGTCGTCCCAGGCGGGTCACCGCCGGCGCCCCTGCGTAACCGGCCAGCACCTGGCCCACGGGCCCCGGCCGGGCCCTCCCGCCGCCCTCGTTCCGGTCCACCAGCAGGGCGCGGTCGGCGATCGGCGCGGCGCGCTCGAGGCGGTGCTCGGCGATCACCACCGTTGTCCCGAGATCGGCGTTGAGCCGGGCAACTGCCGCCAACACGTCCTCCGCACCCTGCGGGTCGAGCTGCGACGTCGGCTCGTCGAGCACCAGGGCGGAGGGGCCGGCGGCCATGGCGCCGGCGATGGCGACCCGCTGCTGCTCGCCGCCGGAGAGTGTGCCCGGCGAGCGGTCGCGCAGGTGGGCGATGCCGAGGGCATCGAGCACCTCCTCCACCCGGCGGCGCATAGCCACCGGCTCCATGCCCAAGTTCTCGAGCACGAAGGCGATGTCGCCCTCCACCCGGTCCACCACGAAGTGGGCCTCGGGATCCTGGTGCACGAAGCCCACCACGTCGGCCAGCTTGCGGGGCGGATGCGAGCGGGTGGACCGGCCGAGGGCGACGACCTCGCCCCGGAAGCGGCCGCCGCTGGCGTGGGGCACAAGGCCGTTGGCGCAGCGCAGCAGGGTGCTCTTGCCCGCCCCCGACGGGCCGGCCACCAGCAGGACCTCGCCGGCGGCGACCTCGAGATCGACGCCGTCGAGCACCGGATCGCCACCGGGATAGGCGAAGCCGACGCCCCGGTAGTCGAGAGCGGGGGCGGCGCGGCTCATTTCCCGCACATCGCTCCGACCGCCGGCTCCCGGGCAGCCGTCGGCTGCGGGAGACGCCATGCCGGCACCGTCAAGGCGCCCAGCGCGACCGCCACCAGGAGGCTGAAGTCGGGCACCTGCAGCGGGCTCGCCGTCCACGTGAGGGACCCGTCCCCCGTCAATGCCAGCACGGACAGAACGGCAGGGGCCACCAGCGATCCTGCAGCCACTGCGAAGTCCCGCCGGGTCATGCGCCGGGGCCGGTAGGAAACCCGGGTCACCTGGCGGGACGAGATCAGCACGGCGGCACCCACTGCCGCCACGGCCAGCGTCGCCAGTGCGAGAGCGGGTACACGGGCCCTAGCCACCAGCGCCACGAAGGCGCCGCCCATGCCGGCGAGCCCTGCCAGCACGCACCATGCTGCAGTCCGGTCGGCACCGGTGGCGCCGGCCGCTGCGAAGCCGCGCGCGTCCATCGACTCGGCCAGCAGGAGCGCCCGTTCGAGGGCGCTCTCGAGGATGGGCACTGCCAGCCGCAGTAGCCGGCCCCGGCGCACCACCCGTCCTCCCGTGCGAGCCCGGTCGGCCTCGCGCACCCGGGCCACGGTAGCGACGGTGGCGGGCACGAAGGCCACCGCCACGGTGAGGATCAGGCCCGTCTCGTAGAAGGCCCGAGGCGCCGACTGCACCAGCTGGTGATGGGACACCACGGCGTTGAACGCGCCGAACACCGCCATCACGCCGACCACCGTGAAGCTCTCGGCCGCCGCCTGGAGCACCACCACCGGCTCGATCGGACCACCGACCTGGAACCCGCCCAGCAGGCGGGGCAGGGTGATGTGGGGGGTCGAGAACCAGGCGTCGCCCACGCCGTGGGTGGTTGCGGCCGTGAGCAGCACCCGCATGACGGCGAACACGACTCCGACGGCCAGCAGCAGCGGGAAGGCCCGCGCCAGCGGTGTGTCGACGCCGTGGGCGGCCACCACCAGGAACGCCACCCCGATGACGACGGCCACGTAGACGGGGCTGGGCGCCAGCTCCACACTGGCGGCGGAGGCCAGCGCCCACACGAGCCACGTCACGGCGTGGAACGTCGGCTCGGACGCACGGGGCACCAGTGCACGATCGCACACGGCGACGACCCCGGAGCGCAACGGACCGGTGTCCGGCCCCCTGGACGCCACCCGGGCCGGGGGCGTAGTGTCCGCCCCGGCAGAGGTCGCCGCCGGTCCGGATGCCGGTGGTGGTGCCCCTCTTCGGAGGGGGACGGGGGAAGTCGGTGCGAGACCGACGCTGACCCGCAACTGTGACCGGCCTTCGGGCCGGGAGCCAGGACGCCCGCCTCCGCACGCCGGTCCAACGGCGTCCGTGCACTCGCCGGCCCTCGTGGAACGGGGCCCAACGGAGGCAAGACCCATGTCACGCCGCACTCCCGCCGTCCTCGGCATCGTCCTCGGCGCGCTCTCGCTCGCCCTTCCCCCCGCCCCCGTCCCGCTCGCCGGCGCCGCCACCGCTTCGCTCGACCTGACCAGGGCGGCTGCCTTCCTCAAGGCCAACCAGCAGCCGGACGGCGGCTTCGAGACCGCCGGCTTCCCCGGCTTCGAGACGCCGGACGCCATCGTCGCCATCGCAGAGGCGGCCCAGACCGGCCCCGCGTGGGACAAGGCGGTTGCCCGAGCCGCGGTTGCGGCCACCGTGAAGAACGGGAAGAGCCCGCTCGACTACATCGACGATCTGGCCGAGACGACCACGTCGGCCGGGCAGGCGGCCAAGCTCATCGTGCTCGTCGCCGCCCCCCTCGGCTACGACGCCGCCAACTTCAACCCGCAGGGCGACGCCACGACCAATCTGTTCACCAAGATGCTCGCCGGCCGCAAGGGCGACGGCTCCTTGAACACCTTCAACGCCACCCTCTATGCCACGCTCGCCCTCGAGCTGGTGAACCGCACGGGTTCCTCGACGGTGCACCACATCCTCGGAGCGCAACAGGCGAACGGCGGGTGGGGCTTCACGGGCGACCCCAAGGGCACCGAGGTCGACGTCGACACGACCGCCCTGGCGCTCCAGGCGCTGGTCGCCGGCGGGACGAGCGCCAGTGGCGAGCCCGTCCGCCGGGCCATCGCCTTCCTCCGGTCCAGCCAGCTGCCAACGGGCGGATGGCCGTCCTTCGGGGCCGAGGACCCGAACGCAACCGCCACGGCCATCCTCGGCCTCACCGCCGTCGGCGAGAAGATCGACACCTGCTGGGGCAAGGCCGTCGACGTCCTCGCCGGCCGCCAGGTGGCGGACGGGCACGTGGCCGGCCCCAACGACTCGTTCGGCCTCAACACCTTCGCCACGTCGCAGGCCGTGCAGGCGATCGGGCGGCGGTGGCTCCCGATCAGCCGCAAGCCCGCCTTCTGCCCGGACGACGGGTACCGATTGGTTGCGTCCGACGGCGGGGTGTTCACAACTCGGTCGCCCTACTTCGGCTCCACCGGCAACCTCAAACTGAACCGGCCGATGGTCGGCATTGCGTCCTCCCCCGGTGGGCAGGGCTACTGGCTGGTGGCGTCTGACGGCGGCGTGTTCGCTTTCGGCGACGCCCGTTTCCACGGCTCCACCGGGTCCTTGACCCTCAACCAGCCCGTTGTCGGCATGGCAGCCACCCCCTCGGGCGCGGGCTACTGGCTGGTCGCCCGTGACGGGGGCATCTTCGCCTTCGGCGACGCCCGCTTCCTCGGCTCGACCGGGTCGATCAAGCTCAACCAGCCGGTGGTGGGCATGGCGGCCACCCCGTCCGGTCTGGGCTACTGGCTGGTCGCGAGCGACGGTGGGGTGTTCGCCTTCGGCGACGCCCGCTTCCTCGGCTCCACCGGCGCCGTGGCCCTGCAGAAGCCGGTCGTGGGCATCGGCTCGACCCCGAGCGGCGCCGGCTACTGGATGGTCGGAGCCGACGGCGGCATCTTCGCCTTCGGCGACGCCCGGTTCCTCGGAGGCATCGGCTTCTCAGTTCCCTCGAGCACCTTCGCTGCGGTGGGCATCCTCCCTGCGGTGCGAGCCGTTGCGTACCAGGTAGCGCTCTCCGACGGCACGGTGGGGCGGTTTCCCCCCTCCGATCGAACCGGGAGCACCCCACCGGCTCGCCTCAACGCCCCGATCGTCGGCATCACCAGCTAGGAGGGACCGTGGTCTCCTCTCTTCCCGTCGGCACAACGGCGTGAATTTCGCGCCGTTGTGCCGGCATGTCCGGCGCCTCGCCGGAGCAGCTGTCGGGGCCATCTGGCTCTCGGTCGCCTGGAGTGAGCCCGCCCTCCCGGCGCCGGTGGCAGCCACCACGCCATCGGGGGCGGTCGCCGTGGAACACCGGGCGGCGGTGATCGTCGACACCGGTACGCAGGTGAAGTCGGTCTGCGTGCGGTTCCGGGAGGAGTCGCTCACGGGGATCGAGGCGCTCGCCCGCGCCAACGTCGACCCCGTGCTCCACGGCTTCGCGGGCAAGGGAGCGGCCGTCTGCGCGCTCTGCGGCGTGGGCTGCCCGGCGGGCGAGTCGTGCCTCACCTGCAACGCCGAAGGGAAGTTCTGGAGCTACAGCCGCTCGCTTGCGGGGTCCGGTTCCCTGCGCACGTCCGGCGTCGGGGCGTCGAGCACCACCGTGCGCGACGGCGACGTCGAGGGATGGAGGTACGGCCAGGGCGGTACCCCGCCGTTCGCCACCGTCGAGCAGGTCTGTGGGGAGGAACCGGCAGCCACGTCGACGACAGCTTCGTCGTCGGTGGTGGTCACCACCGCTGCCGGCGGCACGGCCCCGACCTCGCCCCCGCTGGGATCGACCTTGGCGACGGCGACGACCCGCGCCACGGGACGGACCACCACCACCACGACGCCGCCGCCTGCCGTACCCTCGACCACTGCGGTGACGGGCGCCGGGAGCGGGGCGGGCGACGGTCCGGCCCCCGAGCTGCAGCCGGGCGCGGGCGGCACCACCGTTGCACCCGGTCTGGCGTCGAGCCCGTCATCCGAAAAATCCCCGGAGGCCAGCAGGTGGCCGGGACCCGTCCTCTTCGCCACCATGCTCGCCGGCCTCATCGGATGGGCCGGATGGGCCCGCCGGGCCCGGCGCCGGAGCGGTGGCCCCCAGGCGTGACCCAGGCTCCGGTTCGCAAAGGGCAGGTAAGGATACATTCCCCCCGAACCGTCGAGGAGGCCTGATGCGCCACATCCGCAATCGTCCCGCCGCACTGCTGGCGCTGGCAGTCGTGCTCGGGACCGGCCTAGCTGCGTGCAGCGACGGCGGCGGGAGCGACGACGGGGGCGGGAGCGACGCGAGCGGGACCACCACGACCGTTGCCGAGTCCGGAGGCGGCGACGAGGACGCCGAAGTCAACACGCTGGCCATCGACATGAAGGAGTACTCCTACGCCCTGTCAGGCCAGCTCGAGGCCGGCACCAGCACGGTGAGCCTCCAGAACTCAGGCGCCGAACTGCACATGGCCGCCTTCTCCTTGCTCAAAGAGGGAAAGACCCAGGCCGACGTGCAAGCGGCGCTGCAGTCCGAGGACGACAGCGCCTTCGAGTCGGTCGTCGAAGCCCAGCTGGACGCCCCCGGCACGGTCCTGAGCCCCGGTCGGTCCGAGGAGGTGACCACCGACTTCCTGGGCGCCGGTACCTACGCCGTCATCTGCTTCATCCCCACGGCCGGCGAGGCGGCACTGATCCCCCACGCGGCCAAGGGGATGCTGGCCACCTTCACCGTGGCCCCTGGCGCCGTCGACGCCACGGCCGCCGAACCCGACGCCGAGTACACCATCGAGGACGGGAAGAACAATGGCCCCACCTCACTGAAGGCGGGCGAGAACGCGCTACGCATGACGTCGGCCGGCGCCGGCCCGCACGAGTTCATCGTGGCCAGGAAGTCCACGCCGTCGACCACCTACGACGACATCGAAACGTTCTTCGCCGGCCTGTTCGAGAGCGACAAGGCGCCGCCCACCGGGTATGCCGACACTGCTCCGGGGATCATCGCCGCCTTCTCGTTCGACGTGGCGGCGGGCAAGACGATTCTGGTCACCGTCGACCTCGAGCCCGGCGACTACCTGATCGGCTGTGCCCTTGCCGGTGACGAGGAGGGCGACAAGGACCACACCGGCGAGTTGCTCGACGTCAAGGTGACCTGACGCCCTGCGGCAGATCGGGGCCCGGCGCTGTCCGGTAGCGGCGCGACGCCACTACGCTCGTGGGCGTGTCGGACCTGGACCGCAATATTGACCGTTGGCTCTCGGCCGTGGTGCAGCTGCGCCCGGCAGCGGAGCGGGCACCGGGCGATGAGATCGTCGCTCCCGAGATCCCGCACGTCCAGATCCCCGAGGGCGTGCACATCGCGCCGGCCCCGGGCGAGAAGACCCGCGAGGTGAAGGTGCCGGTGGCCGTGGCCCAAGTCGCCCGCACCAAGCAGTTCTTCGCCAACTCCGGCTTCGAGGTGCACGCACCCGTCGGCAGCACGTTCTCCATCGGCGGCAAGCAGTCGACCTTCGAGCGGTTCTTCGACTGCGAGCTCACCGTTGACGAGAGCCAGCTGGGCAGCCCCGTGTCCACCGTCGCCGGCGACCGCCATCTGGAGCTGGGCACCCTGCCCGAGGAGTTCCAGGCGATCATCGGCTCGATCACCTTCCCGCCCGCCGTCCAGGTCCCGGGGATGCCCACCTGACCTTGCGGTCCCTGGTGTTCCGCCCGGCGCCGGCCGGGCTCACGCCGAGGCGGCGCTGCCCTCCCGCTGCTCCAGTTCGTCCACCGTCATGAGCACGGTGCGTGGCTTGGAGCCCTCGGACGGGCCCACCACGCCCCGCTGCTCCAATAGGTCCATGATGCGCCCGGCCCGGGCGAAGCCCACCCGCAGCTTGCGCTGGAGCATCGAGGTGGAGCCGAGCTGGGAGCGCACGATCAGCTCCTGGGCGGCGACCAGCATGGCCTCGTCGTCGTCGTCGTCCGGACGGGACCCGGCGCCGGAGCCGCCCTTGGCCCCGGCGGGATCGGGCGTGTCGCCCTCCACGCCCTCGACATAGCGGGGCGACGCCTGGCGCACCCAGTGGGCCACCACCGCCCGCACCTCGTCCTCGCCCACCCACGGGCCCTGGATGCGGCGGGCCACGTTGGACGAGGCGGTGAGCAGCAGCATGTCGCCCTTGCCCACCAGGCGCTCGGCGCCAGGCTGGTCGAGGATGACCCGGCTGTCGGCCAGCGACGACACGGCGAAGGCCAGGCGGGACGGCACGTTGGCCTTGATGACGCCGGTGATCACGTCGACCGACGGCCGCTGGGTGGCGATGACCAGGTGGATGCCGAAGGCGCGGCCCATCTGGGCGATGCGGCAGATCGATTCCTCGACGTCGCGTGCGGCCACCATCATCAGGTCGTTGAGCTCGTCCACCACCACGAGGACGAAGGGCAGCCGGTGGTGCTCGACGGCGGCGGGGATGCCCGGCGCCTGCTCCTTGGTGAGCTCGCCCCGGTCGTAGGCGGCGTTGTAGCCGCCGATGTCGCGCACCCCGACCTCGGCCAACAGGTCGGTGCGCCGCTCCATCTCGGTGACGGCCCACGCCAGCGCATTGGCCGCCTTGCGGGGGTTCACCACCACGGGCGTGAGCAGGTGGGGCAGGCCGTTGTACTGACCCAGCTCCACCCGCTTGGGGTCGACCAGGATCATGCGGACCTGATCAGGGGTGGCCCGCAGCAGGATCGACGTGAGAATCGAGTTGAGGCAGCTCGACTTGCCGGCACCGGTGGCGCCGGCGATGAGGATGTGGGGCATGGAGGCCAGGCTCTCCATCACCGCCCGGCCGGCGATGTCGCGGCCGATGGCCACCTCCATCGGGTGGCGCGAGGCGCGGGCCTCGGGCGAGCCGAGCACATCACCCAGCGAGACCAGCTGGCGGGTGATGTTCGGCACCTCCACCCCGATGGCGGAGCGACCCGGGATGGGCGCCAGAAGGCGGATGTCGGGCGCCGCCATGGCGTAGGCGATGTCCTTCTGCAGGCTGGTGACGCGCGCAACCTTCACCCCCGGGCCGAGCTCGAGCTCGTAGCGCGTGACGGTGGGCCCCACCGTCTTGCCCACCAGGCGCGTCTCCACGCCATGGGCGGCCAGCGACTCCTCGAGGGTGCGGCCCCGGGCGTCGAGGACCTTGTGGTCGATCTCGGTGTTCTTGGCCCGCTTCAGCAGCGCCAGCGGGGGAAGCCGCCAGTGGGTGGCCATGGCGGCGGGACCGAGGTCGATGGCCAGCTGGTCGGCTTTGGGCGCCGGCTCGTTGGGCACGTGCACCCCGAGATCAGGGATGGGCGCGGGGTCGTCGTCCTCGTCGGCCGGGTCGATCGGCTCGGGAGGGAGGTCGTCGGCCGTGGCGGTGTCGTCGGCCGCGCCCTTCCTGGGCATCCGGGAGGACGGGTGGCGGACCGCGGTGGCCTCGACCTCGGCGCTGCGCCCGAGGGTGGCAACCCAGCGGGCGGCGGGCACGATGGCCCGCCAGACAGCGGATGCGCCGGCGCCGATGCGTTCCGCCGCCGACCGGGCGGGTGTGCGGGTGAGCACGAGCACGGCCACAGCGGCCACGCTCACCAGCACCAGGCCGGCGCCCCACGGGGAGATGAGGGCGCGCAGCGGGCCGGCCACGGCGAGGCCGAGGTACCCGCCGGCCCGGCGCAGCAGGCGCCCTTCGGCGTCGACGCCGGGGGCGCCACCGAACAGGTGCCCGAGCCCGGCGCACGCCACCAGGGCGAGGGTGGAGCCGACGACGGCCCGGCCGGGCTCGGCCCGGGGGCGACCCCGCACGAGTGACAGGCCGATGCCGGCCAGGGCCGGCGGGACGAGGAAGCGGGAAGCGCCGAGCACCCTGCCGGTGGCCTCACCGAGGGCGCTGCCGGCGGGGCCGGCCAGGTCGGCGTAGATGCCGAGGGCGGCCAGCAGCCCGGCCACCAGGAGGGCGACGCCCCACACGTCGTCGGCCTGACGCCCTAGGGAGCGGGCCAGGGCATCGCGCAACCGCACGCCGACGGACGGGCCCTTGGGGGGCTTCCGGGGGGCGGCCGCCCTGCCCTTGACGGCGGGGCGGCGCACGGGTGCGGGGCGGCGCTTGGCCGGCGGACGCTTGGTCGTCGTCACAGTGGCAACAACAGTAACAGCAGCACCATGCGCCCCACGGGAGCATTCGTTCGAGGCAGGAGAAGCTAGACCTCCATCACCACCGGCACGATCATGGGCCGACGGCGGGTGCGCTCGTTGATGAACTTGGCCAGCGCCGTACGGACGTGGCGCTTCATGACCTCGAAGTCGGTGCCGCCGTCGTCGAGCGCCACCTGCTCCAGGCGGGCCAGCACGACCTTGCGGGCCTCCTCGAGCAGGCCCTCGGCCTCCCGCTCGAACACCCAGCCCCGGGTGATGATCTCCGGGCCGGTGAGCACCTCGCCGGTGCGGGAGTCGACGGTGACGACCACCAGCACCACGCCCTCCTCGGCCAGCACGAGCCGGTCTCGGAGCACGCCGTGTCCCACGTCGCCCACGATGCCGTCGACGTAGAGGTAGCCGGCCGGCACCTCACCGGCGAAGTCGAGGCCGGCGTCGCTCAGCTCGACCACGTCGCCGTCCTCGGCCAGCAGCACCTTCTCGGTGGCCACGCCCATCTTCATGGCCAGGCGGCTGTGGTGGGTGAGGTGGCGGTACTCGCCGTGCACCGGGATGAAGTGCTCGGGGCGGGCGATGGCCAGCAAGGTGGAGAGCTCGCCCTGCATGGCGTGGCCGCTCACGTGCACGTCGGCGATGCCGGAGTGGATCACCTCGGCGCCCCGGCGGTGGAGGCCGTCGATGACCTTGCCCACGTTCATCTCGTTGCCGGGGATGGCGTGGCTGCTCAGGATGACGAGGTCGCCCTCGCCCACCTTGAGGCGCTTGTTCTCGCCCGCCGCCATCAGCGCCAGGGCCGACATGGGCTCACCCTGCGAGCCGGTGGAGATGACGCAGACCCGGCGGGGGTCGAGATCGCCGATCTTGTCGATGTCGACGATGGACGCGTCGGGGATGTGGAGCAGGCCCATGTCGCGGGCGAGCGCCACGTTCTTGGCCATCGAGCGGCCGAGGGTGGCGATGGTGCGCCCGCTGGCGATGGCGATCTCGGCCACCTGCTGCACCCGGTGGATGTGGCTGGCGAAACACGTGACGATGACCCGTTTGTCGGCGTGGTCGCGGAAGATGATGCGCAGCGTCTCGCCCACCGACGACTCGCTGGCCGTGTAGCCCGGCTCCTCGGCGTTGGTGGAGTCGGACAGCAGGAGCCGCACGCCCTCCTGCGACGCGATGGCGCCGATGCGGGCCAGATCGGTGAGGCGACCGTCGACCGGCGTGAGGTCGAGCTTGAAGTCGCCCGAGTGCAGGATCACGCCCTGGGGGGTGTGGAAGGCGGTGGCGAACCCGTGGGGCACCGA
>JBKJNA010000115.1:0-20021 GCA_046596195.1 Acidimicrobiales bacterium | reverse complement strand
GCCCGTCCAGCGGCCCGTGGGCACAGCCGACGCCCGATCGGGCGTCCTCACACATTCGCTGTCATGTTCGGCCCGCCACGGCGGCCGGCCGAACCTGATCGGTGGATTCGGGCTTAGCTTCGTGGCAGGCACGGTGGAACCACCCGCCAGCCGACCGATGGATGGCCGGGGCAGCGTGATGCAGGCCGATCGCGACGGCAACGACGCGGTGCGTCGCAGTTTTGCACGTCGAACGAAGTCGGCATGAGCGCGCTGGCGCCGCATAATGTGCGTCTCGTTGGGCCAGCCGCGAATCCAGCCGGCCGCCGTGTGGCCGCCCGAGTACGCACCAGTGCTGCGCACGGTAACGACCGGCCACGGCTCGGGGTAACACAGCCTCCGTCGTCCACGTTTCCCGGTTGGCCACCTATGACGGGGCCAGACTCTTACGGGTGGTCCACTGGCCGCCCGCCAACCGGCGAGGCGCTCAACATGAGGGAACTCGGCTGGGGGCACCGCCACCACGCTTGCGTCCCCGATGTGCCTCATTGAGCCGCACGACGTTGCGGCCGGCTCATGGCACCGCCGAGGCGGACCCATCGTCTGCTCGACTCGCCGAGGGTTGGCTCTCGCCGTCCGTGTCTGTAGGAGATCCGAGCAGATCGTAACCGACTCGGCGGCTCGCCATCCCCTTGTGCGAAGCCATGGGCGGACGACGCCGAAGAGTGAGCCAGGACCGAGGGGGTCCAGGGGTGACGGCCAGGCCGCAACGGTGAGGTTCGAGCCGATCGCCTGTCCGCAGGTTGTCCGCAGCGTGTCCGCGGAACAGCGCACAACAGCGCTTCGCAGCGAGCAACACAGAGCAACAAAACTGCTGCTCAGACTGCAAAAATGGGCCAGGACCGCAGGTCAGCGAAGTGGCCCACCGAGTTCCTCTTCAAGTCCTAGCCGGTGACGACAGCGACACGAGGCATCGGCCTGCCGAGCGTCACTCCCGGATCTGCTGGGCGAGATAGTGGGCGTCACCGACCTGGCGAATCAGCTCCAGCTGGCCCTCGAGCCAGTCGGCATGCTCCTCCTCGCCGGCGAGAATGCCCTCCAAGAGCTCCCGGGAGCCGTTGTCGCCGACCTCCACGCAGGTGCGGATCCCGGCGTTGAGACGGTCGATCGCCTCCGTCTCCACGACCAGAGCCAGCTGAAGCTTCTCGGCGACGGTCTCGCCCACCCGCACGGTGCCCAGGCGCTGCACGTTCGGCACGCCGTCCAGATAGAGGATCCGGTCGATCAGCGAGTCGGCGTCCTTCATCTCGTCGATGGAATCCTCCCGGAACTTCGCCTCCAGCCGGACGTAGCCCCAGTTCCCGCACATCTTGGCGTCGACGAAGTACTGGTTGATCGCCGTCAATTCAGCGGTCAACACCTCGTTGAGAAGCTCGATGATCCGTTCGTCGCTCTGCATGTGCCCACCTCCGGGGGTGAAGGGTATGGCAGCGCTGGGTCGTGCGCTGGAGCAGCCGTTCCGCGGCTTGCCCGATCCCCGCCGTCAGTTCAGCGACGGGGACGCCGCCAGACAACGCGGGCACCCGTCGGCGATCAGCCCGGAGCCAGGAACACGACGACCTGGCCGGCGCAGGCGAGCGACACCTCGGACCCGATCGCCGGGAGGTCGCCGCTCGGCGTCCTGACCATCAACGGCGTGCCCCCGCCCACCTCGACCCAGACGAGCGCGTCGTGGCCGTGGTACTCCCGCCGACGGACCACGCCGACGGCACCACCAGGGCCGAGCACGACCTGCTCGGGCCGGACGACCACCTGCACCAACGCGCCTGCCGCTGCCGTCGCCGGGCCCACCGCCCGCAGCGTCCCGAGGGCACACTCCACGTGGCCTGGTTCCACCACGTCGCCGTCGAGCACGTTGGCCAGCCCCACGAACCGGGCCACCCAGGGGTCGACCGGGTGGTGGTAGATGTCGAGAGGGGCAGCGTGCTGGACGATGCGACCGGAGCGCATGACCGCCACCGAGTCCGCCATCGACAGCGCCTCGTCCTGGTCGTGGGTGACCAGCAGGGCGGTCTGGCCGGCGGCCCGCAGGATGGCGGCGATCTCGGCGCGGAGCTCGGCCCGAAGCGTGGCGTCGAGGCTGGCGAAGGGCTCGTCGAGCAGCACCACGGCGGGCTCGGGCGCCAGGGCCCGGGCCAGTGCCACCCGCTGTTGCTGCCCGCCGGACAGCTCGTGGGGCATGCGTCCGCCCAGGCCCCCCAGCCCGCACAGGTCCAGCATGGCTTCCACCCGGGGACCGCGGCGTGCCTTCCGCCCGAGGCCGTAGCCGACGTTGCCGGCCACGCTCAGGTGCGGGAACAGCGCCTGCTCCTGGGGGACAATGCCGGTCTTGCGGCGCTCGGGCGGCACATGCACGCTCGGGCCGGCCACCACATGGCCTCTGACGGACACCGTCCCGGTGTCGGGTCGTTCGAAGCCGGCGATCACCCGCAACAAGGTGGACTTGCCGCACCCCGACGGGCCCAGCAGGGCGGTCAGGTGGCCGGAGACGATCACCAGGTCGGCGCCGTCGAGGGCCGCCACAGACGCAAAGGATTTCGCCAGCCCGGCGCATTCGAGTGCGTTCACGGGATCGCCGTGGTGGCGATGCGCCGGGACAGGATCCAGGTCGGCACCGCGGCGGTGGCCATGAGGAGGAAGGCCGGCAAGGCCGCCTCGCCGTAGGCGCCGGCCGAGGTGGAGGACCACACCCGGGTGGCCAGGGTGTCGAACCCCGTGGGACCGAGCAGCAGCGTGGCCGGCAGCTCCTTCATGCAGGTGAGGAAGACGAGGGCCGCACCCGCTGCCACACCCGGGGCGAGGAGGGGGACGGTGATCGAACCGAAGACGCCCGCCGGGCGTCTCCCGAGGGAGCGGGCAACCTGCTCGAGCAAGGGAGGCACCTGGACGGCCGACGTGTAGGTGGCGCTCACGGCCAGGGGCAGGAACAGCACGAAGTAGGCGAAGACCAGGACCGGTAGCCGCTGGTACAACGGGCCGAGGCGCACGGAGAAGAACACCAGGGACAGGGCGACCACGATGCCGGGCAGGGCGTGGGCGATGTACACCGACCGCTCCACGACGGCCGCCGCCCTCGTCCGGTAGCGGGCCGCCACCAGGGCGGCGGGCACGGCGGCGACGGCCGTGACGGCGGCGCCCAGCAACGAGACGGTGAGCGATCCGAAGGCGGCATGGCGCACCCGGCCGAGGTCGAGGTCGAGGCTGGCCGCCTCGACCGACCACCGCACCAGCGTGAGGGCGGGCACGCCCAATGCGAGGACGGCCACACCGGCGGGGAGGGCGAGCGCCGGCCACCTGGCCCGGCCCAGGGCCACGGTGGCGGGGCGGCGGTGGGCGCCCCGCCCGCTGTGGTAACGGGCCCGGCCACGGGTGCGGGCCTCTCCGGTGACGATGGCGAACGTGAAGACCAGTAGCAGGCAACCGAGGATCACGGCCGGGGTGCGGTCGAAGCTCGCCTGGTACGACTGGTAGATGATTCGGGTGAAGCTGTCGAAGCGCAGGATGGACACGGCGCCGAAGTCCGACAGCACGTAGAGGGCCACCAGCAGCGTGCCGGTGGCGGCCGAGGGCCTGAGCTGGCGCAGGGTGACCCGGACGAATGCCCGCCGGGCCGTGTCGCCGAGCGAGCGGGCCGTCTCTTCCAGGGCGGGGTCCATGGTGGTGAGGGCGGCGGCCACCGGCAGGAAGACGTAGGGATACGAGATCAGCGTGAGGACCAGCCAGGCCGCCCCGAAGCCGTCAAGATCCGGTAAGGCGCCCACGTAAGCGAAGGCGGCCACATAGCTCGGGATGGCCAGTGGCAGGGCGGCCACCACCTGCCACACCCGCCGGCCGGGGAGGTCGCAGCGGACGGTGAGCCAGGCGAGGCTGACGCCGAGCACGACGCTGGCGGCCGCCACGGCGGCTGCCAGTCCCAGGCTGCGGACCAGGAGCCCGCCGGTCGTGGCGCTGAACACGGTGTCGGCCACCGTGGTCCAACCCCCCTCGGTCGCCCGCACACCGAGGTAGGCGACCGGCATCAGCGACGCGGCGGCCACGGCCGCCGCCAGCCCGAGAAGGACGGGCGGTGGCCGGGTGCCGGCCGGAGCGATTCCTGTTCGGGCTCGACGACGCTGTCCGATCCAGCCGTCGACAGGCGCTGGTGCGGAGCCTGCGCCCGCGCCGGGAGGAGCGCTCAGAGCAGGCCGGCCTCGCGGATCATCCTCAGAGTCTGCTCCAAGGTGTCGAGGTCCGACAGATCGATGTCGGGGCTCTGGATGTCCGACAACGGCGTGACGCCCGCGGCGGTGGGCACGCCGGCGAGCAGGGGGTACTCGTGGGTCTCCTCGGCGAAGTACTCCTGGGCCGCAGGCGACAAGAGGTACTTCACGAACTCCGTTGCGCCCGCAGTGGCCTTGGCGCTCTTCAAGACGGCGACGCCGGCCACGTTGATCAAGGCGCCGGGGTCGCCGTTGGTGGTGAAGGCGTTCTTCGCCACCACCTTGTCCTGCCCGATGGCGTCTGCCCGCTCGTAGAGGTAGTAGTGGTTCACCAGGCCGAGGTCGGCCTCCCCCTTGTCCACCGCCTCGACCACCGGCTGGTTCCCGGGGAACGTCTTCGGCTCGTTCGCCTTCAGTCCGCGCAGCCACTCCTGGGTGCGGGCTTCACCGGCCTGGATCCGCATGGCGGTGACGAAGGACTGGAACGAGGCGTTGGTGGGGGCGACGGCGATGCGGCCCTTCCACTTGGCGTCGGTGAGGTCGAAGACGCTCTTGGGCACCTCGGCCTCGGGGACCTTCGTGGGGTTGTAGACGATCACCCGGGCCCGCCCCGACACCCCCACCCAGGTGTCGTCCTTGGACCGGTACCTGGCCTCGACGGCCTGCACCGCCTCTGCCGGTGCCTTTGCCAGCAGCCCACGCTTGGACAGCGATCCGAGGGCACCGGCATCCTGGGAGAAGAACACGTCGGCCGGGGAGCGGGAGCCCTCCTCGATGAGCTGGGCCGCCAGGCTGGCGCTGTCGGCGTAGCGGACGGAGACCTTGATGCCGGTGTCGGCGGTGAACTTCTTCAGCAGCGGGCCCACCAGCGCCTCGTTCCGGCCCGAGTACACGGTGATCCCGCCCTTGCCGGCCGAGGTGGTCCCTGCGTCCCCCGACGTGTCGGAGCCGCAGCCGGATGCGCCCAGGGACACGACGATGGCGGCGACGACGGCAAGCCGCTTTCGGGACAGTTTCACGGGCCCAACCTCCGGATGATCTTAGGAATCCCTAACAGTCGTAGTTCACCATACCTCTGGACAAAGGACCAGAAGGGCGAACTCCGCCCGGGCGGCCCGGTACCATGGCCGGCATGTCCGACGGCTTCCACCCTCCCCTCGAGGAGTACCTGGAGTCCATCTGGGAGCTCGAGGAGGAGGGCGTCACGGTCATCCAGGCGCGGCTGGCCGAACACGTGGGCCACTCCGCTCCGTCGGTCTCGGAGATGGTCCGGCGGCTACGCCACGACGGTTACATCGCCGTCAAGGGCCGGGTGCTCACCCTCACCCCGAAGGGCCGTGAGCGCGCCGTGAAAGTCGTCCGGAAGCACCGTCTGGCCGAGCGACTGCTCACCGACGTGATCGGCATCCCCTGGCATCGGACGCATGTCGAGGCGTGCCGGTGGGAGCACGTGATCTCCGACGAGGTGGAGGAGCGCCTCGTCGTCCTCCTCGACAACCCGGCGACGTGCCCACACGGCAACCCCATCCCCGGCGCGGGCGGGCCCGAACGGGAGCTGTGGGCCCTCGCCGGGTCTGAGCCCGGCGACAACATCCGCCTGGAGCGGGTCACCGAACAGGTCGAGGTCGACATGGAAGCGCTCGTCTACCTGGACGACCACGGCTTCATCCCCGGCGCGGCGGGCAAGGTGCGGTCGAAGGGCCCCGACGGCACCCTCGTGATCGACCTGCCCGGCAACAGCATCGCCCTGGGTCCGGCTCTGGCCGGCCAGCTCTTCGTCGCGAGGGTCTGACCCGGCGGGGACCCACGGGCCGACCGGACGCCGGAGATGGGTCACCGCGACAAAGTCTTCGGCCGCCCTTGTAGAAACTCTTAGGTCGTCCTATCATCATGCCGATGGTGATCTGTCACTGCCGGGCAGTCAACGACAAGACCATTCGGACCACGATCCTGGCCGGCGCGTGCGACGCCGACGAGATCGGGCGCCGCTGCGGCGCCGGTGCGCGCTGCGGTGGCTGTCTTCCGGCGCTGCTCGGCCTCCTCGCTGAGCTCGACCGGGAACGCGGCGCCCGTACTTCGGCCGCCTGAGCGGCCGCATGAGCGCCGTCCTGCCCGCTCCCCCCAGAGCGCCATGACCCTTGTCGAGCCTGACCGGACGGCCGGGTTGCCGCTGTTCGCCGACAACCTGGCCGGGCACGGCGACCGCGCCGCCTTCGTCACTGCGCAGGAAACCATCGCCTACGCAGAGCTCGACGAGCGGGTCGCGGCGGCCGCCGCCTCCCTCGGTCAGGACCGGCGGCTGGTCCTCCTCGAGGCCGCCAACGCCATCGAGCCGCTCGTCGCCTATCTGGCCGCGCTCCGAGGGGGCCATCCGGTGCTTCTGGCGCCGGGCGGCAACGCCGGGGCCATCCGGGACCTGACCGCCGCCTACGACCCCGATGTCGTCATCGATGCGTCCGAAGGGTGGACCATCACCGCTCGGCGCGACGGCTCGGCCCACGAGCTGCATCCCGATCTCGCCCTGCTTCTGTCCACGTCTGGCTCGACCGGTTCATCGAAGCTCGTCCGCCTGTCGCGGGCGAACCTGCAGGCCAACGCCGAGTCGATAGCCCAGTACCTGGGGATCACCGAGGACCACCGGGCCGTCACCACGCTGCCGATGCAGTACTGCTACGGCCTGTCGGTCATCCACAGCCACCTGTCGCAGGGCGCAGGCCTCGTGCTCACCGACCTGTCCGTGATCGACCAGTGCTTCTGGGACCTCTTCCACGCGGCCGGCGCGACCAGTTTCGCCGGCGTGCCGCACACCTTCGACCTGCTCGACCGGGTCGGGTTCGCTTCGATGTCGCTCCCGGCCCTGCGCCACGTCACCCAGGCGGGCGGGCGCCTCCACCCCGACAGCGTTCGCCGGTATGCGGCCCTCGGCGAACGCGACGGCTGGCGGTTCTTCGTCATGTACGGCCAGACGGAGGCCACGGCGCGCATGGCCTATCTCCCGCCCGACCGCGCCGCATCGCACTCTGGCGCCATCGGCGTACCGATCCCCGGCGGCTCGTTCCACATCGACAGCCCGGACGACGACGGTGTCGGCGAGCTCGTGTACCGGGGGCCCAATGTCATGCTGGGTTACGCCGAGCGCCCGGCCGACCTGAGGCTCGGCGCCACGGTCGACGCCCTGCACACCGGCGACCTCGCCCGTGTCACCCCGGATGGGCTCTACGAGCTGCGAGGAAGACGGAGCCGCCTCGTCAAGCCGTACGGCCTCCGCATCGACCTTGACCGCCTGGAGCGGAAACTGGCCGAGCGAGGAACGGCAAGCATGTGTACCGGCGACGATGACCGCCTGATCGTCGCCATCGAAGCCGGCACAGGGGCGGCGGCTGCGGCCCGTCTCGTCGCCGAGCTCCTCGCTCTCCCGCGCTCGCGGATCCACGTCGTCGAGCTTCCCGCATTGCCCCGCCTTGCCAACGGGAAGCCCGACTACGCCGGGATCCAGCAGCACGCCACGGCGGCCGGCACATCCGGCGACGGGGCACGGCCGGAACCGACCAGCGCTCCCCCCCGGGGCCCTGACGTGCGCACCGCGTTCGCCGACGTGCTGGGCAAGGACGTCGCCGAAGAGGACTCCTTCGTCAGCCTCGGGGGCGACTCCCTGTCCTATGTCGAGATGTCGGTCCACCTCGAAGAGGTGCTCGGCTCCCTGCCCCGCGATTGGCATACCACCCCGGTCGGCCAACTCACCCCAGGCCCAGCCCCAGCCCGGCGCGGCATGCTCGGCACGCGGCAGCTCGAGACGAGTGTCGTCGTACGCGCCATCGCCATCGTGCTCATTGTCGGCACCCACACCGGGCTCTGGCAACTGACCGGTGGCGCCCACATCCTGTTGGGACTCGCCGGGTTCAATTTCGCCCGCTTCCAGATGCGCGCCACCACCAGGGCCAAGCTGACCGGCATCGCAAGGATCGCGGTTCCGAGCATGTGCTGGATCGGCCTGGTGGCGGCAGCAACGGACGAGTTCAGCTGGCCCAACGCCCTTCTGCTCAACAGCCAGTTCGGCGTGGCCGACGCACCGCGGGACTACTGGTTCGTTCAGTCGCTCGTGTCCATCCTCGGTCTCGCCACGCTCGTTTTCGCCGTCGCACCGGTGCGGCGCCTGGAGCGACGATGGCCCTTCGGGTTCGCCGTCGGTGCCGGGATCGGCGCGCTCGCCTTCCGCTTCGATCTCCTCGGTCTCGAGGATTCCCAGTACCCGTTCTCCCGACCGCACCTCATTCTCTGGCTGTTCGCTCTGGGCTGGGCGGCGGCGCGTGCGAACACTGCGGGGCGGCGACTGCTGGTGTCGGTGCTCTTGGTGGCGGCGGTTCCTGGCTTCTTCGACAAGCCCAGCCGGGACATGATCGTGATCGGCGGACTCCTGCTCGCCACCTGGATCCGCACCATGCCGGTGCCGCGCCCGTTCACCCGCGCCGTCGGTGCGACGGCGGGCGCGTCTCTCGCCATTTACCTGACCCATTGGCAGGTGTACCCGCCACTCGTCCGCAACGGCGGACCCCTCCTGGCATGCATCGGGTCCGTCATCGCCGGCGTCATCGTCCGGTCCTCGACGCGGCGGGCAGGCAACCTGGTGGGGGCGCGTTTCCCTCAGGCGACGGGGCGTGGCGAAGGCCACCAGCGCGCTGGTCCTCATCGATCGTCCCCACGCCGACGACTTAGCGGCCGAGCCCGCGGATCACGTCGCCGTTGTCAGCCATGGCGGCGCAGTTCGCGTGGCTGCTGCTGACCGCAGGAACAGAGCCGGCCGAGCGCGCGGCAGGCTTGGGTGGTGGCTGAACCGAGGAGTGCCGATGACGGCAGGACACAGCGCCAGCGGATGCTGGCCGGCAACCCCTACATTGCCGCCGGCGAACCGGACCTGGCGGCCGACAGCCTGCGGGCCAGGCTGCTCATCGACCAGTTCAACCGCAGCCCGGCCGGCGCCGCCGCCGACCGGCGCCGCATCCTGGAGGAGCTGCTGGGCGCTTTCGGCGCAGGGAGCGAGATTCGGTCACCGTTGCTCTGCGACTACGGCTACCAGATCCACATCGGGGCACGGACGTTCGCCAACTTCGGGTTGGTGGCGCTGGACGTGGCCCGCATCACCATCGGCGACGACGTGCAGATCAGCCCCAACGTGCAGCTCCTGACACCGACCCACCCGGTGGACGCCGCGGCCCGGCGCGAGAAGTGGGAGGGCGCCGCGCCCATCACCATCGGCGACAACGTCTGGCTCGGGGGCGGCGTGATCGTCCTGCCCGGCGTGAGCATCGGCCACGACACCGTGGTGGGTGCGGGCGCCGTGGTCACCAGGGACCTGCCGGCCGGCGTGGTGGCGACCGGCAACCCGGCGAGGGTCACACGCAGGAGTCGATCCGCCGACGTACCGCGGGCGTGATGAGAGCTCGGGGAGCGGCTCGGGGCGGAAAGGGACGGTCGCCCCGAAGACCCTGGGGTGCGCCTGGGTGCTCCCCGAGCCCTCTGATTCCAGTATTCGTCCGAGACGCTTACCGGACCAGGGTGGTAGCACTACTTCGCAGGGTTCGGGCGGCGCGTGGCGGATCCTCGGTTTCGGTCAGGTAGCGTCGGCGCCGATGGCCGGGACGCCCCTCGTGGCGATCGAGAAGGTGAGCAAGTCGTTCGGCGACGTCCGGGCGCTGCGGGACGTGGACCTCACCGTCGACGCCGGTGAGGTCGTGGTGGTCATCGGGCCATCAGGGTCAGGGAAGTCCACCCTGTGCCGGTGCATCAACCGCCTCGAGCCGATCGACTCAGGGAAGATCACCATCGACGGCGTGGCGCTGCCCGAGGAGGGCAAGGCCCTGGCCCGCCTGCGGGCCGACATCGGCATGGTGTTCCAGTCGTTCAACCTCTTCGCCCACAAGACGGTCCTCCAGAACGTGACGTTGGGGCCGGTGAAGGTGCGCAGGCTGTCGAAGGCCGACGCCCGCAAGCGGGGCATGGAGCTGCTGGAGAGGGTGGGCATCGCCGACAAGGCCGACCGCTTCCCGGCCGAGCTGTCGGGTGGCCAGCAGCAGCGCGCCGCCATCGCCCGGGCGCTGGCCATGGGGCCGAAGCTCATGCTCTTCGACGAGCCCACCTCCGCCCTCGACCCCGAGATGATAAAAGAGGTCCTCGACGTGATGGTCGGTCTGGCGGCGGAGGGCACCACCATGGTCGTAGTCACCCACGAGATGGGCTTCGCACGGTCGGCGGCGCAGCGAGTGGTGTTCATGGACGAGGGGCGGATCGTGGAGGTCGCGCCCCCCGAGAAGTTCTTCTCGGCGCCGTCCTCGGCGCGGGCCAAGGACTTCCTGTCCAAGATCCTGGCCCACTGAGCGGATAGACACTACGCACACCGACCAAAGGAGATCCTTGTGAACCGACGAAAGCTGCTGGTGCCGCTTCTGATGGTGATGGCGCTGGTGGGCGCCGCCTGCGGGGACGACGCGGAGGAGGCCTCGACGCCCACCACGTCCGGAGAAGGCAACACCTCCACCACGGTCGCGGCGCCGGAGTTCGCCGCCGGCACGACGATGGCGGCCCTGCAGGACAAGGGCAAGATCGTCGTCGGCACCAAGTTCAACCAGCTGGGCTCAGGGCAGAAGAACCCCACCACGGGCGAGCTCGAGGGCTTTGACATCGAGATCGCCAAGCTCATCGCCATCGGCATCTTCGGCGACACGCTCGACGACATCGGCGACAAGATCGAGTTCAAGGAGACCGTGTCCGGCGTGCGGGAAGCGGTGATCCAGGGCGGCGACGTCGACATCGTGGCCGCCACGTACACGATCAACGACAACCGCAAGAAGCAGGTCGACTTCGCCGGTCCCTACGTCATCGACGGCCAGACGGTGATGGTCAAGAGCGACAACGCCACGATCAAGGCGCTCACGGACCTGACCGGCAAGAAGGTCTGCTCGGGCACCGGGTCGACCACACCTGACAACCTCAAGGCCAAGCAGGTCACCCCCTCCGAACTGGTCCTTCGGGCCACCTACCCGGAGTGTGCGGACGAGCTCCGCCAGGGCCGTGTGGAGGCGGTCGTCACCGACCGCGGCATCCTGATCGGCCTGGTCGCGGCCAGCAGCCGCGCCTTCAAGCTGGTCGACATCGACGTCAGCGAGGAGCCGCTCGGGATCGGGCTAAAGAAGGGCGACGACGCCTTCCGCGAGTTCCTGAACACGCGGCTGGAGGAGATCTACGCCAGCGGTGAGTGGGCCGACGCCTATGAGCGCACCCTGGGCAAGCTCGGGCTGAAGACGCCCGAGCCGCCAGCGGTCAACAAGTACGCCAGTACCGGCACGGCGACGACCCTCGCAACCACCACCGTGCCGCCGGCCACCACGGCCACCACCGCCGCTTCGACCAGCTCCACGACGGCCGCTTCGACCAGCTCGACCAGCTGACCGGGAAGCGGCCGTGCAGTTCGTCCTCGACAACAGCGGCCTCTTCTTCGAAGGGATGCGCACCACGGCGTCGCTCACCCTGCTGTCCTTTGCGGCGGCACTGGTGGTCGGCGCCGTGGTCGCCGCCTTCCGGATCAGCCCCATCCCACCCCTGCGAGGGGTGGGGGCCACGTACGTGGGCCTCGTCCGCAACACCCCGCTGGCGCTGCTGATCGTCCTGTTCTTCAACGGGTTCCCCGATGCGGGGATCATCGTGCAGTCCCGGTACCTCTCGGCGGTCATCGTCCTGTCGGCGTACACCGGGGCGTTCGTGGCCGAGACGCTCCGGGCCGGTGTCAACGCGGTCGCCCGGGGCCAGGGCGAGGCAGCGCGGGCGCTCGGCCTCACCTTCCCCCAGGTACTCACGGTCGTGGTGCTGCCTCAGGCCGTGCGCACGGTGGTCGGGCCGCTGGGCAGCATCTTCATCGCCCTCATCAAGAACTCGGCGCTCGCCGCCCTCATCTCCGTGCAGGACATCTCCGGCGTGACCGAGCAGCTGCTCACGACCACGGGGGACTACATCCCGCTCTTCGCCGCCGCCGCCGCCGCCTACCTGGCGCTGTCCCTGCCTGCCGGGTTCGCCGTGTCCCGCCTCGAGCGCCGACTGGCCATCAAACGGTGACGGCGCCGGCCGGGAGAAGACCTTGACGGCGCCTGTCCTGGCAGACGCGCTGGGACCGAAGGCCCGGCGTCGCGTCCTGGTGGGGTCGGTCATCGCCGCGGTCATCGTGGCGGCGTTCCTGGTGGCCGCGCTCAGGCGCCTCGACGCCAACGGCCAACTCGAGTCGGCGAAATGGCGGCCGTTCACCACCTGGCCGGTGGCCAGGTTCTTCCTCGGCGGGCTGGTCAACACCGTCAAGGTGGCGGTCACCGCCATGGGCATCGCCTTGGCCATCGGTGGCCCTCTCGCCCTGGCCCGCCTCGCCAGGAAGCGTCCGGTGCGGTGGCTGGCCGGCCTGTACGTCCAGTTCTTCCGGGGCCTTCCTCTGTACATCCTGGTCCTGTTCTGCGGCTTCGGACCGATCGACCTCACCCCCTTCTGGTCGCTGGCGGCGGGCCTGTCGATCTACAACAGCGCCGTGCTGGCCGAGATCTTCCGTGCCGGCATCCTGTCGCTCGACCGCGGCCAGGGCGAAGCCGGCTCCGCCATCGGGATGGGGTACCGCCAGGTCATGGCGTACGTGGTCGTGCCCCAGGCGGTGCGGCGCATGGTGCCCGCTATCATCAGCCAGCTGGTCACCCTGCTCAAGGACACGTCGCTCGGCGTGCTGGTCCTGTACGAGGAGCTCTTGCGCAGGTCCCGGATCAACGCCGACTTCACGCAGCTGACCCTCCCGTCCCTGGTGGTGGCGGCGGTGCTGTACATCATCGTCAACTCCCTGCTGAGCACACTGGCGACCCGGCTCGAGGCCCGCCAGCGCCGGCGTTACGGCGCCGGTCGTATCGACGTAGCAGGCGCCGACGACCTCGCCGTCACCACCGCCAAGGCCGGCGCCATGGTGGACCACTCCTCCACCAGGACCTGATCCGGCCGCTCCCGGCGGCCCGGTGGGCAGCCGCCAGCACCGGCGACATGCAAGGGGGGCGGCCCGGTGCACCTAGCCTCCGGCCATGCGCGTCGTGTCGGGGTCGGCGAAGGGGCGTCGTCTCCAGGCGCCCGAGGGCATCTCGGTGCGCCCGACGGGCGACCGCGTGCGCGAGGCGGTGTTCGACATGCTCGGGTCGCTCGACGTCCTGCAGGGCCGCTCGGTGGCCGACCTGTTCGCCGGCACCGGCGCCCTCGGTGTGGAGGCCCTGTCCCGTGGGGCGGCGGTGGGCACCTTCGTCGACAACGACCCGGCCGTCCTCGACACCATCCGCACCAACCTGATCCTCACCGGCCTCTACGCCCGTGCCACCGTCGTACAGTCCGACGTCCTCGACTGGGTGGCGACGGCCCCGCGGGTGGACGTGGCTCTGGTCGACCCGCCCTACGCCTTCGCCGAGTGGCCGGCGCTCCTCGAGGCGCTGTCGGCCGGCACGGTCGTGCTCGAGAGCGACCGGGAGCTGGATCTCGGCACCGGGTGGGAAGCGATCAGGGTGAAGCGCTACGGCGGTACCGTGGTCACGCTGGCCCAGCCTGCCAGCCCTCCCGACGAGAAAGGCACCGAGTGAGGACAGCCCTCTTCCCGGGGTCCTTCGATCCTCTGCACAACGGGCATCTCGAGACTATCGAGACGGCGGCCAAGCTCTTCGACTCGGTGGTCGTCGCCGCCCTGTGCAACCCGCAGAAGGGCGAGCCGCTGTTCAGCCTCGAGGACCGCCAGGAGATGATCGCCGAGTCGGTCACCCACCTTGCCAACGTGCGGGTGGAGTTCTTCGCCTCGCTGGTGGTGGACTTGGCCCACCAGGTGGGCGCCGACGTGATCATCAAGGGCCTGCGGGTGGCGTCGGACTTCGAGCACGAACTGCAGATGGCGCAGATGAACGAGGCGATCTCCGGCCTCATCACGGTCTTCCTCCCGTGCGCCACCAGCTCGTCGTTCATCTCGTCGTCGTTGCTGCGCGACATCACCCGCCTCGGCGGGGCGGCCCGGGTGAGCGCCATGGTGCCCCCTCCGGTGGCCAAGCGACTCGAGGAGCGGTATCAGTGACCGGCCCGGGAGGTCGGTCCGTCAGCAACTCGCCGGTGCAACATCACGAAGGGATGGCGTGCCGGTGACCGGCCCGGGAGGTCGGTCCATGCGGCTCTCAATGGTCCGACATCCCGACGGGATGGCGGACCAGTGATGGAGGGCACCGGCGACGTCGACACCGAGCAGCTCATCCGCCGCGTGATCGAGATCGTCAACAACGCCAAACCGATGCCCCTGTCCACCACCGTGCGGGTGGAGAAGGACGAGGTGCGCGAGCTCCTCGAGGACGCCCTGGAGCGGTTCCCCGACGAGCTGCGCCGGGCCCGGTGGATGCTCAAGGAGCGTGACGAGTTCCTGGCCAAGGTCCAGCGCGACGGCGACGAGATCCTGGAGGCGGCCCGGGTGCGGGCCGAGCGCATGGTGCAGCGCACCGACATCGTGCGCACCGCCACCCAGCTGGCCCGCAAGACGGTGGAGGAGGCCCGGGAGGACGCCCGCCGGCTGCGCCACGAGGCGGACGACTACTGCGACCAGAAGCTGGCCGCCTTCGAGATCGTTCTCGAGCGCACCACCAAGACGGTGCAGGCGGGCCGGGAGAAGCTGCGGGTCACCGCGCCCGACGACGGCACCGACATCGGCTTCGGGCCCGACGCGGGCGCCCTGGGCGCCTCCGAGGGCATCGACGAGGCGTTCTTCGACCAGGATGAGCCGCTCTCCTGAGCTCCGGCACCCTCCAGCACTGGTCAGCGGAACAGGGCCGGAGCGGTGCGTCTCGGCCGACCGGAGCGGGCGATCTCCTACTATCTGTCCGTGCCCCAGAGTCCCTTCGTGGTGAGCGTCGGACATCTCCTTCGCGCGCCCGGGGACCGGTGCAGGGAGGTCCGCAGCGCTGCGCTGGCCGGTCTGGCCGTCACCGCCAGTGCCGTGCCCGAGGGCGCCGAGGTCACGGTGGACGTCACCCTCGACGCCGTCCCCGGCGGCGTGGTGGCCACCGGACGGGTCACCGCGCCGTGGGTGGGCCCGTGCCGGCGGTGTCTGGCGGAGGCCTCCGGCACCATCGCGGTCGAGGTGCGCGAGGTGTTCGAGGAGGAGCCCGACCCGGAGCAGACGTACCCCATCCACGGCGACCGGCTCGACCTGGAGCCGTTGGCGCGAGACACTGTCCTGCTGGAGCTGCCGCTGGCCCCGCTGTGCCGGGAGGACTGCGCCGGGATCTGCCCCATGTGTGGGGCCGATCGGAACGTGGCACCGTGCCGGTGCGTCGAGGCTCCCAAGGACCCCCGTTGGGCGGCCCTCGACGCCCTCAGCGAGAACTGACGCAGTAGCAGTAGCAAGAGCGAGTAGCGAGCGAGAGAGAGCAGAGCATGGCTGTCCCCAAGAAGAAGACCTCCAAGGCCAAGAGCCGCAGCCGCCGGGCCAGCAACTGGACGCTGTCGGCCCCGCCGCGCAGCATGTGCCCGCAGTGCCACAGGGCCAAGCTGCCCCACGTCGTCTGCCCCAATTGCGGGTGGTACGGGGGACGCCAGGCCATCGACGTCAGCTGACGATGCTCCCGATCGCCATCGACGCCATGGGGGGCGACCGGGGCCCGGCCGAGATCGTGGCCGGCGCCAGGCGGGCCGCCGCCGAGTTGGGCGTCCCCCTGCTCCTGGTGGGGCGGCCCGAGGAGCTCGGTGACACGGGCGGGATCGAGGTACTGCCCGCCACCGAGGTCATCGAGATGACCGACGACGTCGCCTCCGGCGTGCGCCGCAAGAAGGACGCGTCCGTCGTGCGGGCAGCCGAGGCGGTCCGCGACGGCCGGGCCAGCGCCATGGTGAGCGCCGGCAACACCGGCGCGGCCATGGGCAGCGCCCTGCTGCGCATGGGCCGTCTGCCCGGCGTGACCCGGCCGGCCATCGCCACGCCACTGCCGGTGCCCGGGTCCACCCCGACGGTGCTGCTCGACGCCGGGGCCAACGCCGAGTGCACGGCCGAGATGCTCGTGCAGTTCGCCCAGATGGGCGCCGCCTTCGCTGCCGGCCGCTACGGCATCGAGCACCCCCGGACGGGCCTGCTGTCGATCGGGGAGGAGGCCACCAAGGGCACCGGCGTGGTGAAGGACGCCAACGCCGCCCTGCAACGGCCTGAGGTGTGGGCAGGCTCGGGCGGCACCTTCATCGGCAACGTCGAGGGGCGCGACCTGCTCACCGACCGGGTCGACGTGGTGGTCACCGACGGGTTCACCGGCAACGTCGTGCTCAAGACGCTCGAGGGCGCCATGACGTTCATGCGCGACGCCATCTTCAAGGTGATGATGTCAACCCCCGAGGCCATCGAGGCGTCGCAGGTGCTGGTGCCCCTGCTGATGCCGCTGGTGCGGACCATGGACCCCGATTCCTACGGCGGTGCGCTGCTGCTCGGCGTGGACGGCGTGTGCATCATCAGCCACGGGGCGTCCAGTGCCGATGCCGTGTTCAACGCCGTCGGGGTGGCCAAGGACATGGTCGACGGCGGCCTGGTGGACCGGCTGCGGCAGTCCGTCAAGGTCTGAACGGCCCGAGCGGCCCGGCGCCGTTCACAAGCGAACAAGGGTTGGGACGCACTACCATCCGGGCGTCGTCACCCTGTTCAGGAGCGTTGCATGCCTGCTGAGACCCACGTCGAACGTGGACCAATGAGCCGTCAGGAGGTCTTCGAGCTGATCCGCGACCGCCTGGCCGACATCCTCGAGATCGAGCCGGCGGAGATCGCCGAGGGTGCCTCGTTCAGCGAGGACCTGTCGGCCGACTCGCTCGCCCTCATCGAGCTGGTGGAGGCGCTCGAGGAGGAGCTGGGGGAGCGAACGGTGGGATTCCGGATCGACGACGAGGACCTGGAGGACCTGCGCACCGTGCGAGACGCCGTCGACTACGTGGTCGCCAAGCTGGAATCATCCTGACGCTGTACCGGAGTTCCGATGTGGAGGTGCTGGCCGACCGGCTGGGGCGGCGCTTCGCCGATCCGACGCTGCTCGGACGCGCCCTGGCCCACCGCTCCTGGTGCGCCGAGGTGGCGGGCGAGGAGTCGAACGAGCGCCTCGAGTTCCTGGGCGACTCCGTGCTCGGCCTGGTGATCACCGACCACGTGTACCGCATGTACCCGGCGCTGCCGGAGGGGGAGCTGGCCAAGGTTCGGGCGTCGGTCGTGAACTCGGCGCTGCTGGCCGAGGTGGCGGCCGAGCTCGACATCGGCGCCCACCTCCTGCTGGGCAAGGGCGAGGACGCGTCCGGCGGGCGGGAGAAGCCGTCCATCCTGGCCGATGCGATGGAGGCCGTCATCGGCGCCGTCTACCTCGACGGCGGCTGGATGGCCGCCGCCGACCTGGTGCTCACCCTGCTCGGGGAGCGGGTCACGGAGGCAGCTGCCGGCCCGGGCGGGCAGGACTTCAAGACCCGCCTCCAGGAGCTGGCCGCCCGCACGTTCGACCAGCTGCCGCGGTACTTCGTGCTCGACGAAGGCCCCGACCACGCCAAGAAGTTCTTTGCCACGGTGCACGTGGGCGGCGTCGAGCGGGGCACCGGCGAGGGCCGGTCCAAGAAGCAGGCCGAGCAGGCCGCGGCCCGGGCCGCGTGGGCCACGCTGGCCTTCCTGGACGAGGCCGCCGATGCCTGAGCTGCCCGAGGTCGAGACACTGCGCCGAGACCTCGAGAAGGAGGTCATCGGCAAGCGCATCAAGGCGGTCGAGGTCACCGGCGCCCGCGCCATCCGCCGCCACAAGGCCCAAGAAGAGTTCATCAGCCGCCTCGAAGGCCGCAAGATCACCGGTGTCGAGCGCAAGGGAAAGTACCTGGTGGTCGCCCTCGAGCCCACCGCCTCGCCCACCGGCGAAAAGGTGTCCGACGTCTTGGTGGTGCACCTCGGGATGAGCGGCCAGCTGCTGCGGGCCAAGTCGGCCAAGGAGCCCCTGGCCAAGCACAACCACGTGGTCATCACCTTCAGCCAGGGCGGCCAGCTGCGCTTCGTCGACCCCCGCACGTTCGGCGAGCTGTTCGTCACCGCCGCCGACGAGGTGGAGAAGGTGCCGGAGCTGGCCCACCTGGGCTTCGATCCCATCGAGGACGTGATGAGCTGGAACCGCTTCAGCGACATGCTCCACGCCAAGCGGACCAAGCTCAAGCCGCTGCTCATGGACCAGCAGTTCCTGGCCGGCATCGGCAACATCTACGCCGACGAGATCCTGTGGGGCGCCGGACTGCGCTACGACCGGCCGTCGGACTCGCTGTCGTCGCAGGAGGTTCGCCGCCTGTACCGCTCCATGGTGGAGACGTTGCAGGAGGCCATCAAGCACCGGGGCTCGTCGCTAGCCGACGAGCAGTACCGCGACCTGTTCGGCGAGGTGGGCGACTTCCAGAACCAGCACAAGGTCTACGACCGGGAAGGCCAGCCGTGCCGGCGCTGCCGCAGCCCCATCGCCCGGGTCAAGCTGTCGGGGCGGTCCACCTTTTTGTGCGAGCAGTGTCAGGTCTGACGGTCGAGTGAGCGCCTTCTTCCGCTCATGCTTCGCGCCGCACCGCCTGAGTGGCGGGATCTGCGTCGTCGACCTCGTGCGCAGCTGGGCCCGTCACCACACGCCGGCCGAGGTGGCCACCGCCGCGGGGCAGATCGACACCATGCTGGCCGCCGGCGTGAGCGACGACGCGCTGCGGGTGTGGGTGCTGGGCGCCGCCGGGTGCGGCTACGACCCGGGCATGCAGGGCATGGGCATGGGCCAGTGGCTCGCCATGGTGCGTGACCTGTTGCTGGGCCAGTCGGACTGGGCCCTGCCGCCGGGCGCATGGGAGGCGCTGGGGCCCTGGCCCCAGCCCGAGGTCGGGTCGCTGGAGGTTCTGCGCCACCTGCTGACGGGGTACTTCCACAAGGACTGGAAGCGCCACCACGCCACGTTCGAGGCCGTGGTCGAGCGCTTCGTCACCGACGAGGGCCCGGTACGGGCGTCGGGCCTGGTCGACGACGTCGACGAGCTCCTCGGGCTCGAGTGCGGCGAGGAGCGGCTGCGCATCCTCGTGCTGGGCCGCTTCCGGTCGTCCTACGACCCGCGTCCCGATCTCCCGGGCGGCCACACGATGGAGCAGTGGCTCCGTTCGGTGCGCGGCGTGGCGCTGTCGTCCGCCCTTGCGGGCTGACGACAGGTTGTTGTTTCCCCGGCCGGGGCCCCCCCATCCCCGGCCTCCTCGCCGAGGTGGGGACCCCATCCCCACCCGGCGCCGTAGCGCGCGGCCCGCCTGACCTGGGCCTTTCGCGGGTCCGCGACGGGGTGGCGTCGCCCCACTACCCTCGGCTCGGTGTTCTTGAAGTCGCTGACACTGAAGGGCTTCAAGTCCTTCGCCGAAGCCACCACCCTCGACCTCGAACCGGGGGTCACCGTGGTTGTGGGCCCCAACGGCAGCGGCAAGTCGAACATCGTCGATGCGGTGGCGTGGGTGCTCGGCGCCCAGGGCCCCCGCACCGTGCGCTCGTCGCGGATGGACGACGTGATCTTCGCCGGCTCGGCCAACAAGGCCGCCCTCGGGCGGGCCGAGGTCACCCTCACCATCGACAACTCGGCCGGGCTGTTGCCCATCGACTTCACCGAGCTCACCATCACCCGAACCCTGTTCCGCAGCGGTGACAGCGAGTACGCCACCAACGGCGTGCCCTGCCGGCTGCTCGACGTGCAGGAGCTGTTG
>JBKJNA010000148.1:0-9479 GCA_046596195.1 Acidimicrobiales bacterium | reverse complement strand
AACCCGACAGCCGAGAACCTCGAATCGATCGTCCGCCGCTCCGAGGCGGCGTGCGAGGGCCGCCCCGAGGCGGAGGACGCCATGGCCCTGCCGACGGGCGAGGGCACACCGCCCGGGTGGGCGGCGCCGATGGTGGCGCCGGGCATCGCCGCCTTCTCCAAGCTGGCGCCCGCCCTGGGCGAGGCCTTCCGGCGGGCCGCCGTCGACGAGGTCCTGCTGTTCGGCTACGCCGAGCACGACACGTCGACCACGTGGCTGGCCACGTCGGCCGGCATGCGCCGGCGGCACACGCACGTCGACGGCCGCATCGAGGTCAACGCCAAGTCGCCCGACTTCAGCCGGTCCACCTGGACCGGCCGGACGAGCGGCTCGTTCGACGACATCGATGTCCCGGCCCTCTACGACCATCTGGTCGAGCGGCTCGGCTGGGCCGCCACTTCCATCGAGATGCCGGCCGGCCACTACGACGTGCTGCTCGAGCCCTCGGCCGTGGCCGACATGCTGTACTACCTGTACGTGTCGACGGCGGCACGGGAGGCCGACGAGGGCCGCACCGTGTTCAGCCGGCCCGGCGGCGGCAACCGCATCGGCGAGCAGCTGTACGCGCCGTCGGTCAACTTGTACTCCGACCCGTCCGAGCCCGGCATCGAGGTCACCCCGTTCGTGGTCACCTCGTCGTCGGGCAGCTTCTCGTCGGTGTTCGACAACGGGCTGCCCGTCGGCCGCACCCAGTGGGTGCGCGACGGCGTGGTGGAGGCGCTGGTGTCCACCCGTCACTGGGCCGCCGAGAGCGGCACCGAGCCCCGGCCCTACGTGGGCAACCTGGTGCTCGACTCGCCGTCGGGGCCTGACCTCGCCGCGATGATCGCCTCCACCACCCGGCCCACGCTGCTCATCACCTGCTTCTGGTACATCCGCGACGTCGACGAGCAGACCCTGTTGCTCACCGGCCTCACCCGCGACGGCGTGTACCTGGTCGAGGACGGCCGGGTGAAGGCGGCGGTGAACAATTTCCGCTTCAACATGAGCCCCGTCGACCTGCTGGCCCAGGTGGTGGAGATGGGAGCCACCGTGCCCACCCTCCCCCGCGAGTTCGGCGACTGGTTCCGCAACACCAAGGTGCCGCCGCTGCGGGTCGAGCGCTTCAACATGAGCTCGGTGAGCAAGGCCACCTGAGCCTCGGCGCCGGCGGACGGCGGGGTGGCGGCGGCGGCGTGAGGGTGCGGAATCCGGACGCTGACGCCGCCGCAAGCAGCCCCGCGCTACGCCGGGTCGAGCAGGGAGAGCACCAGGCCGTCGAGGATGTCGGCCTCGGACACCAGGCACGATGCGAAGTCGAAGTGGCGCATGACCGTCACGAGGATGGCGGCGCCGCCGACGATGACGTCGGCCCGCGCCTCCTCCAGGCCGGGGTTGTGGACCCGATCGGAGCGGCGCTCGGTGGCGAGGGTGCGGAACACGTCCTCGGCCGCCGCCCGGGTGAGTTCGAAGTGGTGGATGCGCTCGGCGTCGTACTCGTGCAGGCCGATCTCCACCGCCGCCATGGTGGTGACGGTGCCGGCCAGGCCCACCAGGCGCACCGCTTCGGTGACCGCCGGCAGCTCGCGCTTCACGTCGTCGAGATGGGCGTGGACCACCGAGATGGCCTGGGACAGCTCGAGTGGCGACGGCGGGTCGGCGTGCAGGTACTTCTCGGTCATGCGGACACACCCCACATCGACCGAGACGACCCCGACCGCCTCGTCGGCGCCGACCACGAACTCGGTGGAGCCGCCGCCGATGTCGACCACCAAGAAGGGGCCGTCAGCCGGGTCGAGGCCGGTGGTGGCGCCGCGGAAGGACAGCCGCCCCTCCTCGTCGCCGGCGAGCAGCTCCGGGCGCGTACCCACCGCTGCCTCCGCTGCGTCCATGAACTCCTCCCGGTTAGCCGCGTCGCGCACGGCCGAGGTGGCCGCCATTCGCACCCGCTCCACGCCGCGCTCCTCGAGCACGGCGCGGTAGCCGGCGAGCACGGCCATCGTGCGGGTGAGGGCGTCGGGATGGAGGCGGCGGGAGGCGTCGACGCCCTGGCCGAGGCGGGTGATGGTCATGCGCCGCTCCAACGGCCGGCCGTCGCTGTCGCTCACGAGGAGGCGGGTCGAGTTGGTGCCGCAGTCGATGGCGGCGACGGCGGGCCGGCTCATGCTTCGCGCTCAGAAGGCCGCTCGGGCCACCGGGGCGCAGCCAGCTGGTCGTGGACCCACCGCCCGACGGGGTCGTCACCGCCGGCCAGGAACCAGGCGTAGTGGGCGTGCAGGCACTTCACGCCCCGCCGGGTTCCGCCCACGCCTCCTGACGGGCGGGGCCCCTCGTGAGCGGCGCCGAGGTCGCCGTCCCGCTCCACCGCGTAGCGCCGATGGGCGGCCTCCAGGGCGTCGGGGTCGACAGCCGCCTCGGCCGCCCGCACGCCGCCGGCCGCCTCCAGGCGCGACACCGCCTCGCGCTCGTCCCCGCCGACGAGCCAGTACCGGGTGGGCATCGGCGTGCCGTCATCGAGCAGGGGCGCGTTTCGGATCACCACCGGGTCGCCGCTGTCGGAGCGCACGACGACGTCGTACGCGGCCCTGGGGGCCCGGCCCAGGAGGACCTCGACCCGCTCGTGATCGTGCAGCTCTAGGACCTGCGGGCGCGGCGGCGGAGCAGCACCAGGGCGACCATGGTGGCGACGACAGCCGCTCCGGCCCGGACCTGCAGCCGGCGGGACACGGCCCCACCGGCGTCCGCCGGCACTGCCCCCGCCGCACCTCCGGCGACCGGCGGCGCCTTCTCGGGCTTCTCCGGCAGCTCCCCGAACGGTGGCCGGTCGGCGTCGTAGAGATCCGATGCGGACTCGCCGTCGGTGCCCGACGCGGCGGGGACCGGGTCGCCGATGGCGTCGGTGATCGGGTCTGCGTCCTGGTTGGTGATCTCCATGCCGGACCTCCTGGGGTGGGTGGGCAGTGGCAGGCGGTCGCTCCGGGCGCGACGCTACTTCGACCGCCCGCCCGTTCCTGACGGCTTCGACACCGCATACCGGTGTTGATCCTTCCGAGAACGACATCCCGTTCCCGCGCCCGTCCCAAATGCGGCCATAGCGTAAGATCGAGGCGCAACGTGCCGGAACGAGTCTGGACGACGATCGCATGAGAGAGCCCCGAAAGACGATCGAAGGACTGGCCGCAGAGATGGGTGTGTCGGTCGACGCCGCCATCGACGGGCTGGCCTACGAGTTGCGGACGATCCGCTCCCACCTGCCGTCCCACGGCGCCTCCGGTGAGCTCACCCCGGGCACCCCAGGCGGGTGGAACGCCGCCATGTACGCCTACGACGAGGCGCTGGTGGTGGCGGCCAACCTGCTGCGCCTGCCCAGCGCGCCGCCTCTCGACCTGTTCGTGGGGACCCGCCTGCTCACCCATCTCGAGCGGGCCCGCCTCGAGCGGGGCCTGGCCGACGAGGGTGTCGACCTGCGCCCGCCGCTCGAGCTCGGCCACAACTGACCCTGCCGCGGCCGTCCCCGATCCTCGCCGTGCTCCGCCCGTGACGTTCGAGATCCGCCTCCAGCGGGCCCGCTGCATGGGGTCGAAGTGCTGCACCCACGCCGCGCCCGGCGTCTTCGCCCTCGACGCCGAGCGCATCGTCACCGTCATCGACCCCGCCGGCGGCACCCTCGATCAGGTGCAGGAGGCGGCCGAGGCGTGCCCCACCGGCGCCATCTCGGTCGTCGACCGGGACGGCCCAGACTGATCCGGGAACGGCCGGTGCCCCGCCCGTCCGCCAGGCCCCGCCTCGTTGCGCCGGCGACGGCCGGCGGGGGCCTCCTGCTGGTCCTCCTCGTGTCGCTCGGGGCGCCGGGGCCGCCTCCCGTGGCCGGGCAGCTGCTGCCCACACTGCCCACCGCCCCCACCACGGCGCCCACCACCCAGCCGCCCACCACGCCGGCGCCCACCGTCGCGCCGGAGCCCACCCGGCCGGTGCCCACGGTCGCAGTGGCCACCGTGCCGGCGACCCGGCCCCGGGCCGCCACCACGACGACGGCGGCCGAGGTGACCACGTCATCCACCGAGGTCCCCACCACGCCGGCGCCCACCACGGTGCCGCCGGAGACCACTCCGGTGACGTCGCCCCTCGAGCTGGTAGCGGTGGAGGGCGCCTCGTACTCCCTCCTCCCGCTGCTGGTGACGCTGACCGCCTTCGCCGTCGCCCTGGCCATCGTGACCGTGCCCGCCCTGGTCGACCGGATCCGCAACGGGCCCGCCGGCCGTTCGGCCCCTGCCCCGGCCGGTGACGCCCGGCGGCTGGCGCAGCAGGCCGGCGGGCTCGTGGGCGGCGCCAGGGCGGCCGTCGCCCGCAGGGCCAAGCGGACGTCCCGAGGGGTGCCACCGACCGACGATCCGGCCGGGGCGGACCTGGCGGTGGACACGGCCGATGCCTCCGCCCGTGCGAGCCGCCGCGCTGCCCCACCGGCGCGCGAGCGCGCACCCCGCGCCCCGAGCCGTCCGCAGCCCCGGCCGGCTGACCTGACCGGCGCGCCCGGGGGCCCGGCCATTCCCGCTGATCCCGACCCCGTCCACGGCCCCACCCCTGCGACCTCGGCCCGCCGGGCGGCCAGAGCTACCGGCCAGAAGCCCGACGCCGCTGCCCGGGCCCGCCCGAGGCGGCCGGCGAAGCCGCCCCGCCCCGCGCCCGAGCGGGCCGTGGAGGAGCTGTGGGGCGCCGTCCCGGAAGGGCGGGTGCCGGCCGACGACCCGCTGGCCGTCCGCCCGGACGACGTCCGCCCGCCCCGCCGCCCGCCGCCCCGGCGCAACCGGGAGGACTGACCCACACCCGATCCGGTCGGCGACGTGCCGTCAGGATCGCAACGTCCCATCGACCAGTTGCCGGCCTCCGGGAACCGGGCCGGGGCGCACGGGCGTCCAACCGGCATGCGCAAACTCCTGACTGCCGTCTGTGGCGTGGGCATCGCCCTCGCCGCCGCCCTACTCACCGCCGGACCGGCCGCCGCCTGCGGGGGCCTGGTCGCACCGAACGGAACGGTGCGCCTGCTGCGCACCAGCACCCTGGCCGCCTACACGAACGGCATCGAGCACTACGTGACCTCATTCCAGTTCGCCGGCGGCGGGGCCGAGGTCGGCTCCATCGTGCCGCTGCCGGGCATCCCCACGAAGGTCGAGCGGGGCGGGGACTGGACGCTCCAGCGCCTCCAGCGGGAAACCCAGCCGGTGCTCGAGCGCTCGGCCGCAGGCGACGCCGTCGCCCTGGCCGCCGCCCCCGCCCCGGCCAAGGTCATCCTCGAGGCCCGTATCGACGCCCTCGACATCACCGTCCTGGAAGGCGGCGGCAAGGCGGTGGGTGACTGGGCTCGGGAGCACGGATTCGCCCTCACGCCCGACGCCCCCGAGGTCCTCGACTTCTATGCCAAGCGCAGCCCCATCTTCATGGCCGCCCGGTTCGACGCCACCGCCGCCCGCGAGTCCGGCCAGGGCATCGGTGACGGCACGCCGATCCACCTCACCATCCCCACCGAGACCCCGTGGGTGCCCATCAAGATCCTGGCCCTGGGCCGGGCCGAGCAGGAGCGGGTCGAGGCGGACGTCTACCTGCTCACCGACGAGCGTCCCACCCTGCTGGCCGGTGCCGGCCTGCGCACCGAGCGCAGCGAAGCGGCCTCGACCTTGCTGCTCGACGATCTGCGCTCCGACAAGGGTATGGAGTGGATCCCCCAGAACATGCACCTCACCTACCTGCGGGTCGACGGCACCCGTGACCAGTTGGACCACGACCTGGCCATCAACCCCACGGGTGGAGTGCCCTCCCGGTTCGACTTCGACCGGGTGGTCGACGAGACGGCCACCGCCGTCCAGCGCCAGGAGCACGACGACCAGCGCAACGCCGGCAACAGGCAGGTGACGGGAACCAAGGGCTCCACCGCCGTCACCAACGGCGCCCCGGCGGGTAGGAGCCCGGTGTGGCCCGCCCTGGCCATCGGCAGCCTCGTGGTCGCTGGCGTCGTGATCGCCGCCAAGCGCCTGTCGTGACCGGCCCGGGAGGACGGTCCATCAAGCGACATCACGACGGGATTGCGCACCGGTGACGCCCCCCGCCCCACGCTTGCGACCGGCGCATGCGCTTGGCGCCCTCGCTGCCCTCGTCGCCGTCGCCGTTGCGATCCCCTTCGGCGTCGCGGCGGCGGGCGGTGAGGACGCCCCGGCGGCCGGAACGCGGACGATCGAGATCACCGCCCACCACAGCCGATTCACCCCCGCCTCGGTGGAGGTCCCGGCCGGCGCCACCGTACGGTTCGTCATCCGCAACCTCGACCCCGTCGACCACGAGTTCATCGTCGGAGGGCCCGAGGTCCACCAGCACCATGAGGTCGGCCGGGAGGCCCACCACCGCGGCGAGGTCCCGGGCGAGATCAGCGTGCCGGCCGGCGCCACCGTCTCCACCACGTGGACGGCGCCCTCGTCACCCGGCCCGGTCACGTACGCCTGCCACCTCCCGGAGCATTTCGCCTTCGGCATGGCCGGCGTGGTCGACGTGACGCCGTGACTGCCGTTCCCGAGTAAATAGCCACCGGAATCCGGTGGCTATTTACTCGAAAGAGGGCCTGGTCAGGACCAGAAGGTGACGTCGTCCCACATGCGGGACCAGAACCCGGGGTCGTCCTCCTGCGGCTTGGGCGCAGAGCGGGCGCGGGGCGCGTGGGGCGAGGGGAGGATGGCGTAGGCCTCCTCGCCCGGGCGCACCAGGTTGTAGTCCTGGCGGGCCAGGCGCTCGATCTCGGCGTCGGTGTTGAGGCGCTGGACCCGGGCCGCCATCTCGGCATTCAGCTTGGCGAGCACGACGACCTTCTGCTCGGTGGCGGCCAGCTCCTGGCGCTGCGACAGCCACGTGCGGGTGGGGAAGACGGCCACGAAGAGCACGCCCACGGCGATGACCGCCGCCACCACCGCCCAGCCCCGGCGCCTCACGTCCCGCCCTCCGTCACCAGCTTGGCCACCGTTCGCCGGCCGGCCACCGCCACCGTGCCCCAGTAGGCGGCGCCTTCGCCGAGGTCCTGCTCGATGCGCAGGAGCTGGTTGTACTTGGCCACCCGGTCCGAGCGGGCGGGGGCGCCCGTCTTGATCTGGCCGGCGTTGGTGGCCACGGCCAGGTCGGAGATGAACACGTCCTCCGTCTCGCCCGAGCGGTGCGACACCACGCACGTGTAGCCGCTGCGGGTGGCCAGGCCCATGGCCTCCAGCGACTCGGTGAGGCTGCCGATCTGGTTGACCTTCACCAGGATCGAGTTGGCCACGCCGTCCCGGATGCCCCGCTCCAGCCGCTCCACATTTGTGACGAACAGGTCGTCGCCCACCAGCTGAACGCGGTGGCCCAACGCCTTGGTGAGGGCGGCCCAGCCCTCCCAGTCTTCCTCGTCCATACCGTCCTCGATCGACACGATCGGGTAGCGGTCGCACAGGCCGACCCAGTAGTCGACCATCTCGGCGGGTGACAGCCGGCGGCCCTCGCCGGCCAGGTCGTACACGCCGTCCTTGTACAACTCGCTGGTGGCGGGGTCGAGGGCGATGGCGATCTCGTCGCCTGGCACCCGGCCCGCCTTCTCGATGGCTTCCACCAGCAGCTTGACGGCGTCCTCGTTGTGGCCGAGATCGGGGGCGAAACCGCCCTCGTCCCCCACCGACGTCGACATGCCCCGGTCGTGCAGCACGCCGCGGAGCGTGTGGTACACCTCGGTGCCCCAGCGCAGTGCCTCGCTGAACGAAGCCGCCCCCACGGGCATCACCATGAACTCCTGGAGGTCGACGTTGTTGTCGGCGTGGGCCCCGCCGTTCAGCACGTTCATCATCGGCACGGGCAGCACGTGGGCGTTGGCGCCGCCCAGGTAGCGGTACAGCGGCAACTCGAGCTCGGCCGCCGCCGCCTTGGCCGTGGCGAGGGACACCCCGAGGATGGCGTTGGCCCCGAGACGGCTCTTGTTGGGGGTGCCGTCGGCATCGATCATCGCCCGGTCGACGCCGCGCTGGTCGAGCGCCTCCAGACCGTCGACGGCATCCCGCAGGTCGCCGTTGACATGCTTCACGGCGGTGGCCACGCCCTTGCCGCCGAAGCGGGCGTCGCCGTCACGCAGCTCGCAGGCCTCGAAGGCGCCGGTGGACGCACCCGACGGCACGGCGGCGCGTCCCTTGGCTCCGGAGTCGAGGAAGACCTCGACCTCGACGGTCGGATTCCCGCGGGAATCCAGAATCTCCCGGCCCACCACGTGCTCGATCGCGCTCATCGGTCGTGTGACTCCTGTGATTGGTGTTGCAGAAGTTACTTGACTGCACCGTGAGGTCAAGGAACCGTGTCACAGGAGCAGGTTCACCACCACCGCCACCGTGTTGGTGATGAAGTGGGCCGCCGGATTCCGGTGGCTCTTTACTCGGGAGTTGGGTGGGCCGCCGCCTTGACCTCGTCCCACAGGGCGTCGAGCCCGGCCAGGTCGAGCTCAGTGAGGACGAGGCCCCGGTTGCGGGCGAGGCCTTCGACTGCGGTGAACCGGTCGCGGAACTTGGCGGTGGCACCCCGTAACGCGCCCTCCGGGTCGAAACCCAGGTGGCGGGCCACGTTGACGACGGCGAACAGCAGGTCCCCCAGCTCCTCCTCCGACGGCTCGGCCCGCAACTCCTCCAGCTCCTCGGTGACCTTGGGGTAGGCGCCTTCGACCGACTCCCAGTCGAAGCCGAGCGACGCCGCCCGGCGCTGCACCTTGGCCGCGAGCAGCAGCGACGGCAGGGCCGACGGAATGCCCTCCATCACGCTGGAGCGACCTTTCTCGGCCGTCTTGATGCGGTCCCAGTTGGCCACCACCTGTCCGGCGGTGTCGGCCTGCACGTCGCCGAAGACGTGGGGGTGGCGGTGGACGAGCTTGTCGTGGATGCCCCGGGCCACGTCGGCCAGGGTGAAGTGACCCTCCTCGGCGGCCAGGGCGGCATGGAAGTAGACCTGGAACAGCAAGTCGCCCAGCTCCTCCTCCAGGTGGTCCATGCCGTCGGGCTCGCCGAGGTGCTCGATGGCCTCCACCGTCTCGTACGCCTCCTCCAGGAGATGGCGACCCAAGGTGGCGTGCGTCTGCTCCCGGTCCCACGGGCAGCGCCGGCGCAAGGTGCGCACCAGCTCGGCGAAGCGCAGCAGCTCCCGGCCCACGGGCGCCGCCAACGACGGGATCCACAGCGAGGTGAGGTGGTCGGCGTCCACCACGCGGTCGAGGTCGTCCCATGCCACCTCCCGCACCGACTCGTCCGGGGTGCCGAGGCGCTGGAGGACGGTGACGACCGCCGGCGGGTCGTCGACGGCCAGCTTCACGTCGGACAGCACGAGCGCGGAGTCGCACTGGGCGACGAGCAGCGGGCCCCGCTCCCCCGCCGCCTCCTCCGCGAAGCGACGGCCGTCCACCAGCCGGGCGCCGGCGGCCAGCG
>JBKJNA010000095.1:0-25892 GCA_046596195.1 Acidimicrobiales bacterium | reverse complement strand
GTGCAGTTACACGGGTGATCCACTGGTCCCTGGGCAGGACCATCCAACCACAAGTGGGGGTGTCGAATAGCCCCGTCGTGGCCGCCCGTGGGACTTCAGCTGAACGAGCTGCTCGGCCTGTCGTCGGTGATGTCGGACAGCAGGCCGTCGAATAGGTTGGCTCGAGCTGCGTCGCTGCGGTCGCCGGCGTCGTCGCGCTGGCGGCGGAGGATGGGGATGAACTCTGGCCCGGTCTCGAAGAACCCGCACCGCTCGCAGATGCTCTCGAACTGGCAGTCGAGCGCCACCGGGCGCGTGCAGTGTCCGTTGCCGAGGAGCCGCCTGTGCGCCTCGGCGGCCATTCGCTGAGCGTTGGCGTCGTCGACGCCGCCGGGTAGCGGATCGTTCCCCTGGTAGCGCGCTTCGACCGCCTCGGTGACCTTGAAGTACTCCTCGGCCACGGTGCGATCGGAGATGCGGGCGTAGGTCAGCGTCATGCGCATCGATCGATGACCGAGCAGAGCGGCGATCGCCTCGAGGGACATCCCTCGGTTGATGGCCTGGGTCGCCAGAGTGTGACGAAGCTGGTGAGGATGGACGTGGCCGATCCCGGCCCGCCTGGCGATCGTGTTCACATAGCGGCGAAGGGCACAGGCGTCGAAGGCACTTCCGTCGTCGCGCTCCACGAGAAGGCCCGAGAACGAAGCTCCGCGCCGGGCTCGGTAGTCGACGATGAGGTCGACCAGTAGCGGATGCAGCGGAACGTGGCGATCATTGTGGAGCTTGCCCACCGGGATGCGCAGCCAGAACGTCTCGCCGATGCGCACCATGGCGTCGTCCTCCAGGCCGCACAGCTCGCCCACGCGCATGCCGGTGCGGGCCAACAGCTCGACCACCAGGCGGCGACGGCGGTTGGGTTCGGCGGCGAGAGCGGCCATGAACTTCGCCGCCGTGGGGTCATCGAGAAAGCGCGGCAGTGGCTCGTCGGCACGTGGCAGATCGGTGCCATAGATGGGCACGCGAGCAGGAGCATCGTCATAGCCCCACTCGATGATCCGCTCGAAGAACGTGCGCAGCGTTCCCAAACAGTTGCGGATGGTCGTCGCCGACAAGGTGGAGGCTTTGGTTCCCGGCCGAGCCGCCAGCCACGTCTTGTAGTCCTCGACGTGGCCACGGCCGATGGCGGCGACGGACCGACAGGCCGGGTCGGCGTCGCTGACGCGGCCGGCGAAGAGCCGCAGGACCTTGTCGGCGCCGGTGACGGTGGCCGGCCGAGCCGACACCGACAGTTGGTCGAGATAGGCGCGCATGGTCGTCGCCATCTGCGGCGCTCGCCCTGCCACCTCGTCCCAGGTCACCTCGGCGCCGGGGCGGCGTGTGTTCGCCTTGGATTTGGGCTTGGCCGTGCGAGTGGGCGCTTCGTTGTCACGCCGTCGGCGCGGGCGCGAGACGCTCGGCCGGTCACTCGCCCGGATGGGGATCGTGCGGGGGACATCGGCATAGCCCCAGTTCACGGCTCGTTCGAAGAACTTCACGAGCAGACCGAGGCGGTGGTCGACGGTGAGCTCGGACACCGTGGTGCCCCACTCGGCCCCCGGCCGGGCTCGCAGCCAGACCAGGTAATCCTCGACGTGGCGACGCCGGATGTCCGCCACTGACGTGCATCGCCCATCGGCTTGGGTCACCCGCCCGGCGAAGTGACGCAACACCACCTCCGCCGCCTTCACGCTGCTTGGCTTGAGCAGTCCGGCGAGGTCGTCGAGGTAGCGACCCATGGTGGCGACCATCTGCGGTGCGGTCGTTTTGATCTCGTCCCACGTCGGCTCCGGGCGCCCCCAGCGCAGCGGAACAACGGCGAGCTTCTTTGCCGCCAGCGCGCTCATCGCCCCGCCCCGATCGATCCCTGGGCTTCGATGGCCTGGGCTGCTCGGTGGTACTCCTTCGCCAGCCAGTCCGAAGCCAGGTGGAGGTAGACCCGTGTCGAGGCAATGGAGCGGTGCCCGGCCTGGGCCTGGAGGGCCTCGATGGCCATGCCCGCCTCGCGCAGTCTGGTGAGGCAGGTGTGGCGCAGCTCGTGGCAGGTGCCGTGGGTGAGCCCGGCCCGCCGCCGGGCCCCGGTGAGGACCTCGTCGAGGCCCTCGGCCGACAACGGTTGTCCCCGTCGGGGGCCCTTGAGCACGACGAACACGGCGTCGGTGGTGGCGCCGGGCGGGCGCTCTTGGTTGAGGTAGGCGGCGACAGTGGCGAAGAAGGTTCGCGACACCGGGATGAGCCGTTGGTGGCCCCCTTTGCCCTCGGCCACCAGCACCCTCCACTCGCCCAAGCGCAGGTCGCCGAGGCGCAGGCCGAGCACCTCGCAGCGCCGCATCCCGGCCAGGAGCATGGCTTCGACCATGGCCCGGTCCCGCCGGGTGCGCAGGGCCGCCATGAGTGCCTCCACCTCGGTCGGGTCGAGAATCCGGGGCAGCTTTCGGACCCTGCGCACGAGCGGCACGCCGCGCAGCTCGCGGCGGGATCGCCGGGTGGGCAGGCCGCGAGGCACCGGATTGGCCTCGACCGCGCCGCCAACGGTGATCAGGTAGCCATAAAGGCTCGACACCGCCGCCAGGCGGCGCTTGATGGTCGCCTCCGACAGCCCACCCGATCCGTCGGAGATACGCAGGATGTTCTCGGCGCCGGTGCGCGGCCGGCGTTGCGCCGACACGAAGGCCAAGACATCGCCGGGCACGACGTCGGTCGGGTCCTTGCCGACGACGTCGAAGAACACCTTCAGGTCGTGCGCGTAGGCCCGCACCGTGTTGGGCCGGGCCCGGCCGGCCACGAACTCGAGGAAGTCATCGACTACCGGATGGCCGACCCGGTAGCGGGTCTCGCCACCGTTGTCATCGGTGATGCACTGAAACGACGGACACCACTGCATGGGATCCTCCTTGGGCTGGGGAAGCCCAGAGAGGTTCCCTGGGCGCTTCGCCCAGGTGGTGGATCACCCGTATAAGTGCCGAAGTCGTGCGCTCGTCCGGCGCAACGAATCGGACAACCGAGCACACGTCGTTGCATCCGGGGACACGATCGGCGTGGGGCACGGTGGGCAACCGGATATGCCACGGCGAGGATCTCGCTCCTCGACGTCCAGCGGCGGCGGCGGCGGTGAGGAGTCGGCGATGGTCTCTCGGCGGATTCACATCCTCCCGGGTTTTCGTCGCTCCCGGACGCCCCGCCGACTGGCCCCGGAAGACCACCCCGATGCGCATCCTGCTTTCTTGCCACTGCCTTCAACGGCCTGACCCAGCGGATTTTCGTCGAGCTCGACGCGCAGGAACTCGTGGCCCGCAATGGAATGTTCGGATGCTTTGGTCTAAACTCCCATTTCAGAAAAATCCGCCTAGAGGGGGACAAGGTCGCCGCCGTTGCTGGGGACGCCCCGGCTCTCTCACGTAGACGAAGGGAGCACGCCATGACCGCCGACGATGCCCGAGACCGTGCAATCCGTGCCGGGTGCGTTGGGGGCGTCCCACTCCCGGACCGCCTCCGCGGCGGGCTCGAACGGGCTTTCGGCGCCGACCTCGCCGCCGTTCGCCTGCATGACGGTGACGCGGCCGACAGCTTGGCCGCATCCCTCGATGCCGACGCCTTCACCACCGGTGCCGACGTGTTCTTCCGGGCCGGCGCCCTCCGACCCGACTCCGACGACGGCGCCGAGTTGCTCGCCCACGAGGTCGCCCACGTGGTCCAGCAGGCGTCGCGTCACCGAGCGCTCGGCACGCCTTCGGCCGAGGGCGAGGCGACCGCACTTGCTCGCGCCTTCGTCACCGGCCAGTTGCCGGACGGCGCCCGCAACCGTCGCGCCCGGTCGGCGGCCGACGACGAGGTCCTCGTCCTCCAGCGCCACTCCTCGTGGGAACACCGCATGCTGGGCGACCTGCGAACGCTGGACTTCGGGACGATCGCGGCCGGCGGCGCCAACCGCAAGGCGTTCCTCCAGCGGGTGCAGCAGTACCTGCAGATGTGGGCCACGAACCCCACGGCGGTCGGCGCCGACCAGATCACGAAGGACTTCCACGAACTCCGCCCGTTGACGCTGCGGGGTAGCGGGCTGGTGGTTACCTACGGCGAGCTGAACACCCTGGCGGACTACCTGGCCACGCCGGCCGAGCTCGACGCCATGCCGAAGGACTACCTGCTGCCGATCCTCCAGCAGGTGCGCCAGGAGGGCTACGCGTGGGTCTCCTGGGTGCTCGAGGAGAAGTGGCTGGACAAGGAGGTCGTCTTCGGCGGGTTCGAGGGATCGGTGGCGAACACCCTCGGGTCGGACAGCGCCGACGCCTTGTGGGAAACCGTGCAGATGGAGTCCCACACCCAGGCGTTCGGGCCACGGGGCATCGACCACTACAACGGGCTACTGGCCCGAAACGCCTGTCACTTCGCGCCCCACTCCTGGTACCGCTGGGAGCAGTTCTACCTCCAGGCCCGGGACTTCGCCGAGGAGGCGCACCACGCCACCGAGGACGACCGCAAAGCGCGTCTGACCAACCTGGCGTGGATCCACCACGGCTACGCCGATCACTTCCTGCACGACTCTTTCGCCGCCGGGCACCTCGTCAACAAGACGTTGATCATGCAGTGGTACCTCGACTGGGTCGCCAAGACCTCGACCCCGGTCCCCGACTGGGACCTCGTGCAGTTCATGACCGTCGCCCGCCAGCCCGACCTCGCCGGGCGGGCGCTCTATTCGGCGTTTACCAAGCCCGAAGCCCGTGGCGACACACGAGACCCGCAGACGGCCAGCGAGCACTGGTCCCTCGCCAGGCGCATGGCCGTCGCCGGCGTGCGGACCGACGGCAGCACGGTGGGTGCGTCGTACAAGCGGTGGCTGGCGTTCCTCGGTTGTGGTGTAGTGCAGTTGGCCAGCAACAAGGTCCACGACCAGTTCAACTCGTCGTCACTCTGGGTGTCCTCCGAGGCCCACCCGCAGGCCTTCCAGATCTACGGCGACAACACCATGATCCAAGGCGGCGAGGGCTACCAGATCGCCAGCGCCACAGCCCAGATCTCGCAACAGTCGCTCATCGAGCTCCTCAGCACCGGCGCCACCGCCATTGGTGCGCCGGACATCGCCAAGCGGTTCCCCACCAAGGTGCACGACCCGGCGAATTTGTCCTCCCCACAAGCGCTCGATGACTGGCTCTACCGCTTCAAGGACGAGGCCGGCGGCATCTTCGACGGTTTCAAGAACCGGGCCGTCGGGACGTTCCGCAAGCGTCTGTCTCCGGTGAACATCGACAACACCGGCGGCTGGCGCTGGGCAGCGGTGCCTGGCGAGGCGACCGACATCGCCGTGGGCGGCGATCGCTCGATCTGGTCGGTCGGGCGGCGCGGCTCGGACGGAAACGGCCTGGTGCAGCACTGGGACGCGGCCACGTCGTCGTGGGCGAAGCACACCGGCGCCGGGGTCGCCATCGCGGCGGACGGCAACGGCATCGTGTGGGTCGTGAACGCGGATGGCTACTCCTACCGCAAGGCACGGGACAGCCAGACGTGGGAGACGGGCCAGCGCCCGAAGGTGGGCACGGTCGAAGGGATGCTCGACATAGCCGCCGGCACCGACGGGTCCGTATGGGGACTGGCCAAAGCCACCGTCAGCGGCGGTCACCAGGTCATGCGCTGCGTCCCCGGCGACGGCACCCACACCTGGGAGCTGGTGAGTGGCGGCGCCACCGCCATCTCCGTTGGCCCCGACGGGCGCCCGTGGGTGGTCAATGACACGGGCGTCGTCATGCACCTCACGCCGGGGACGGGGACCGACCGGTGGAACGGAAAGGGCACGCTCTGGACCGACGTCTCGCCGCCGGGCCAGAAGGCGATCGACATCGGCCTCGGCGTCGGGACCCTGCTGTGCGCGTGGATCACTACGGCGAGCAGCGTCTTCGCCTGGAACGGCCGGGCACAGAACCAGCCGCAGTCCGGCGCTCGCCGCCAACTCGACTGGGAGAACGTCGGCGGGGAGGAGGCCGTCCGCATCGCCACCGGCCCCGACGGGCGCCCCTGGGTGGCCACCAAGAGCAACACCGTCTCTCGCCTCGTCGCCGCCGGCGTGGCGACGGCCGAGTTCGCCACCGGCGACGCCGGCAAGGTGAGGGGAACGGCCCTCGCTACCGGCGGCTCCCTCTTCCAGGGCGAGGCCGTGTCGATCAACGGCTCCACCGACCTCAGCTCGGTGATCGTCGGCAACAGTGGCGCCCGGGTCTACGGGATCAGCCTCGACCGTTCGATCATCCCCGGTGTCTTCTACACACTGTCGATCGACGGGCAGGGGCCGTCGGGGTGGAACTCGGGCTCGATGTACATCTACATCGAGGACGAGGGCGGCTTCACCGAGTACAAGCAGTTCTGGTCGAGCGATCACCACACGCTCACCATCGACTACAACGGCACGAAGGCGGGCATCAAGCGAATTAGCTGGTCGGACGACAGCGACCCCGCCCGCCATTGACCGATGGGCGGGTCGCACACCTCGGTGTGGGCGAGCCTGGAGCTCGACGACGGAGTGGAGAAGGAGCAGCGCGCCTGCCTGGCCGAGCACGCCGTCGCCGACGTCCTCGACCCCGCCGCCGTCTCCTACCGCCAGCTCCTGCGCAGCGCCCCCCCGTGGCCACCCGCCACGAGGTTCTCCCCACGGTGGTGGCCTCGCGGCCGGCTCGATCCCGGACAGGCAGGCGACCCGGCCGCCGCCGCCACCGCCCTGGCTGAGGAGCTGCGCCAGCTGGCCCGGCGCCTGGAGGGGGCGGGGCTCACCGTCTCGCCCCCGCTGTCGGTGGGGGGCTGTGCCGGGGCCCTGCGGGTGCGTCTCGACCCCATGCGCAGGCTGAGCCGGCTAGGTCCCTGCCGGCACCCCGACGTCGACGCCCCGCCGCTGGAGGAACGCCAACTTGCGGGCGATGGCGTCCTCCCACAGCCTCAGGTCGAGCTCGAAGTGGGCCCGGTCGCCCTCCTCGTAGGCGTGCTCGAGATCGTCGAAGGCGGCATCTTCGGCATCCAGCAACTCCCGATACCGCTTCAGGAAGTGCTCGTCGATCACCTCGGCCAGCGTCACCGTGCGTCTCCCTTCGGATGGTCTCATTCGGACCCCGAAGGAGCGTACCGTTCACGGCGTGCCCCGTCACGACGTCGATCCACCCGGCGCAGGCGAGGTTCCTGAGCCGCCCCTGACGGCAAGCGTTTTGGTCGGACTGCTGGCCGACGACGCCCGCCTGCGGTGCGCGGCGGCCGTCGTCCTCGGTGCGTCGACCGCCGCCGAGGTGGCCGAGCGCACCGGCCTCGACGTCCGTGGTGCAGTGAAGGCGCTGGAGCGGTTGGCCGGCGCCGGCCTGGTGGAGCGGGGGCCGGGTGGGCTGGCCCTCGGCGCGGGGGTGTTCCAGGCGGCGGCCCGTGCCGCCGCCGCCGACCGGCCGGCGGTGAACCCGGAGGACCTGGGCGCCACGCCCACGCAGGCGGGCGTGCTCCGCAACTTCGTTTCGGCAAGCGGCCGGCTCACGTCGATTCCCACCGCCCGGGCCAAGCGGCTGGTGGTGCTCGACTTCCTGGCCGGCCGGTTCGAGCCCGGCCGGGTCTACGTCGAGAGCGAGGTCAACGGCATCCTCGGCCAGGTGCACGACGACTACGCCGCCCTCCGCCGCTACCTGGTGGACGAGGGGCTGCTGGAGCGCCGCGACGGCTTCTACTGGCGGACCGGGGGCACCTTCGAGGTGTGACGGACTAGAAGACGCAGCTGGGCATGTCGTTGCCCTTGGAGAACCCGAAGATGCGCTTGGCCAGCGTCTGGCTGTCGGCGCTGATCTCCTGGCCGCGCTTCTGCTCTCCGGCCTCGATGGTGTCGGCGAATCGGTGGCCGAGGGCGATGTAGGCGTCCCAGTCGTCGAGCCAGCCGTCGATCTCGGCTCCGTCGGCCGTTGTCGACGTCGGGATGGAGCGCAGGTTGCCGGCCACCGTGGCCAGCCCGTCGGCTGCCTTGTCGATGCGCGCCGCGAACTGCTTCGGGGTGCCGTTGTCCTCACGGGACTCGGGGCGGTCCACGCGGAGCTTCGGAAGAGTGGCCTTGCACAGGGCGTCGGCCCGGCTGGTGTAGGCGGCGTCGCGCACCGTCCGGGCCGGGATTTCGACGTCGGAGCCCAACCACCGCGGCACGCTGATGACGAGCAAGGCGAACAGGAGGGCGCCGCCCGCCAGCAGGTACCACTTCCGCTTCGACCCGCCCGCCGGCGGCCGGGGCCCCTCGCCGTGCGGACCGGTGGCGGACACCAGGCCGGCCGAGCGGGGCTGGGCGGCCCACGACGGCCGGGGCCGGCGCTCGCTGCCCCATCGCTTGCCGTTCCAGTGCCGCAGCTGGGCAGGGTCGTCGGGGTCGGGATGCCAGCCGGGCACCCGGGGGCGGGTGGTGGGCATCAGGCGTAGGTGGTGCGGTCGCGCACCCCGGCCAGCACGGCGGCGACGCTCTGGAGGGCGGCCTGGTGGCGGACCAGGGCGCCGATGTCGCCCGCCAGCCGTGCCTTCCCGCCGAGGATGGCGTCCTCCACCGCCAGGTCGCCCCGGCTCATGGCCACGGCCGTGTCGTACGACTGCGTGACGGTGGCCGTGGGCTGCGGTGCGTCACCTGCGCCGACCAGCACCGAGCCGTCGTCCACCTGCACCCAGTACCGCACGTCGTCGCTCCCGGCGGCGCCGGTGACGACCTGCTGGATGACCACCCGGGTGCCGGCCGTGGCGGAGCGGAGGCCGTCGTCGGCGCCGGCGGTGCGGTTGAGGTCGTCGAGCCACGCCGCGCTCAGGTAGGCCGCCACCCCTCAGGTCTACAGGGATTCGCGCCGTTGAGCCAAGCCGCCGGAACGCCCGCCGTCAGGCCCGGCGGGTGAGGTCCACCGTCACCTTGAGGGCCTCGGCCGGGCCGCCGTGGTAGATGCCCTTGAGGGGGCTCACGTCGGCGTAGTCCCGCGCCCGGCCGACCACCACGTGGCGCTCGCCCACCGGCTCGCCGTTGGTGGGGTCGAGGGGCACCCAGTCGCCGACCCACGCCTCGATCCAGGCGTGGCTCTGGCCGGTGACCGTCTCGCCGATCTCGGCCTCCCGCGTCGGATGGAGGTACCCGGACGTGTAGCGGGCCGGGATGCCCATGGCCCGGAGCAGGGCCAGGGTGACGTGGGCGAAGTCCTGGCACACGCCGCCGCCCTGGGCCAGCGCCTCGTCGCCGGGTGTGGAGGCGGTGGTGGACCCGGCCTGGTAGCGGAGGCGGGATCGGGCCCACTCGACGGTGGCGTGGCACGCCTGGAGCGGGTCGTGGCCCGCCTTGAACGAGCCCGCCGCGTCGGTGAGCTCGTCGTTGATGGTGGCGTAGGGGGTGGCGGCCAGGAGCTCGGCGAACTCGTCGGCCACCTCGGGCCGGGTCAGCAGGTCCCAGCCGACGGCGTCGGGCGACGCCATCGGTTCCGACGTCTCCACCACCGAGCGGCCGGTGACCGCCAACTCGGTGTGGGCCTCGTGCACCTCGAAGGCGTCGACGAGGGTGCCCCAATAGTCCCAGTAGCGGTAGACGCTGGCCTGCGGGGACACCGTGACGGCGGCGTCGAGCACCATCTGGCGGTCGGTGGACAGCGGCGTGATGCGCGCCTCGTTGTACGACGACGTCACCTCCGCCTTGTACCGGTAACCGCTGTGGTGGGTGATCTCGATACGCCAGGTCACCGCTTCACCGCTTCACCGCTTCACCGCTTCACCGGTTCGCCATCGTGCTCGGCCTCGGTCCGGGCCTCGGCGTCCGGCGCGGGCGACAGGCGCAGGTGGCGGTCCCAGCCGGCCGGCTCGTCGTCGGCCACGCCCTGGTTCCAGGACTGGGGGGCGCTTTGGCGGAAGAAGCGTCGGGCGATGGCCTCGCCCGACTCGGCGCACGCCACCTGGAGGTCGTGGAGATGGTCCGGCAGGTCGGTTATCAACTCGCTGACCCGGCGGAACTCGAGCTGCGTGCGGGCCCGGCCGAGGAGGCGCCGGGCCTCGTCGTCGACGGCCACCCGGCCGGCGTCCGGCTCGAGCTCGGCCAGGCACTGCTCGGCCACGCCCAGGGCATGGAAGGCGGAGCGGGGGAACAGCCGGTCGAGGAGGAGGAACTCGGCCACCAGGGCGGGCTCGACGCCCCGGCGGTACGTGCGCAGGAAGGCCTCATGCGCCGAGCACGACCGGAGCGTGGTGATCCACCCGGGCTGGCCGGCCGGCTCCCGGAATCGGGCCAGCAGCAGCCGGGTGGTCATGTCGACCCGCTCGATGCTGCGGCCGAGGACGAGGAAGCGCCAGCCGTCGTCGCGGCTCATGGTGGAGTCGCCCAGCCCGGCCATGATGGCGGCCCGCTCCTTCACGTAGCGGAAGAAGGCATGGGGGCCGGCGTCCTGCGCCCGTGCCACCTGGCGGGGGAGGGCGTTGTGGGTGGCGTTGAGGCACTCCCACATCTCCGCCGAGAGGGCGTCGCGCGCCCCGCGGGCGTTCTCGTGGGCGGCCCGCAGTGACCGCACGATCGACACGGTGCCGGTGTTGTCGAAGGCGAGGATGCGGGTCACCTCGGCCACGTCGACGGTGGCGTCGGAGTCGGGGGTCACGCCCATGACGCCGAGAATGGCGGCGCACGCCACGTCCTCGGCCACCGACGGGTCTTCCAGCAGGTGGTGGACATGGACGTCGAGGATGCGGGCCACGTCCTCGGCCCGCTCCACGTACCGGCCCACCCAGTAGAGGGATTCGGCGATGCGGCTCAGCACGGCGCCGCCGCCTCGTCCTGGCCCGGACCCGCCTGCTGCTGCTGCTGGGCCACCTGGACGATGGCCGGTCCCGGGTCGAGCCGGGTGACGTCGTGGGTGGGGACCGGCGTGGTGGCGGCCGGCTGGCCCGGCGCTCCGGCCCCGGTGCGCCCGTTGGGCCGGCCGTCGGAGGCGGCGAGGACCCAGGTGTCCTTCGACCCGCCGCCCTGGCTCGAGTTCACGACCAGGCTGCCCTCGACCAGGGCCACCCGGGTGAGGCCGCCGGGCACCACCCAGACCCGCTCGCCGTCGTTGACGGCGAAGGGCCGCAGGTCGACGTGGCGGGGCATGAGCCGGTCGCCCACCTGGGTGGGCGACGTAGAGAGGCGCACGACCTCCTGTGCGATCCAACTCCGAGGGTTGGCCACGATGGCGTCGCGCACCTTGGCCAGCTCCTCGTCGCTGGCCTGGGGCCCGATCACGAGGCCGTAGCCCCCCGAGCCGTCCACCGGCTTCACCACCAGCTGGTCGAGGCGGGGGAGGGCGTGTTCGAGCTGCTCGGGGTCCTCCAGGCGGTAGGTGGTGACGTTGGGCAGCAGCGGCTTCTCGCCCAGGTAGTAGTCGATCATGGCCGGCACGTAGGTGTAGACGAGCTTGTCGTCGGCCACGCCGTTGCCCACTGCGTTGGCGATGGTGATGTTGCCGGCGCGGGCCGCGTTGAGGATGCCGGGGCAGCCCACCACCGACCCGCTGCGGAAATGGAGGGGGTCGAGGTAGTCGTCGTCGACCCGCCGGTACACCACGTCCACCCGCTGCTCGCCCTCGGTGCTGCGCATGTAGACGACGTTGTCGCGGCACACCAGATCCCGGCCCTCGACCAGCTCGACGCCCATCTGGCGGGCCAGGAAGGCGTGCTCGAAGTAGGCCGAGTTGTAGACACCGGGGGTGAGCAGCGCCACCGTGGGCTCGCCCACGCCGGCCGGGGCGGCCGCCCGCAGCGCCTCGAGGAGGCGGGCGGGGTAGGCGTCGACCGGGCGCACCCGGTGGCTGGCGAACAGCTCGGGGAACACCCGGGCCATCGCCCGGCGGTTCTCGATGACGTAGGAGATGCCCGACGGCGTGCGGACGTTGTCCTCCAGCACGTGGAAGTTGTCGTCGCCCCGCACCAGGTCGATGCCGGCCACCTGGATCCGCACGCCGTTGGCCGGCCGCACGCCGAAGGCGGGCCGGTGGAAGTGGGTGGCGGTGGTGACGCAGCGCCGGGGGACGATTCCGTCACGCAGGATGTGGCCCTCGCCGTAGATGTCGTCGAGGAACCTTTCCAGGGCTAGTACCCGCTGGGCCACGCCCTGCTCGATGTGCGACCACTCGGCGGCCGACAGCACCCGGGGGAACAGGTCGAGGGGGAACAGCCGCTCCTCGCCGGAGTGCGAGAACGTGATTCCCTGGTCGAGGAAGGCCCGGTCGCGGGCGGCACAGCGCTCTGCGAACTCCTCGGCCGAGAGCACCTGGAGGGCCTGGTGCAGGGCCTCGTAGCTGGCGCGCGGCGCACCGGAGGGCTCGAACATCTCGTCCCAGCCCTGGGTGGAGACGTAGTCGTCCAGGAGGTCGCCCACGTCCCCATCCTGCCAGCCCTGGATTACCTCCTTGTTTCGGGAAGGCGCGTGGTTGTGAGAACAGCGTCAGGTTCCGATCAGCGTTCACGCGATCGTGACACCACCGGGTGGGCCCGCGAGCCCCAGGGCGGGTAAGAACGGGACATGCGCATCAGGGTCGGGTGCGAGTTCGTCCACAAGGCCGCCGGTCCCACGCCGGCCATCTGGCAGGTGCGCCCGCGGCCGGATGGTCCCGACGGGTTGCTGTCGTCCGCCTGGGAGTCCACCCCGCCACTTGCCACCACCAGCTACATCGACGCCTTCGGCAACCTGTGCGACCGCCTGGTGCTGCCCGAGGGGCGCAGCGTGGTGCGTTTCGACGCCCTGGCCGAGGTCAGCGGCAACCCCGACCCGGTCGACATCTACGCCCCCCAGCAGCCGGTGGAGACGCTCCCCCACGACGCCCTGGTGTACCTCTTACCCACCCGGTTCTGCCTGTCGGACGTGCTGCACGACGAGGCGTGGGAGCTCTTCGGGAGCACGCCGCCCGGCTGGGCGCGGGTGCAGGCGGTGTCCGACTGGGTGCACGACAGCGTCACCTTCGACTACCAGAACACCTCGCCCGTCACCACCGCCTGCGACGTGTGGCAGAGCCGCACCGGCGTGTGCCGCGATTTCGCCCACCTGGGCGTCACCTTCTGCCGGGCCCTCAACATCCCGGCTCGCTACGTGTTCGGCTACCTGCCCGACATCGGGGTGGCGCCGACCGGCCAACCCATGGACTTCTGCGCGTGGATGGAGGTCTACCTGGGCGACCGCTGGTGGACGTTCGACCCCCGCAACAACCAGCGCCGGATCGGCCGGGTCCTCATCGGCCGGGGCCGCGACGCCGTCGACGTGGCCATGCTCACCACCTACGGGGCAACCGTGCTCGAGTCCATGGAGGTCTGGGCCGACGAGGCCTGACCGCCTGCCCTCCCGGGGCGAGGATCAGAAGTCGACGGGCTCGCCCATCTCCTTGAGCGCAGTGGCCAGCGCAGCACGGAGACGGCGGGCGGTGGCAGGCGAGAGGTGACCCACCAGGCCGGCGCCGGCGTCCCCCTCCTCCTCCACCGTGAGCTCCACCCGCAGATCGCCGCACCCGTCGCAGTCGTCGAGGGCGGCCACGGCCCACGCCAGCCGGGCCCGCTCGGGGTCGTCCGCCGGGTGGTCGTCGAGCCCGTAGTCGGCCAGCTTCTTCATACGAGGCCGGGGAGGCCGTCAAGGCTCTCGGCGTTGCGGGCGTGCTGGTACTCGGCGATGCCGTCCGGGCCCTTGCGCGCCGCCCACTCGTCGAGTTTGGTGCGCTCGTGGTCGTAGCGCAGCACGGGGACACCGAAGCCGCACGAGTCGGTGACGTCGGTCACCTCGACCACGACCACCGAGCGGATGCCGGGGTGGTGCGTGAAGCGGCCCACGAGGGCGCCGAAGCGGGGATCGTCGGGGAGGATGGCCTCGCCCCGGCCGTAGAGGCGGACGATGCGGGGCGGCCCCTCGAAGGCGCAGAACATCACCACGATGCGCCCGTTCTCGCGAAGGTGGGCCACCGTCTCGATCCCGCTGCCGGTGAGATCGAGATAGGCCACCGTGTGGGGGTCGACGACGACGAAGGTGCCCTCGATGCCCTTGGGTGACAGGTTGAGACGACCGTCGTCGGCCAGCGGGGCGGTGGCCACGAAGAACACCCGCTGGTCGGCCAGCCAGCCGGAGAGCTTGTCGTCGATGCCGTCGAACGCACGTGCCATGCCGGCAGTCTCCTACCATCCGGCCGGCATGGAGGAACCAGTGCCTGCCGCCTTGCCCGACCCCGTGTGGGAGCGGCGCCATCCCGGAGGCCCCGAGTCGTGGTCGTTCGACTTCGTGGCCGCCGACGGCTCCCTGGGCGGCTTCGTGGGCCTCACCATCTGGGCTTCGCCCCGGCTGGCCTGGTACTGGGCCGCCCTGGTTGGTCGGCACCGGCCGTACCTGCTCGTGCGCGACCTGGAGGTGGCCGCGCCCCGGTCGCCCACGTCACGGGAGATCCGGTCCGAGGGGTTGTGGGCGGACGTGAACTGCGAGACCCCGCACGACCACTGGTCGCTCGCCCTGGAGGCCTTCGGCGTCGCCCTCGACGACCCGGACGAGGCGCTCGGCGCCGAGCGGGGCGACCGCACGGGGCTCGGCCTCGACCTGGAGTGGGAGGCGGCGGCCGGCGTGGTGGGCGGCGCAGGCGACTACGGGCAGGCCTGTTCGGTGCACGGCGAGATCCTGGTGGGCGGCGGTGGGGGACCGGTCGAGACCATCGACGTCGACGCCAGCGGGTGGCGCCGCCACGCATGGGGGAGCGCAGTCGACTGGTTCGGTCCCTCCTGGCGGGTGGACGGGCACCTCGACGGCGGTGAGCCCTATTCCTCGGCGGACGTCCCGGTGCCGCCGGCCGTCGTGCACCGGGCGCCATTGCGACTCGAAAGGGGGTCGCGCCGGTCGGTCCTTGAGCGGGCCTTGTGCCGGTTCCGCACCCCGGCCGGCGATGCGGGCGGGGTGGGGTGGTCGGAGCGCATCGTGCCCTGGGCCGAGACGCCTTCCAGGCCTTGAGGCTCTGCTTCCCGGGCCCTCGGGCTCAGGTGGCGGATGTGTCCGCCCGGGCGGGCCGCATGCGCTCCACCACGCGGCACACGCCCCCGATCAACGCCATGAAGGCGACCGTGGCGAAGAGCAGGAAAGCGAACCAGCTGAGGTGGTTGACGAGGGGGAGGTCGTAGCGCCCGCCCCGCCCGGCGCCGGCGGTCAGTTCGGACACCCACCGGGCCAGTCCGGCCAGCGTGAGCGCTGCCAGCAACACGTAGCCGATCGCCGTCGGATCGTCCCGACCGTCCCGGAACAGTGCTGCATCGTGCATGCGGCCTCCCTCGCCTTCTCAAGGGTGCCGGGCCGGGGTGCGCGCGGCAATGGTGGTGGCGCCCGAGGTGTTTCACCGTGCTAGCACGCCCAGGTACGCCGGCGGGGATCAGGGCTGGGGCTGGACCGGGGGGGCGAAGGGGGTCATCAGGATCTGCCGCGTGGCCTCGTCGATCACGCCGTCGGCGGGGAGCCGGGCCGCCCGCTGATAGTCCTTCACCGCTGCCTTGGTGCCGTCGCTCCATACGCCGTCGATCGGCGTCGGGAACCCGAGGCTGGTGAGCAGTGTCTGGTACGCCTTCACCTGGCCCGGCGTGAACGCAGCCGGGTCGCCGGCGGGCAGCCGGAATTCCGCCGCGTCCTTGATGGCGTCCCACGCCTCCTGGTCGGCGTGCTGCCACGACCACCACGAGACCCCCGCCGCGCCGACCTTGTCGCCGCTCTGCATGAACTTGATCAGCTCGTCGCGGGGAGGCACGCCCGGGGGCCCGCCCTCGCCGCCGCCGTCGTAGGCCTGGCCCACGGGCAGGATCGGCTTGCCGTGCACCTCGAGGTCGCGCACGGCGCCGGCGATGTGGTCGATGGGGTTCTGGCCAAGCCAGTAGACCATCGGAGCGATGGCGTCGAAGGAGGCCACCAGGTCGGCGTAGGGGAACTGGGTGAGCGCCGGCGACGGCCGGGGGACGCACGCAATCAGCGGGTAATTGGCCCCTACCGCCCGGCGCAGGGCCACGCCGAAGTGCTTGCCCGTCTGCGCCGTGATGTTGACGCCCATGCTCTGGAGCTCGATGTCGGCCGCGTACCCGTCGACCCGGTGGCCGTCGGGCGTGAGGTACGTGATGGCCTGCACGGCGCGGGCCACGTCGCCGTCCACGTTGTCGAGGTAGGGGAAGTCCCAGGCGTAGACGCGGATGTTGGCGGCGTGGGCGGCGGGCAGCAACTGGTCGAGGAAGGGGGCGGCGTAGAAGCCCTGGGAGAGCGAGGCGGTGCGCACGTAGAGGTGGGTCAGCCCGACCTCCTGGGCACGGGCCACGATGGCCTGGGCGTTGCCGCCCTCGGCCTGGTCGGCCAGCCAGATCCACATGCCCTTGCCCACCGGCAGGGCGCCCCGCTGGGCGGGGATGGTGCGGCCGGCCGTGGCCGCCGGAGGGTCGGGAGCGGCGCCGTCGGCCGCCACGGCGGTCGCCGGAGGGCCGACCGGAACCGGTCCGGGGCCGTCAGTGGCGGCACCCTTCTCGGCACCCGTCCCTGCACTGGCGGCGACCGGCGCCAGCGCCTCGGCCTGCACCCCGCCGTCGGTCAGGCGCTCGAACACGAGCGTCTCGCCACCCGTGCGCAGGTTGGTGCCGCCCAGGCCGACCACGCCCAGGGCGACAGCCACGGGGAGGAGGCGGCGGGCCACCCGGAGCTGGACGTCGGGCGACATGGTGAGGTGGGTCCGGCGGCGGACGGTGCCGTCCGCCGACACCACTGCGACCCGGGACAGGTGGTGGCGGATGTTCGCCAGCGCCGCCCGCGTGCGGGCCTTGGCGCCCGGACGCCACTGCTGGTAGCCGAGCTCGGCCTCGAAGAAGATGCGGAGCGGTCGGGGTGCGGTGGCGGCCCGGTGCTGCAGGCGCTCCTGGCGCCGGCTGGTCGGGCGCGCCCAGCCGGGCTGTCGGGTGTGCTCGTTCGAATCCGCCGTCATCACCGTCTCCCGGGCCGAAACTCGAAAGAGCCTCGGACGTCGGACGGAGGCGCTTGAGCGCTCCGCCCACCTGTGGTGATCAGGGTTCGACGCCCCGGTAGTGATTCCTGCCGGCTAGAGACAAAAGGCACTTAGATCTGGCGGGCATCTAGACCTTGTCGGTGAAGATCGCCCTTTGCAGTTCTTGGCGGCCTTTGGCCGTCTGACCAAGGCCCAGGAGTTCCGGCAGGTTGGATTCGGCGCGACCACATGACCTACGTGGCTGGGCCGCCCGCTGCGCCGGAAGCCAACAGTTCGTCCACGCCGACGGCCTGGACGCCTCGACCATCGAGCACGGTCAGGAAGCGATCGAGCGCCTCGATCGAGCGGGTGCGGTCGCCCAGCCCGTCGTGCACAAGGACGATCGCTCCTGGCTGGACCTGGCCGGCCAGCGCTTCGGGGTCGTCGAGATGGCGCCCGATGTTGGCCGACCACCCGATCGTGCGGATGCCGGCCCGGCATACGGCCTCAGCCGCGACCTCGTCCTGCTCACCACGGGGCGGGCGCAGGAGTCGACGTGGTTCGACCCCGGCCCGCTCGAGGGAGGAGGTCGTACGCTGCAGTTCGTCGGCGATCTCGGTTGTCGAACGTCCGACCAGATTCCGGTGCGACCAGGTGTGGTGGGCGACCTCGTGGCCGGCCGCGACCACGGATTCGACCAGTGCGGGGTGGGTGGCCGCGGGTTCACCGACCATGAAGAACGTGGCCCGGGCGCGGTGGCGGGAGAGCACGGCCAGCACCTCGGGCGTGAACCGGGCGTTCGGCCCGTCGTCGACACCCAGGCCGACGAGCGGAGCGCCCGTCGCCACCGCCACCACCGCATCGGGCCGGGCGGGCGAGTAGGCGATGGTGGCGCCTTCGGCCGCACGGCGGGCAGTGACGCAGGGCAGGGTGTCGTCGGCGATGGCCAGCAGGCGACCGTCGGTCACGCCGACGACCAGCGCGCCGTCGGCGGTCAGCGCCGGGTAGCTGTCGACGGTCGCCCCCACCGCGAGGTCGAACAGTCGTGTCCCGTCGGGGCCGTAGCCGTAGACGTGTCCGCTGCGGGTCCCGAAATAGCTGCGGTGGGCGCCGTCCACGGCCGGGGCGGTCCACACGCCCACCGATCGGGTGGCGGCGGTGGGTCCCTGGCCCTGGAAGCGGGCCAGGGCGCGCCCGCTGGCGGCGTCGAGGACGGCGACGCCGCCGCGGTGGTCGCCGGCGTAGACCAGGCCGGTGGCGGTGACCGACGGCGACGAGTATGAGAGCGCGCCCCGGCGGTGGCGCCAGCGCTGCGACCCGTCCGGGGCAACCCCGTAGGTGAAGGGGTCGTTGCTGGCGATCACGACCGTCCCGTCGGGCGCCACCGAGGGCGAGACCTCGATGGTGTCGCCCGTGGCGAAGCGCCAGCGGACGGACCCGGTCACCGGGTCGAGGGCAACCAGGTCAGTGTCGGCGGCGCCGTACACCGAGCCGTCCGCTCCGACGGCCGGGCTGGCGTAGGACACCCGGCCGAGGTCGACCGACCACCGGGCTCGCGGCGGGCGTCGGTGGTCGCTCCCCGGCCACTCGAGCACGGCGACGGAACCCGTCATGTCGGCGACGGCGACGGACCCGTCGGCCAGCAGGGCCGGGGAGAGGGCGAACCCGGCCACGGGCCACTGCCACAACGGCCGCCCGGTGGCATCGATCCCGTGGACGACGCCGCCCGGCCCGGGCCACACCACAGTGCCGTCGTCCAGGACGGCGGGGGTCGTCGACAGGTCACTGCCGTAGCTCCCTCCACCGTCGTAGGTCCAGCGGTCGGCGCCGGTCCGGGGGTCGAGCGCGTGCAGGATGCCCCCATTGGATGCGGCGTAGATGGTCCCGTCGGCGCCGCCCGCCGGGCCCGGCGTCACCGGTCCCTCGAGGCGGCGCTCCCACCTGATCCGCCCGCCGGTCGGGCCGAGCAGCGCCGTCGAGCCGGAGTGGCGGGCGTCGTGCCCGGCGCTCGGCCACGCGGCGGCGGGGGCCGACCCTGCCGGAGCGGGAGGCACCACGTCGAGGCCCTCCGTCGACGGGACGCGGGCCGACGTCGGTCGAGGGTTGGTCCCGCAGGCCGCCAGGAGCACCACGAGTAGGAGCATCGCCGGTAGGCCCCTCGACGACGAACGTCGCCGGCGGCGCCGTGAAGGTGCCGACCGCAGCTCCGTATGGCCGAGGCCTCTGTAGTGTGTCGGGCCATGGAGGAGCAGCCGGCGGCCGGTGGGGCGAGCGCCCAGGTTCGCCTGCGGCGGGCCGCCGTGCTCTTCGCCGGGGCGGCGGCCATGGCGGTGGCGATCAGCCCCGGGCCGCTGCCGTTCTACTGGACGCCGCTGTTCGCCGGGGTGGTCTACCTCGCCGTCGTCGTCCTGGGAGGCCGTGGCGACGGGTATTGGTCGGCCGCCCTCGTCGTGGCGTGCTGGGGGGTGACGGTGGTGTCGATCAGCGCCTGGGATCTCCCGATCCGAGTACCTGCGGCCTACATGGTGTCGGTGGGCGTGGCCGCCATCGTGGCCGGCGCCCTCCAAAAGCGCGGCTTCGCCGTCAGCCTCACCAGCGTGGGCTCGGCCGCCGTGGTCTCCGGCCTGTTCTACGCGCTCGATCGGTACTGGGTGATCCTCGGTCGGGCCCGGACCTACGCCGCCCTGCTCGCCCTGTGGGGGGCGATGGAGCTGGTCCTGGCCGCCCGCTCCCGGGATCGGGCGCCCGCCATCGCCTCGGAGTGAATCCACGCGGCGGGGCGGCCGGTCAGTTTTGGCCCCGGAACGGCGCTCAGGGGGCGGGTGCACCAGCCGCCCGCTCCGCCGACACCAGGGCCAGCAGGCTCGCTCCCGCGCCCAGCCACAGCGAGATGTTGGAACCGCGCCCGCCCGTCCAGTTGGTGGGCCCGCCCCACTGGACCAGGACCAGGGCGGCCAGCACCAAGAAGCCGCTGCCGGCGACGGTGACGAGCCGGCGCCGGCGCAGCAACGCTCCCGCCATCCCCAGGGTGGCGACGGCCGCTGACACGAGGGCGCCCAGCGGGTTGAGGGTCAGCGTCGCCAGCTCGAGGTCGCTCGGGCCGATCAACACGCCGCGCCGAGCGGTGAATCCGAGGTCGCGAGCCAGCAGCAGGCCCACCAGGCCGAAGGCCAGGGCCACGAGGGCGACGACGAGCTGCGCCCGCTGGTAGCGGCTCATGGACCGGCCTCCCGGGCTCACGATGCCCTCAGCAGCAGCCTTGACCAGCGGGACGGGCGGGCCGCCCAGGCCGGTCGGAGCACCCCGTCCAGCCCGATGGTGCGACCGGCCGCGACGGCGAAGATGGCCAGGTGGGCGAGCACCATCAGGTAGTACGACCACGGCCACTCGTTCGGCGTCTGCAGCACCGACAGCCCGATGGCCGTCGACTGGGCCACGCCGACCAGGGCCCAGAACCGGGTCCCGAGGCCGAACAGCAAGAAGGCCCCGAGGCACGCCTCGACGATCAGCACCGTCCAGCCGAAAAGGCGGAAGTTGGGCAGGATCACCTCCCGGACGAACCAGCTCCACGGCGGGAACACCGGGTGGTCCACGGCATCGCCCACGAAGGCGAACAGCCCCCTGCCGCGCTCCTGGCCGAAATCGGGCGGCGTCTTCCAGCCGGCATTGGTGAGCCACAGCACACCGAGGGAGATGCGCACGGCGCCGAGCACCAGCGCGCTGGCATGGCCGTCGACGGCGGCGTCGAGGACGGGTGGGTGCCCGGTGGTGCGAGCGGGTCGTGTGGGGGTGGTGGTGGCCATGGAGTCCTCTCGGCAGGGCACGATGGGCAGAGCGGGGGTGGCGGGCCCGACCGGGCCGTTGTGGATCAGGCTCAGCGGATGCCCAGGCGGGCGTCGTCCCCGGGGGGACGGCCCTGGACCAGGCGCAGCATGGCGGAGGCAGGCGTGGCCAGGGGACGGGTCGTGCGGGTCACGAGCAGGTCGGTGTCCAGGCGATTGCCGACGACGGTGGGCCCGAACGGGCTCCAGAAGGCCCCGTCGGCGGTGATGGTGAGCTCGGGCTCGAGCTCGGCCGCTCCGGCGGCCACGCCCAGGCCGGCGGTGGCCGCCCGGCCCCGAGCGACGATGGGGCGCACCACGTGGTCGTCGTCGCCTACTCCGAGGCTGCGGTGCAGCTCGCACAGGCGGGCCATCTCGGCCTCGTCGATCGGGCCGTCGAGGGTGGTGGCGACGCGTACGGCGATGCCCCGCCCGACCAGGCGGGGAATGGCGTCCACCACCTTGTGGAAGTTGTCGGCGCCGCGCATGGCGTCGTTTGCGTCTGGCTCCGGCCGGTCGAGCGAGACCTGGAGCTCGACCGGGAGGCCGGCCAGGGCCTGGAGGCGATCGAGACGGGCCTCGGAGAACACGGTGCCGTTGGACAGGCACACGACGGGTAGGACCGATGCCATCCGGCCCAGCAGCTCGGGCATGTCGGGCCGCAGGAACGGCTCGCCGCCGGTGACGCCGAGGGCCGTGAACCCCAGCTCCTTGGCCTCGGAGGCAAGCTCGACCATGCGCTGGCCATCCAGCTCCCGTCGCGCCACGTGCGGGGCGGACTCGGTCAGGCAGTAGGTGCAGGCCAGGTTGCAGTGGTAGTTGCTGTACAGCCACAGGCGGGGCGAGATGGCGCCGGCGTCGATCGCCTCGGCCAGCGCAGTCACTGGTGCCATCCCAGGCCCTCGGCCTCCAGGCGGCGGCGCGTCTCGGGCGAGGTCGGCAGGTCAAGCGCGGTGCAGAAACGGTTCAGCATCATGGTGGCGCCCACAAGGATCGTCAGCTCGACCAGGAAGGGGACGCCGAAGCGGACCGCCACCGCCTCCCGTAGCTCGGGGGCCACTGCGCCCCGGCCGAGGGCCAGCGCGTCCACCCAGGCCAGCACGGCGCGCTCGCCCTCGTCGGTGAACACGTCCCCGAGACCGCCCTCGCCCCGCAGGGCCCGCACCTCCTCGGGCGCCAGGCCGGCGTCGCGGGCCACCGGGGTGTGGGCCTCCACGCAGTACCGACAACCGAGCAGGGCCGATGTCCGCACGACGGCCAGTTCCTTGGCCCGGGCCTCGATGGCTGACGGCCCCAGGGCGGCGCCGATGAAGGGCAGGGCCACCTCGAGCAGCTCGGGCACGTGGGCCAGCGCGGCCACGATCGGCCCGGGGTCTCCCCCGCCGTAGTAGGGCCGGGCCAGCAGTGGGGCCTGCTCGGCGCCGACGAGGTCGATCCCCGCTGCGCCCGTCACCGCAGCCGATCGGGAACGGCGCGGGCCCAGCGCCCGAGGCGCGCGGCGGCCACCGCTGGGGGCCGCCGGTCGGCGAGGTGCGCCAAGGAGCACTTGATCAGGCGGACCACGTCGGCCGCATCGCTGCAGCCCCAGCAGTCGTCGAGGTGGCGACGCACGCTGTGCTGCGCCGCCGGGGCCAGCTCCCCGTCCACGTAGGGCTCGATCCGGTGCCGGAGGCGGCGGTGCGACAGGGCGGTCATCGAGGCGGGAACCCGACGAGTCTTCCCGATATTCCACCGGGCGCGGAATGTCGTCGGACGTGGGAGGGTTCCCGGTCGTGTCGCAGTCGCTCAGTGCCGACGATCGCCGGAGGGAGGCGTTCGAGCGCCACGTCGTGCCCGAGCTGGAGGTACTGCTCCGGGTGGCCATGGCCATGACCCGCCGGCTGGTGGACGCCGAGGATTTGGTCCAGGACACGCTGCTGCGCGCCTACCGGGGCATCGACCGCTTCGACGGCGCCAGCCCGCGGGCCTGGTTGCTCACCATCATGCGCAACGCCGAGAGCAACCGCACCCGGCGCCGGCGCCCCGGTCTACTCACCCATCCTGGCGATGCCGACCGCTTGGCCGCCGCCGAGGACCACCAGCCCGAGGCTCTGGTGGTGGGCGAGACCTTCGACGCGGTGGTGGCCGACGCCCTCGACCGCCTGCCGGCCCGCTTCCGTGACGTCGTGCAACTCGTCGACCTGGACGGGCTGAGTTACGCCGAGGCGGCTGCCGCCCTCACCATCCCGGTCGGGACGGTCATGAGCCGCCTCCACCGGGCGAGAGGCCGAATCCGGGACCGGTTGTCGGCAGCGGGACTGGTCGCCAGAAAGGGGGAGACATGAGGCCATTGCGACGAGCCCGTCCTGGGCGGCCGGCAGACTGTCGAGAGGTGGCCCGGATGCTCCAGGCGTTCCTGGACCACGAGGTGGACGACCTCACCGGCGGGCGGGTGGTGCGACATCTGGACCTGTGCCGGAGGTGCGGCTTGGAGGCGGCCGTGTACACCGAGATCAAGGCCTCCCTGGCGCGCCGGGGGGCCCCGGTGGATCCAGAGATCGTCCGCCACCTGCGCCGGTTCAGTGAGCAACTCGCCTCGTCCGGTACCGACCCAGGCGACGGGGGGGAGGGCCCAGGCAAGGTCCCGCCGGGCGCGTGACGGGCCGAGAAGGATTGCCTCCACCTCGCCGACGGCGGATGCGCCCTACACCTTGTCGGTGAAGACGGCCCGTTTCACCTCTTGGATGGCCTGGGTCACCTTGATACCCCTCGGGCACGCCTCGGTGCAGCTGTAGGCGGTGCGGCAGCGCCAGACGCCGGAACGGTCGTCGACGATGTCGAGGCGCTGGTCGCCGGCCTGGTCGCGGCTGTCGAAGATGAACCGGTGGGCGTTGACGATGGCGGCCGGCCCCACGTAGCCCGAGTTGCCCCAGAACACCGGGCACGACGTGGTGCAGGCGGCGCAGAGGATGCACTTGGTGGTGTCCTCGTAGCGGGCCCGCTCCTCGGGCGACTGGAGGCGCTCGGTGTAGCCGGGGTCGTCGTTGTTGACCAGGTACGGCAGCACCGACCGGTACTGGGCGAAGAACGGCTCCATGTCGACCACCAGGTCCTTGATGACGGGCAGGCCCCGGATCGGCTCGACGGTGATCCGGCCCCCCTTCGGCCCCGCCGCCTTCTGGACCAGCTCGATGCAGGCGAGCGCGTTGGCGCCGTTGATCATCATGGCGTCGGACCCGCACACGCCGTGGGCGCACGACCGCCGGAAGCTGAGCGTGCCGTCCTGCTCCCACTTCACCGTGTGCAGGGCGTCGAGGACCCGGTCCGTCGGCTCCGCCTGCACCTTGAACGTCTGCCAATGCGGCTTCTTGTCGACGTCGGGGTTGTAGCGCCTGATCTTCAGCTCCACGTCCACGAGCGCCATCAGTCTGTGCCAGTCATCAGTCTGTGCCGGTCATCAGTACTTGCGCTCCATCGGCAGGTAGGCGCCGGTCACCACCGGCTTGTACGAGAGCTCCACGGTGCCGTCCTCCTGCCTGGCCGCCAGCGTGTGGCGCATCCAGTGCTCGTCGTCGCGGGTTGGGTGGTCGGTGCGGAAATGGGCGCCGCGGCTCTCGGTGCGGGCCCGGGCGCTGACCACCGACGCCTCGGCCAGGTCGAGCAGGTACCCGAGCTCGAGGGCCTCGGTGAGGTCGTAGTTGAACGTCGGGCCCTTGTCGTCGATGGTGACGTGCTCGTAGCGGGCCTGCAGCTCGTGCACCGCTTCGAGGGCGCCGGCCAGGAGCTCCTCGCTGCGGAACACGAAGGCCTTCTCGGTCATGGCCGCCTGCAGGTCGGTCCGCACGGCGCCGACCTTCTCATTGCCGGCGCCCGACTTCATCGCCTCGATCCGCTGCACCACCTCGTCGCCTGCGCCGGGTGGCAGGGGAGGCAGGTCGGCGGTGGCCGAGAAGGAGGCCATGGCCGCGCCGCCCCGCTTGCCGAACACCACGATGTCGAGCAGGGAATTGGTGCCCAGCCGGTTGGCGCCGTGCACGCTCACGCATGCGCACTCGCCCGCTGCGTAGAGGCCGGGGAACACGGTGCCGGCGGCGTCGACGACCACCTCGCCCGAGACGTTGGTCGGGATGCCGCCCATGGCGTAGTGGGCGGTGGGCTGGATCGGGATGGGGGCCGTCTTGGGCTCGATGCCGAGATAGGTGCGCACGAACTCGGTGATGTCGGGCAGCTTCTCGTCGATCTGCTCCGGCGGCAGGTGGGTGAGGTCGAGGTACACGGCATCGGCCGCCTCACCGATACCCCGCCCTTCGAGGACCTCGGTCTGGATGGCCCGGCTCACCATGTCGCGCGGGGCAAGGTCCTTCACGGTGGGCGCGTAGCGCTCCATGAACCGTTCGCCACCCGCATTGCGCAGGATGCCACCCTCGCCTCTCGCCGCCTCCGACAGCAGGATGCCCAGCTTGTAGATGCCGGTGGGGTGGAACTGGAAGAACTCCATGTCCTGCATGGGGATTCCGCGCCGGTACAGCAGGCCGGGACCGTCGCCGGTGAGGGTGTGGGCATTGGAGGAGACCTTGAACATCTTGCCGAACCCGCCGGTGGCGAACAGGGCGGCCTTGGTGTTGAACACGTGCAGGTCGCCGGTGGCCAGCTCGTAGGCGACCACGGCGGCCAGGCGCCCCTCGGCGAACGCCACATCGAGCACCTGGAACTCGTTGAAGAAGGTGACACCCCGTGCCACACACTGCTGGTAGAGCGTCTGCAGGATCATGTGCCCGGTGCGGTCCGACGAGTAGCAGGCCCGGCGCACGGGCGCCTCGCCGTGGTTGCGGGTGTGACCGCCGAAGCGGCGCTGGTCGATGCGGCCCTCCGGCGTGCGGTTGAACGGCAGACCGAAGTGCTCCAGCTCGATGACGGCGTCGATGGCCTCCCGGCACATGATCTCGGCCGCCGGCTGGTCGACCAGGTAGTCGCCGCCCTTGATCGTGTCGAACAGGTGCCACTCCCACGAGTCGTCCTCGACGTTGGCCAGCGCCGCGCACATGCCTCCCTGGGCGGCGCCGGTGTGGGACCGGGTGGGGTACAGCTTGGTGAGCACGGCCGTGCGGCACTTGCCCGCCGTCTCGATAGCGGCCCGCAGCCC
>JBKJNA010000091.1:0-6140 GCA_046596195.1 Acidimicrobiales bacterium | reverse complement strand
CGACCGGCGTAAGTGGCATATCCGAACTGTGTGAATGCAGTCGCCGACAACAGGCGGAGGGCTGGGAAGCATTGGTGAGATGCTGACGTGACCTTCGCTCCGCTGCTCCTCTTGGTCAGGGTGGTTGGACGCTCTACCCGTCGGCGGTCCGCTCGGGGCGGCAGGCGCGATGCAACACCCCCGCTCCGACGACGGCTGCCACAGTCGAGGCGCCGAGCACGCCGATCTTGGCGGCGTCCTGTAGGGAGCCTGGGTCGAAAGCGAGCTCGGCGATGAACAGGGCCACGGTGAACCCGATGCCGGCGATCGAGGCGACTCCTGCCACCATGGGCCACGTGGCCCCTTCGGGCAGACGGCCAAGTCCGGTGCGCACCGCCAGCCAGGCGGCCGCCGTGATGCCGAGGACCTTGCCGGCCACGAGGCCGACCACCACGCCCGCCGTCACCGTCGCCGTGGCGGGCCCGTCGAAGGAGTCACCCCGCAGCTCCACGCCGGCGTTGGCCAGGGCGAACAGGGGAACGATGAGGAAGCTTGTCCACGGATGGAGCAGGTGCTCGAGGCGCTCGGCCGGTGAGACCGCCGTTCTCGCCAGCCGTGTCATGGCGTCGAGTTCAGCCGGTCCCGGCTCGTCGCCCAGGTCACTCGCCCACTGACGGGCCACCGCGCCGGCGATCAGCGGCTGCGCTGGGGCCAAAAGCCCGAGCACCACACCGGCGATGGTGGCGTGGACTCCGGAGGCCTGGGTGGCCAGCCAGACTCCGGTCCCGAGAACCACGTAGGGCACCATCCACACGATCCCTGCCCTGCGCAGACACAGCATGGCGACGACGAGGCCAGCGGCGATAAGCAGGAACTGCGGATGGACGTCGTCCGCGTAGAACAACGCGATGACCACGATGGCCCCGATGTCGTCCACGATGGCCAGCGTCAACAGGAACAGCTTCAGCGATGAGGGAATCCTCGGCCCGAGCAGGGCCACGACCCCGATGGCGAAGGCGATGTCCGTCGCCATCGGGATGCCCCAGCCTCGTGAGCCGTCTGTGCCGGCGGTGACCAGGAGGTAGAGCACGGCGGGGACGGCCATGCCGCCAACAGCGGCGAAGACGGGCATGGCGGCGACTCGGGGATCGCGCAGGTCGCCGTGCACCAGCTCGCGCTTGATCTCGAGGCCGACGACGAAGAAGAACACGGCCATGAGGGCGTCGTTCACCCAGTGCCGAAGATCCTCGACGAGGACGAAGCGACCCAGGCTCACTGAGAGGTCGGTGGACCACAGCGAGCGGTAGGAGGAGCTCCACGGCGAGTTCGTCCACACCAGGGCGGTGACGGCGGCCATGAGCAGGACGACACCCCCCGCCGCCTCCGTCGCCAGGAACTGGCGGACCACCCTGGGCACGCGCCGACCTGGAAGCGCAGCCGCCGCCCCGCTCAGATGGGCCCGTCGGCCGCCTGCGGTCTCATCGGTGGATGTCACGGGGTCCGTCCTTGGTCGCGAGCTTGAACATCGCCGACCAGGCTTCCCGGCACACCCGCCACCGAGGTGGCCACCTCATCATGTCAGAGGCGACGCCGGCGTGTCGCCACTCGAAGTTCGGCCGCCCCGAGGTCGCCAGCGGAGCTACGTCGGCGTTGCAGGCCGTCCGGTTGCCGGCCGTCAGGGTCGCCACCAAACCGAGAAGGCCGAGAGTCACCCCGCCCAAAGCGACGCCCGGGGCTTGCGTCAGCGGTCGTCCAGATCGGCCGGGTAGGCCATCCAGTTGCCACCACTCAACGCCGCCCAACGGGTGGCGGTATTGGCGTTGACGCCGATGATCTCGCCCAGCATGGCCGGCGGGATCTCACCCGCCAGCTGGGCCCGGGCGCTGTTGCGCATCAAGAGGGGCTCGATCCCGATGGCCCGGAGCCGCTCCCCGAGGATGACGGGCCCGCAGTGGTGGCCGGCGTGACGGCCCGGGAACAGCCAGGGCGTGTCGAGTTGGTCGGACACGCCATTGCTGCGCCGGTGCGGGAGGAGGCCGATGAGGGTCGAGAACGGCTCGTGGATGGGAACGGGGTTGCCGGCCAGGTCGACGATGACGGTGCCGTCGGAGCTGCGATGGACGTCGCTCGACTTGAGCACGGCCACCCGGGCGAGGGGCTGGGCGTAGAGGACGACCAGGGCGCCGACGACACGGATGTCGACGCTGATGGTGTCGTCGCTCACCAGGCGCCGGGCGACGACCCAGCGTTGCTCGGCGTCGATGACCGGGCGCAGGGCCTGGGGTGGCGACGCCGGGACGGCCACGCCTTTGGCCAGATGCGAGCGTGCGGTGGCCCACACCAGGAACGGCCGGGCCAGCCAGCGGATGGATCTGCCGGCCCCAAACCAGGTGTCGAGGTCGGCCTGGGTGCAGGTTCGCAGCGTCCGGCCGTGGCCATGGACGATGCCGAGGAGCAGGACCACCTGGCGAACGGAGCGACGTGCGTTGTTGGCGCTGTGCGCCATCGTCTTGCCGGCCTCGTCGCGGGCGCGAAGTCGGGGCAGGACCTGCCAGCGCAACCACGCCCGTACCGCGCCGCGGTCGGTGCTGTCGTCGATGAGCTCGACCTGCTCGCCGGCGAAGACCTCGAAGCGGTTGATGCTGCGGTCCTCGGCCGGCAGGGCGGCGACGGCGACCAGCAGCGAGCGCAGGTGCATGACGCTGTGATCAGCGCCGAAGGCGTCGAGGGCGGTGTGCGTGAGGGCCGTCTCGCCGGCGGCCACGCTGGCGAGGACCTTTCCGGCCGCGCTGTCGCGCAGCCAGCTGCGCACCCGGGTCGGGTTGTCGGCAGCCAGGATGGCGTCGCGCAGGACTACCAGCGGGGCCGCAAGCGCATCGGCCGGGCCCAGATGGCAGTCCAGGTCGACGGCCAGGGCGCAACGCTGGCACACCCACCGTCCCTGTACCCACGTGCGCGGCGCCTGGGTGTCGCACGCAGCACAGCGTCGCTCCACGCGTTCGCGACAGCCCCGGCACCGGCCGTTGTCGTCGAGGGGCCGATCCACCCGCCCGCAGTCGCCGCAGGTCCCGCGTGGCCCGCGCTCGCACCGGCCGCACCACGGCTTGGTCGGCTCCTTGGTGGCGCCGCCGCAGCCGGGGCAGCTCCTGGCACACCGCAGGCACCGGACCACGGAGCGATACGTCACCAACGGCTGCGCCGCCTCGCCGCAGTCGGTGCAGGTGGCGGCGGGCAGCACCGCCCCGGCCACGCGGAGTGCGTCGAGCAGACGCGCCACCGGGGCCAGGCGGTGCACACCGGCTGACAGCGGGGGGCCGGCGCCGAGCTGGCGGGCGATGAGCGCCCGCGCCGGCACGTTCGGGGCCAGCTTGTCGAGCGCGGCCCCGATGTCGACGACGGCCACTGCGGGGTCGGCCCGGTGGACCACCCCGGCGATCTCGGCGGCGAGCTCGTCCAGTCGCCGCAGGCGCCGCTCGTGCTGCATGCAGCGCTCGCACACCGGGCGCCCGTCGGCGTCGCGATGGTTGACGCAACGGGGCCGGGCGCACACCGAGCACGGCTCGCGGTGCACGCGTGCCCAACACGACCCGCACTCTCCGCCGCCGTCGACCCGGGCGTGCCAGCGGCGTTGTCGACCGCAGCGGCTGCAAATCGGGTCGATGGTGGCGATGCGCGTCGAGCCGGCCGCCGCCAGGGCGATCGTGAAGCGGTCGAGGACGGCCATGTTGCTGGTCGGCCCGGTCGAGAACACCTCCGGGTGGGCGTCGAGGTGATCGGCGAGGCGGCGCAGGGTGGTCCTCGCACCGGCGGTCGCTTCCAGCGCCGCTTCGACCAGCTCGGTGCCGAGCGATGGGTCGGCGTCGGCCACCACGGCGATGATCCGCCGGCGGCGGGCGGCGTCGAGGGCGGCGCCTCGGTGTTGCTGCCGGCAGGGGACGCACCAGGCCAGCCCGTCGGGATCGCGACCGCCCACCCGGCGGTGCACACCGCAGTGCGCGCAGGTGGCCCGGTTGGCGGAAGTCATGCACGTGGCGCAGATCCGACCCTGCGGACTTCGCCCCCACGGACGCGCCGGCCTGCCACAGCGGGCGCACGGTGGCAGGTCCGCCCGGGGGGCATCGGTCACGGCTTGGTGATCTCGGCCCGTCTCGGGCGGCGCTCCTTGAGCGACGAAACGGCCGCCTCACCGACGACGCCGGCTGCCGCCCGCTTCGTGCGGGTCTCCGTCACCGGCTCGATCAGGTCATTGGGGGTGCAGTCGAAGATGTCGCACAGGGCCATCAGCGTGCGCAGGCTCAAACGCTCCGGCATCTGGGTCACCAGCCGGTAGACCTGGGTGGACGACAACACCACGCCCCGCTCGGCCAGCAGCGGCACGAGATCGGTGGTGGCGAACATGGCGTGGCGGGCCATGACCAGTCGCAGGTTCCATTGGTAGCCGAGCTTTGCCCTTGCCATCGTCGTCCTCCTCAGCGGTCCTCGGCGCCGGCGGCGCCGTCGGGTTGGTCGAACGCCGGGCGCAGGGCCCGGGCCAGGGCAGCCTGCAGGTAGTCGCTGCCCACCTTGGTGTAGCCCGCCGTCGACGAGCCCCACCGGTGGCCGACCTGTTGCTGCACAAACAGCTGGTCGACGCCGTCCTCGAGCTGGTGGGTGATGAACGAATGCCGCAGGCAGTGCGGTGACAACGCGGCGTCGAGGCCGATGGCGTCGCGGTAGTCGGCGAAGCGGGCGTTGATGGCGCTCGACGCCACCCGACTCCCACGCTCGGTGGGCCACAGCATCCGGGCCGTGCCGGTGGCGTAGGCGGGGCGGATCTCGCCCACCCACTCGGCCATCGCCTGCGACGCCCAGCCCATGACCGTGAGCACAGTGCGCTGGCGGGGCGGGCCGCCCCGGCTGGCCTTGCCGTAGCGGACGTTCAGCACGCCGAAGCGCCCGAACTGCGGTGCTCGGGCGTTGGGTCCCCAGTCGGCCAGATCGAGCATGGCCGCCTCCCGCCGCCGCAGGCCCCACGCGTAGATGGTCTTGAACAACACCGCGTCGCGGTAGGCGGCCAGCCATCCCTTGCGGCCTCCGCCGGCGATGCGCGCCACCTGCTCATCGGCGTGGTCGAAGAAGGCCTGAAGCTCGTCGCGGCTCATGGGCCGGCGGTCCGGCCGGGCCTCGGTCTCGCCACGGTGCACGGCGGTGTTCCACTCGTGGAACACCTGGGTGGGATGGGTGCCGAAGCGCTGCTCGCACACCGACGCCCAGCCGTAGCGGGGGTCGCAGGCGTAGGCCAGGAACGACGCCACCGACGCCTGGTAGCCGCGGATGGTCGAGTGCGCCAAGCCGTCGGCCACCAGCGACGACGTCCACTCCTCGGCGTCTGCCGGTCCCCATGACCACGGGTAGTCGTTGGTGAAGGCCACGAAGCGCTGCAGCGTCCAGCCCCGATTCTCCACCGTGGCCGCCGTTAGGAGGCGGGAGCGCTGCTGGGCGGCCCAGCCCTCCTGCATGGCTGCGAGCACGGCGTCCTCCGGCTGCAGGAACGCCACGCCGCCGGCCAGCACCGTCGCCGCCGAGCCGGCCATCTCGACCGGATCGATCTGTCTCGAACCCATGCAACCGGCCTCTCCGAACCTCGACAACGGACGCACCCTTCTTACATCAGATGCAAGGTCCGACGGCGAATCCCTGGTCAGCTGGCCAAACCCGGCGCGCCGAGCGGCCCTCGGGAGATGCCAAATGATGCTCGTGACGCCCACCCCAATGCCTCCGGATCCTTCATCGGATGCAATAGCCGAGCCTGCCTGCACAACTACGCCATCGTCAAGGGCCTGAACCTCACCCGGCCCGGCGGCCTGGTGGCGGTGCTCACCTCGCGCTACACCGCCGATGCGCGCAACCCCGCGGCGCGCCGGGAGATCGAGGCCCGAGCCGACCTGGTGGGGGCGCTGCGCTTCCCAGCCGGCGCCTTCGCCGCCGCCGCTGGCACCGAGGTGGTGGCCGACCTGCTCGTGCTGCGCCGCCGGGGCGAGGGCGAGGAGCACCGCGGCCTGCGGTGGGCGACGACGGTGCCGCTCGACCACGACCACGACGACACCGGCGAGGCGGTGTTCGTCAACGAGCTGTTCGCCGAGTCGGCCGAGCACGAGGTCGGGGCGGGCGGCGAACAGCTC
>JBKJNA010000070.1:0-3469 GCA_046596195.1 Acidimicrobiales bacterium | reverse complement strand
CACGCCTTCGCCGTGGCCGGCGTCGACCCCATCGAGATGCTCACCGGGCCCATCCCCGCCACGAAGATGGTGCTGGAGAAGGCCGGGATGACCCTCGACCAGATGGATCTGATCGAGATCAACGAGGCCTTCGCCTCGGTGGTGCTGGCCTGGGAGAAGGAGCACAAGCCCGATCTGGCCAAGGTCAACCCGAACGGCGGCGCCATCGCCCTCGGCCACCCCCTCGGGGCCTCGGGGACCAAGCTGCTGGCCACCATGCTCCACGAGCTCGAGCGCACCGGCGGCCGCTTCGGGCTGCAGACGATGTGCGAGGGCGGCGGGCTGGCCAACGCCACCATCATCGAGCGGCTGGGCTAGCCGGGCGCAGGCGGGCCAGACTTGGGCGGCCATGTTCCGCATCGTCGTCGCCGTCGCCGTGGCACTGGTGCTGTTCCGCATCGGCGTGGCCGTGCTCCGCACCTTCGCCGCCCCCATCCCGCAGCCGCCGCCCGAGGGCGAGCTCCGGAAGCTGAAGCGCCTCTACCGCTGCAGCAGCTGCGGCCTCGAGATCCGCACCGTGCAGGCCGGGAGCGCCGACCCCGAGCCACCTCGACACTGCATGGACGACATGGACCTCATGAAGACCGAGGCCGACTTCCTGTAGTCCGAAGAGTTATCCACAGGTGTGGACAAGGGTGGGGATGACTACATGGATGTCATTCCCCGGCAACCTGGGGGACATCTACTCCCACTTGGTGGCGGTGATGAAGCCGAGGGTGACCAGGCCCAGGCCGCCGAGCAGGTACCAGTTGCTGGACCCACCGAGCTTGTCCATCAGCGGCGTGTAGTTGACGAGGATCATGAGGGCGCCGAGGCCGAGGAAGGCGAACATCAGGATGGGCACCCACTTCGGGCTCTCCCGCCACTCCTTCGGCACCGGCGGCGTGTAGCGGCCGGACGGCGGCGGCGGCGTGCGGTCGCCCTTCTCGACGACCTCGTCCTTCTTCGGGGTCACCCGGCCTGTGGTGCCGTAGCGGCCCTTGGACTTTGCTGCCATGAAGCGCAAGGCTACCGCCGCAAACGACAGGGGGGCCGACGGCCGGCCCGTTAGCCTCCGAGGCGGTGGCCCCCCGAGTCCTGGTGATCGACAACTACGACTCGTTCGTCTACAACCTGGTGCAGTACCTGGGGGAGCTGGGCGCCGATCCGATCGTGGCCCGCCACGACGCCCTCGACCTCGACGGGGCTGCGGCCCTCGAGCCGGATGCTGTGCTGATCTCGCCCGGTCCCGGCCGCCCCGAGGACGCTGGCGTCTCCAACGACGTGCTGCGCCACCTCGCCGGCACGGTGCCGATCCTCGGCGTGTGCCTGGGCCACCAGTGCATCGGGCAGGTGTTCGGCGGCCGGGTGGTGCGCGCCCCGGCGCTGTTCCACGGCAAGCCCAGTGACGTCCACCACGCCGGGGCCGGGCTCATGGCCGGGATGCCCTCCTCGTTCCCCGGCGGGCGATACCACTCGCTGGTGGTCGAGCGCGAGAGCCTGCCCGACGTCCTCGAGGTCACCGCGTGGACCGCCGACGGCGTGGTGATGGGACTGCGCCACCGCGAGCTCGACGTCGAGGGCGTGCAGTTCCACCCCGAGTCGATCCTGACGCGGGCCGGCCGCCGCCTGCTCGGCGCCTGGCTGGCCCGCTCGGGCCACGCCCCCCCGCCCTCGGTCCTGGCCAACGAATCCGGCGGGTAGACCCGGCCCGCGGCCGGCGCTGGTCAGGTGGTGGGCGGGGCTGTGGTGGTGGAGGCGGTGGTCGACGTGGTGGTGGTGGCGGTGGACGACGGCGCCACCGCGGCGCCGAGGGTGACGGTGACGGTGGAGCCGGAGTCGATCCGGGCTCCGGAACCTGGGTTCTGGGACTTCACCCGGCCCACCTGCCCGCCGGGCGAGGACACCACCTGGACGTTGAAGCCGGCGTTGGTGAGCTTGGCCCGGGCCCCGGCCTCGTCGAGGCCGATGACGCTGGGCACCGCCACCTTGCCCAGCGTGGTCGTGGGGGCGCCGCGAGACACGTACACGGTCACGGTCGTTTCGTTCTTGCCCAGCTTGGCGCCGGCCGGCGGGTCGGTGCGCGTCACGTTCCCCGCAGGGACGGTGGGGCTGTTCTCGTCAACGTTCTTGGTCTTGAAGCCTGCAGCGGTGAGCCGGTTCGTCGCCTCGAGCAACGGGAGGTTGACGACGTCGAGGACGGGCGGCAGCCCGTCGCCGGTCGACACCTTGATCGTGACCTTGCTGTTCTTGTCGACCTCGGTCTTGGCCGTCGGGTTCTGCTCGAAGACGAAGCCCTCGCCGATGGTCGTGTTCTTGACCAGCTCGACGACCGGCACCAGCTCGAGGGCCTTCAGGGCGGACTCGGCGTCCTCCTGCTTCTGGTTGATCAGCCCCGGCACCTCGACCTTGCCGCTGGCCTTGGCCACGAACAGCTTGACCGTCGACCCCTCGTCCACCTCGGAACCACCCTTCGGGTCCTGCCCGAGCACGGTGCCGGTGGGGGCGCTGTCGTCGAGCTGGTCCTCGGGCATGACGGTGAAGCCCTCCGCCTTGAGCAGCCGCTCGGCCTCGACGAGGGTCTTGTTGGTGACGTCGAGGACCTCCACCTGTCTGACCGCCTGCTCAGCCCCGCCGAAGCCCAGCAGGCGGGCGAGCAGGAACAGCAGCACGAGCAGGACGGCCAGCAGCCCAAGGGACAACCCGACGAACAGGCCGGTGCGCGGCTTGCGCTCGTCGCCGTCGGGGTCCCCGGGAGCGGTTGCCACCAACGGCGGCGGTCCGAGCGGCGGCGCCCCCTCGGTGCGCCCGACCGGGCCGGTGGCCGGCAGGGCGATCGTGGGGTTCGGCTCGTCGACGGCGGGAGCGACGACGGTGGCGTCGGCCGCACCCTCCCCGGCGGCCAGGGCGGCACCGGCGGCGCCGGCGGCCACCACCGGGCCGGCCAGCACCTGGCGGACCCGGACGGCCTTCGGCGTCTGGCCCCGGGCGAAGCGGATGAGGTCGGCACGCAGCTCGTCGGCTGTGGGGTAGCGGTCGTCCCGGTCCTTCTCCATGGCGGCCAGGACGATGGCCTCGAAGTCCTCGGGGACCGACGGCTCGACCTGGCGCGGCGGGACCGGGTCCTCCTTCACGTGCTTGTAGGCGATGGCGACCGGGGTCTCGCCGCTGAAGGGCGGGCGGCCGGTGACCATCTCGTACAGCACCACGCCGAGGCTGTAGACGTCGGTGCGCTGGTCGGTGGGGAGGCCCTGCGCCTGCTCGGGCGAGAAGTAGGTGGCCGTGCCCATCACCACACCGGTCTGGGTGAGGTTCTCCTTGGGGTCGCCGGCGCGGGCGATGCCGAAGTCGGTGACCTTCACCTGGCCCTGCTCGTCGAGGAGGATGTTGCCGGGCTTCACGTCGCGGTGGACCACGCCGTGGCGGTGGGCGTTCGACAGGGCGGCCGCGG
>JBKJNA010000152.1:0-17195 GCA_046596195.1 Acidimicrobiales bacterium | reverse complement strand
AGCAGAGGGTGTGACAACTATCCCGAACAACCGTTCGATAAGGAACACGGCGCGACAGTTCTGGCTCCCCAGAAAAGTGGCCGAGCCACAGAGCGATGGTGGCGAGGTCAAGCTCGGGGAGCGCTGCGGGGAGGGCCTTTCAGTCGGCGACGGCCTTAGGGGAGGTGGTCCCCCGAGGGCGAGGGTGACCACCTCGTCGTTGCGCTCAGCGCACAGCAGCAGGCCCACCGTCTCGGCGTGCTCTGGGCGACGGAGGTGCCGGTCGACCCATTGAGCCCGCCTACATGTCGAGCTGCCCGGTGTGCTCCGGCCTGAACCTGCGGACTTGAGCTCGACGACCACGAACCGGTTCTGCTCGAGTTGAAGAAGGGCAGACCTCGTCCTCGATGTCGATGAGGGTCCGGACGTGGTCCCAAGGAAGTTGTCCCACAGCTTGTGGCACAACTTCGAAGCGCTCGTACTGGATTTGGCGGCGGCGGAACTTCGGTCCGGCCCGGTAGGTCGCACCGGCGAAGCGCGGAATTTCTCGAAGCCATCGCCTGGGACCTCGTACGCTGTGAGTCGAGGAGGATCGATGCGCTACGACCGGATCACCGTCGAGGCAGACAAGATGGGCGGCGTTCCATGCATCCGTGGCCTGCGCGTGGCGGTCGCAACAGTGGTCGGCATGGTCGCCGAGGGCATGAGCAACGAGGAAATCCTGGCGGCGTATCCGTACCTCGAGGCCGAAGACATTCGGCAGTCGCTCGAGTACGCTGCCGAAGCCGTCCGTGAGCGCGAGCTCCCGCTGCGCCGCGGCGCTTGAGGTTCCTCGTTGACGAGAGCGTGTCACCTCTCGTAGCGCAGCGCCTCGGCGACGCTGGCCACGACGCTGTTCACGTCCACAACATCGGCCTGACGAGCGCTCCTGACCCAGTGATCCTCGACGCGGCGGCGCGGGACGGTCGCGTTCTGATCACGATGGACACCGACTTCGGCGCGCTCATCGCGCGCTCGTCGGCGACGGTTCCGAGCATCGTTCTCTTCCGCGGGGAGATCACACGGCGTCCGGACGCTCAAGCCGAGCTTCTCCTGGCCAACCTCGACGAGATCGCCACCGATCTCGGTGCCGGCGCTGTCGCAGTGATCGGCGACAACCGCGTGCGCATTAAACGACTGCCCATATAGACGGCAGATCGCTCAGGGCTGCGCCTCGTACAGCCCGGTACCGGGGCCGCGTCCGAGAAGTGTCATGTGGGTGCCGGGGCCATGGTGTCCAGTAGGAACCGGGTCCGCACATGCCTCGCGAGCCATGTCAGCCCCGGTACCCGCACGACGCTCTCGCGGATTTCTTGCGGACTTTTCGCGGACCTGGCGGTTCTGTCAGCCTCCTCGAAAAAGCGAAATAGCACTATGACCTGCCCTTTTGCGGGCGCCCCCGGCAGGACTCGAACCTGCGACCCGCTGCTTAGAAGGTGGGCGGTCGCCGGCACGTTCCCGCAGGTCGGCTACTTCTTCGGCGACCGAGGGCCGTCATGACACGCGGTTGGCACACTCCACCGGCTTCGCTGCGCGGTAGCCGCGGTCCAGGGCCTCGGTGAGGGCCTCCTCCAGGGCCGGGAACAGGTGCCCGTAGGTGTTGTACGTGACCGTGATCGAGGAGTGGCCGAGCCGCTTCATGACAGCCAGCGGGTGGGCCGGCGGGTCGGCGTTGAGTAGGGCGGCACAGGTATGTCTCAGTCATGGAAACGAACGCGGTCCGGGAGACCGGCCGCTGCCAGCGCCGGCTTGAAGTGGCGCCGGTAGAAGTTGTGGTGCCGCAGCGGGCCGCCGCCGGGAGCAGTGAACACCAGGGCCTCGGGGTCGTGCGGGCTGCCGGCCAGGTGGGCAGCCAGCTCGTCGGCCAGCGTCCGGGGGATGGGCACACCCCGGCGCTCGCAGGTCTTGGGCGGACCGTAGACGAGACCGTGGCCGGTCACCTCCGACACGGACTCGGCCACTTCGAGCCGCCGGCGGAGAAGGTCCAGCCGGCGGATCCGCAGCGCGCCGATCTCGCCGGCCCGCAGCCCGGTGAGGGCGGCAAAGCGCACCAGCAGGCCGTACTCGGGACGGCGCATGGCGGCGGAAAGGGCGACGACCTCCTCCATGGTGAGGAAGGCCATCTCGACCGGATCGGAGCGGGCGAGCCGCATGCCGTTGCACGGGTTGGCGCGCAGAGCGCCGCCCTCGACCGCCGTGGCCAGGACCAGGCGCAGCACCTTGCGAGCCGACCGAACGGTGCCGGGTCCGGCGCCGGCCGCGGTCAGCTCGGCCAGGAACTGGCGGACGTGGACGGGCTCGATGCGACCGACGGCTCGGCCCGTGAAGTGAGGGAGGACATTCACCCGCAGCATCGACTCGTAGCCGACCTGGGTCTTCGGGCGGAGGTCGGCGGTCGTGCGCAGCCAGGCCGCCGCCCACCGGTCGAACTTGCTGCGGGCCAGGTCGGGCTGCAGGTACTCGCCGCGCACGACGTCGGCCTCGACGGTCTTGGCGAAGGCGCGGGCGTCGGCGGCGCGCGGGTACGTCCTGCGCCGAGACCGGCCGTTCGGGTCGCGGTAGCGCACGTCGAGCACGACGCCTCGTGCCACTTCCCGTTTGGTGATGGACGCCATGGTGCCTCCTTCGGAACCTGCTTCCGGAAGGGGGCACAGGCCCCGAGGCGCCGTGGCGCTCGAACCAGGGTAGGCGGCCGCTACGGCGTGAGCGCCGTCTCCAACGTCAGCCCGGGCGCGCCGCGGAAGACGGCGTCGTGGGAGACGAGTGGGACGCCGAGCCGGATGGCGGTCGCCGCGATCCACCGGTCACTGTCGTGGATGGCGTGGGCGAGACCGTGGCCGGCACGCTCGCAGCGCACCCGCAGGTCGACGTGCGTGCGAAGCAGCTCCGGACCCGCCCAGACCACCTCCGCCCGGGCGATCCGCTCTCCGAGGCGGCCGAGCCTCGCCGGGCCCCAGTCCTGGCGGGCGGCGCCGAAAGTGAGCTCGGCCACTGTCTGGAACGACACCACGAACGACCGTCCTGCGAGGAACGGGCGGTAGAGCGCCGCCAGCGCCGCCCCTCGCCGCACGAGGTCAGCACCGAACACGTTGGTGTCGACCACCACGACCGGGGCGCGGGCCGTGCCCACTACGCGGTGATGGCCTCCCAGAACGCGTCCTCCTCCTCGTCGGTGAGGTCTTCGATGACCAACTCGTCCCGGGACGGGTACGGCTTGGCGTTACGGAGCACCTCGTCGACGGGCAACTCGCCGTGCTCGGACGGCTGGCTGGCGTGGGTGGCCGGGGAGGACATGACGACACCAAGTGTAAGGGGTGATCACGCGGCCGGCGGCTGGCGGCGCTCGTCGAGCCAGTCCTCGAGGTCGGCCGGGTCGAAGCGCAGGAGATGGCCCCACTTCACGACGGGATGCGCCGCTCGGCGACCAGCCGTCGGACGTGGCGCTCGGAGACACCGAGCCAGAGGGCGACAGTGGGAAGGTCGATGAGTGGGCGGGCGAACCGGTCGGTCGGCATGAGTCCTCCTTTGTCGATGATCACCCCACCTACGCCGCCGATGGCCGCCAATCTCGCGACGAACTTCGTCAACGCCGCCGGGCACGGGTCGGCGCGCCGGGCCGGTCGTCGAGCCGCTGGAGCGCCCGGATGGTTCGCGCCACCTCCCGGCCACCAGCTCGCCCAGCTTCTCCTTCACCTGGGCGGCCCTGGCCGAGAACACCGGTGCTTCAAGAACCCGGCGTCGAGGGAGAGCCATTTGCCGGTGGGGTCCTGGACCTTGGCCACCACGATGGCGTGGGTGTGCAGCTGGGGATCGGCGCTGCGGCTGGTGTGCTGGCGAAACACCGCCACCGCCACGCCCTGGGTATCGACCTGGTGGACGCCGTCTGTGCCCCGGCGGGTGGGCGCGCGACGGCTGTCCGACACTCGACTCGTCCCTGAGGCAGCATGGGGTCGTGCCGTCCTAATGGCGGGCCGTCAGGGCGAGCCGGTCGTCGAGCTGGCGGGCACCCTGCAGTCGACAGTCGAGCGATAGAACGCGCCGCTCCGGCCGACGGGACCCCCACGACGGTTGCGGCCCTCCGACGCGAGGAGCGCGAGGATTGGCGGGTGGCGGCGGCCGGCGATGACGAGGTGCGACACCTGGCCCTGGCTGCCGAGGCCGTGAAGGCCGGTGACGTCGAGTCAGCCCTGTCCGATCTGTCGGCCGCCATCCGGGGGTATACCGCAGCGGGGAACCGGCGCCATGCCGCGCTCGCCTGCGTGCAGCTGGGCGAGCTGTTTGCCACGTTCGTCGGGAACCAGACAGCGGCCCGGGCATGGTTCGTTCGGGCGTCGCGCCTGATCGAGGACGAGCCACCGTGCATCGAACAGGGCTGGGTGGCGGTCGCAGGGCTGGGGTGCGACGTGGATGACCCGGCCGTGCTCCTCGCCCGCGCCGAGTTCGCCCTCGAACGTGCCCGCCGGTTCGGCGACGTGAACCTGGAGACCAAGGCGCTGGCCGACGCCGGTCTGGCCCACGTCCAAGCCGGGAGGATGGCCGAGGGGATGGCCCTGCTGGACGAGGCGATGGCCCTGGCGTGCGGGCCGGCCGACGACGTGGGTGCCACCGGCAAGTCCGTGTGCTCCTTCCTGACAGCGTGCTACTACGCGGCCGACTTCGACCGGGCCGGCTCGTGGGCCGAGGACCTGCGCCGGCACGGGCTGATCGGCCGGGCCCCCGGAGTGCAGAGCTTCCTGGCCAGCCACTGCGACGCCGTCCAGGCCACCCTGCTGTGCGAGCTGGGCCGGTGGCGCGAAGCCGAGGCGCAACTGCTGTACGCCATCGAGGAGTTCGAGGGCAGGATGCACATGCCCAGCTGGCATCCGGCCATCGCCCTCGCCGAGCTGCGCGTCCGCCAGGGCCGTCTGGCCGACGCCGAGATGCTCCTGCTGGGCAAGGAGGGCAGCCTCCAGGCCCTGCTCCCCGCCGCCCGTCTCCACCTCGCCCGCAGTGACCACGACCTCGCCCGCGCCATGGCGGTCCGGGGCCTGCGGTCCGTGGCCGACGACCGCCTGCGGGCGGCCGAGTTGCTCGCCGTGCTTGTCGACGTCGAGCTGGCCGTCGGTGACCTCGGCGGGGCGGCGGCCGCCTGCGATGACCTCGTCGCCCGGGCCGAGGGGCTCGACATCCCCGGCCTCCAGGCGAGGGTCGCCGCCGTACGCGCCCGGCTGCTCGCTGCCAGCGGGGACACGCCCAGCGCGATCGAATTGCTCGAGGCCGCGCTCGACCGCCTCCCGGACTGTGGCGTGCCGGTGCTCCGGGCGACCCTGCTCATCGATCTCGTCCGCCTCCACGAGCAGGCGGGCGATCGGGCGGCGGCGACCGTGGAGGCGGCGAGGGCGGCCGCAGCGCTGGCCGGTCTCGACGTCGTGCTCCCCGCCGGCGACGTCGCCCTCCTGGGCCGGTCGGGTGCGCCGTGGCCGGCGCCTACGGCCCGGGCGGCGAGGCAGACGGCCAGCCTCAGCCGGGAGCTCAGCTGCTGGGTGGTGTCCTGCGGTGACGTCCGGGCCCGGCTCAGCGACACGAAAGGGCTGCGCTACCTGGCCGAGCTCCTGCGCAGCCCCGGCGTCGAGCGCCACGCGCTGGACCTCGTGGACCGGGTGGAAGGGGTGGCGCCCGACCGGGACGGGGTCGGGCGGCGCGGCATGGGAGACGCCGGCGAGCTGATTGACGCCCGGGCTCGGACCTCCTACCGCCACCGCATCGAGGCCCTCCGGGCTGAGATCGACGACGCCCTGGAGACAGGGGCCGAGGAGCGCGCCGAGGCCCTGCAGGCCGAGCTCGACCAGCTGGTGGCCGCACTGGCCCAGGCGTTCGGGCTGGGAGGCCGGGGCCGCCACGCCTCGTCGGCGTCCGAGCGGGCGCGCGTCAACGTCACCCGGGCGCTGCGCTCGGCGGCCGCCAGGCTGGGCGAGGCCCTCCCGGAGGCGGGGACGACGCTGGATCGACGGCTCCGCACCGGCGTCTACTGCGCCTACGAGCCCGAAGAGAGCGACTACGTCCACTGGGTCGTTCAGTCCTGAGTGAACAAGTCCGGCGCCGACTGAACGCCCTGATGGTGGAACCCACTCCACGACCAGGAGGTGCCACCAGATGGCCGAGATCAGCGACGCAGCGACAGGAACCCGGTGATGGACGCTCCCTACCAGGCTGGGCCCGACGTCCACGTGCTCCCCACCAACCTCGCCCTGCCGGGCATGGTCCTCCCCATCAACGCCTACGTGCTCCTCGCCGAAGAGCCGGTGCTGATCGACACCGGGATCGGGCTCGACAGCGACGGGTTCGTCGACGCCCTCGCCTCGATCGTCGACCCGAAGGCGCTGCGGTGGGTCTGGTTGACCCACGACGACGCCGACCACACGGGCAGCATCCAGCGCGTGCTCGAGCTGGCTCCCCACGCCCGCCTCGTCACCCATGCCTTCTCCGCGCTGCGGATGTGCTCGTGGTGGCCCGTCCCGCTCGACCGGGTGCACGCCATCCGGCCCGGTGACCGGCTCCCGGTGGGCGACCGCACGCTGCGAGCGGTGGCGCCGCCGCTTTTCGACAACCCGATGTCGACCGGGCTCCTCGACGAGGCCACCGGAGCCCTGTTCTCGGTGGACTCGTTCGGGGCCTTCCTCCCCGAAGCGACCGAGGACGCCGGCGAGGTGCCCGAGGAGGCTCTCGCCGGTGGCATGCGGGCCTGGGCCGCCGCTGACTCGCCGTGGACCCACCTGGTCGATCGCGACCGGTTCGCCCAGGTCCTCGACGGGGTGCGCAGTCTCCAGCCGACCCGAATCTTCTCCTCGCACCTCCCGGCCGCCAGCGGGATGTCGCTCGCCCGTTTCCTCGACGTCCTCGCATCGGTGCCCGACGCGGAGCCGGCCGTCGCCCCGGACCACGAGGAGTTCGGCCACATGGTGGCGGCGATGATGGCGATGCAGCCGGCCGGGGAACCGGTGGCGGCACCGTAGCGGGGCCACCGCCGGGCATGGACAGTTCGCTCCGGCGACGACCGGATTGCACCAAAGGCTGATGCCCGGCGCGACGAGGTGGCGGCAACCTGCCGACAAGAGGGACCTGATGTCGGCTTCAGGCGGCTGGCAGGGCGGGCGGCGATCACTCGCCCTGCTCGCCCTCGCCCTGTGCATGGCGACGCCGGCAGCCGCCCAGGTCGACGACCCAGCACCGGATACCGGCCGGCATCGACTATCTCGAACTGCGCCGCGACGCCGATCCCGAGGTGCGGGATGACGCTCCCGGAGGCCGCCGAGCTCATGCTGCGCCTCGGCGCCACGGAGGCGATCAGACTCGACGGCGGGGGCTGACCACGTTCGTAGCCGGCGGCCGGGTGGCGAACGAGCCAAGTGACCGCCTGGTGGTGGCCAGCAACCTGGCGATCGTCCCCCGATCGGCTCCCGCCCCCAACCGGGCGGGCCCACGGGGAGCGGCCAGCCCGGCCCTGCCGGTCAGGATCAAGCTCGCTCCGCCAGCAGCCGACCCTGGCATCGCTTCCCGGCGCACTGGCGCCAGAGATCAAGCCACCGCCGCAGCGGGCTGCGCCGGGCCCGTCATGACACAGCGCGCGTGTCATATGGCGGTAAATCGGGGGTTCTGGCGGACAACGCCGGACCACCAGAACCCACCAGAAATAGCCATTGACCTGCGGTTTTACCGGCGCCCCCGGCAGGACTCGAACCTGCGACCCGCTGCTTAGAAGGCAGCCCTGAGCAGCGGACGGGGCGGTACGAAACGGCAAAAGGCCAGCTCAGACGGCATAGGCCCTGTCCGTCCCGCGTCGTCCTGTCCGCCTCGTGCCACACCGTTATGGCACGCGAGTGGCACGGCGGGCTCCGTCGGGCCGCCCAGACTCAGCCCAACCGCGGGCAGGTTGTTGCCGCCGACCGGCCGGCGGCTGCACCGGGCTCTGAAAATGGCGGATGTCGTCGCTCACCGCGTGAGCGTCGACGACCCGGCCGGGTGGCCACGGTCGTCAAGCAGCGCGAACGGTTGATCGGCGTGCTCCGGCGCCCGCGACCGGGACGGCGAAGCCTGGGTGTCGTCCGCCTGCCACGCCGATTTGGTGATCGTGAGCGGTGCGGCCCGACCGGGGCCTCAACGGAGCCGCTCCACCGGGGCCGCAGAGATCGGCACTTCGGGGCGGCTACTCAGCGGCGCGAGTCCCTTGGAGGCCCTTTTGCGAAGCGGACTGCTATGGCACGTAGATTCCCTCGACCTCAAATCGGTAGCTGGACAAGAATTCGTACACCCGCGCACGAAGCGTCAAGTCGCTGAGTCCCTCGTCTGCGGATTGGAGGTTCACCAGCGCATCCCAGCGCCCGTGACGCTGTCTCCACCGACACACGGAAAACGCCCACGTCTCTTCGGTGAGTCCGACGAGCTCAACGCCGTACTCCGCGACATAGGCGTCCATCTGGTGCGCCGTCGCGGGCGAGACGGGCTCCACGGAGACGACGTCCTCCAACTGGAAGTCTCCACGGACCAGACACTGCACGATGTCGGCGAACACGGGGCGCCAAGTCTCCGGGATCGGCACTTCGTCGTCGGAGTTCTTCGTGGGGTCCACCTAGCAGCTCCTCCCGCGGAGCCCGAGGCCCCAATGACGAACGAGATGCGCCATAACGGCTGAGCCACGCACCAGCGCATAATGCCGGATATTTGACGCCTCCGCGTCAACTCTCGACGCGACAAAGCGATCCTCTGCAGGAACCTATCGGGAAATATGGCACCGCAAAAACTCCCGTGCAGCCGAGGGAAAGCGTGACTACAGACCGAGCGACATCCCCCGGTCGGCGCCGAGATCCCGCTCCCGTTGAAGCGCCGGCGGACACAACGGGCTCGACCGGACTGCATCAAGCGCTCCCCGGGCATCGTCGACCAGCGCCAGCCACGCCAGCGGCGAGTCCGGTTCGACTCCGGGCTGGTGACCGAGTTCGGCGGCGACAGCCACCACGGCCGGGGCATCGGCCAGGCGGCAGGCCAGGCCGTCCCACTCCGGGTCCGGTAGCCATCGTGGCGACGGCCGGGGCCCGATGGCGGTGACGACGTCGCTGTAGTCGTCGAGGCTGAACGAGTCGGGATGGCGGTCCCGGTAGGCCTCCACCTGCAAGGCCAGGCCGCACCATGCCGCCCGGCCACTGCCCCCCGCCGGCGCCTCCCCCAGCACCGCCGCCAGGTGGCAGGGCGCTTCCCCGGCGCTCGCCAGCGCCCGGACCCGGGCCGCTCGCGTGTGGTCCAGGGCGGCGTCGAGCTCGGCCACGGCGTCGGCCGCGTCCGGGCGCTGCTCGTCCCCGCCTCGCTCGACGGCGCCCCCCAGCGTCTCCGCCTGGCCATCGCCGGCGGCCAGGCGGGCGGCGTAGCAGGCCCGGGCGGCGCGGAGGCGCTGGACGCCGAAAGCCAGCGGGTCGTCCTGTCGCACGGCGCCGAGCGTGGCGGCCGCCCAGTGGCGGTCCAGCTCGGCGTCGAGGGCGGCGATGCGCTGGTGCCGCCAGGCGTGGCGCTGCAGGTAGGCGGAGCGCCCGGCCGCCTCGAGGCCCACGGCGGCGACCCGCCCGGTCGTCTCCCGGCTGCGGGCTGTCGCCCGAGCGGCGCCGTCGCGGGCGCTGGGCAGGGCCGCCTCGGCATCGGCGCGCGCCAGACGTCCCGAGCGGCGCAGGCCGGCCAGTGGCCCGCACGTCGACAGCCGGGCCTCGGCTCGCGCCAGTTCTCCGGCGGCCAGATCGGCCCGCCACGCCGCCTGGCGGGCGTCCTCCTCGGCCTGGCGCAGCTCGCGCGTGCGATCGGGCGGGGCGGCGTCCAGCACGGCCAGGTGAGCGTCGCACTCGGCCCGCAAGCGGGTGTCGAGGACCCAGGGGTCGTCGGCGGCGGCGAAGGTGGTGACCGGCTCGCGTTGTAGGCCGGCCAGCACCGCCTCGGTGGCGCTGCGGTCGTCGGCTGCCAGGCCGACGTGATCGGCCACCGCCAGCGCCCGGGTGTTCCAGGTGTGGGTGGGCGCCATCCCCCGGCTCTGGCCGGTGTAGCCCACCAGGGCGTCGAGGCTCGCCGAGCCCAACAGGTGCACAGCCTCCCAGGTCCCGCCTTGCGAGCCGTCGACGGTGCGGGCCCAGGCATGGGACAGGTTCGGGTTGGCATCGCCGCGGCGGCCGGCCACGAACTCGGGCGGCAGCGACACCTGGCGGGCGCCGTCGAAGGCCACCGCAAGTCCGGCTTCGTCGATCGCCACCACCGTGCCGGTCGAGCCGTTGTGCAGGCCGGCGTGGCCGGACTTGGTGTGCAGCAGCACCCGGTCGCCTTGGGCGTAGGAGCGGTCGGGGCCCGCCCCCCAGGCCGGGCCGGGCAGCGAGGGGCCCCCGAGGTGCCCGCCGGCCACCAGGCGGGCCCGGATGCGGTCAGCCAGGTCCTCGCAGTCGGCGTGGGACACGGCCAGCACGGCCACGGCGGTGGCGCCGTGGTCGGCGACGTCGGCCACCACCGCCTCGGCCATGGCCTCCCGCGTGGCGAGCGGCGTGGCCTCCTCGTGCTCCCAGCCGTGCTCGGAGCGGATGGCCTGGCTGGCTGCCGCCCGCCCGGCCCGCAACTCGGCCAGGGCCTCGCGGTCGGCGCGCTCGCGCTGGCGGCGGTTGGTGCGCAACGCCGGGGCCACAATGGCGCTCTCCGCCCCCAGCCTCGTCACCTCCGCTGCCAGTCCCCCCGCCCCCACCGCGGGAGCCTGGCGGGGATCGCCCAGGCACCACAGCGACGCCCCGGGGGTGGCCGCTACCGCCTCCAGCACCGTCGCCGCGTCCCGGGTCGAGACCTGGCTCACCTCGTCGAGCACCACGACGGTGCCAGGCGCGAGGGGCCGCTCGGTGAGGTCGATACGCAGGCGGGCGATGGTGGACGCCTCCAAGCCCACCGAGGCCAGGCCGGCCACGGCCTGATTGGTGGTGGCCACGCCGAGCACGGCCCGCCCGGCCCCGGCGCAGGCCGTTGCGGCGGCGTGCACGGCGGTGGTCTTGCCGAACCCGGCCGGGGCGATCATCGAGCGCAGGTCGGTGCCGGGGCCGCAAAGGGCCCGCACGGCCTCGACCTGGTCGGGGCCCAGGCGGCCCTCGGCGGCGATGGCGGCCTCCACCAGCTCCCGATCGACAGCGGGCGAGGGGCGGGCGGCCAGGGAGCCCAGATGCTCGAGCACGGCGTCCTCCAGGGCCCGATGCGCCACCGTGGACCACTCGGGCGGGCGGCGGCGCTCGCCGGGCGCGAGACGCACGACGTGCTCGGAGGCCACGAACTCGCCGGCCATGGTCGTGATCTCGGCCGTGGTCCACCGCCCGGCGGAGAGGGCGGCCACGTGCTCGTACACGTGCGCCTCGGTGAAGCGGGCGGTGGTGGCACACAGGCCGGTCTCGGGATCGAGGAGGGCGGCGGTGACCTCACCGGGCTCGATGGCCCGGGGGCCGAAGCGGCCCACCAGTGCCGCTTCCAGGGCGACGTCGCTGTCGATGCCGAGCCCTCTGGCCTCGTCCCGCCAGCGCTCGACCAGCAGGGACGGCGTGAGGCTGTGGTCCTTTGCCGGGCGGGTGGCGAGGGAGGCGTTGTCGTCGGCCCGCATGCGAGAGGCGGGAGACTCATAGACCGCTCCGGCGGCCTCCAGCTCGGCCTCGATGACGAGGGTCCGCTTGGAGAACGCCCGCAGCACGTCGCGATCCGCACCCGCCATCTCCCGGGTGCCGTTGCGGTCCGGCCCCCACGCCACCCCGAGTTCCTGCGACAACAGGCGCTGCAGCTCGGCCTGGTAGACGGTGCCGGCGGCCTTGGCCCAGTCGAACAGCGGGTTGGCGTCGAAGGCCACGTGCGAACCGTCGGGCCGGCGCACCAGGTTGGCGATCAGGCAGTGGGTGTGCAGCTGCGGGTCGCCCTCGCGGGAGGTGCGGTGGAAGAACCCGGCCACCGCGAACCCCGCCGTCGCCACCCGCCGGCGCACCCCCTTGGTCTGCTGCCGGGCCACCGCCGCGTGGTCCTCCAGGAACGACAGAGCGACTGAGACCGCCTCGGTGTGGGCCCGAGATACGACGTCGGCCGTGCCCGGGCGTCCGAGTCCCCACAGGAGGGACACGGACTTGGGGGCCGAGAACGTGGCGTCGAACACATTGACCCGCCGGCGGCGACGCCCGGCCAGCAGGTCGGCGCCGCTGCGGGGGTCGTGGCCCTCGACCACGGCGCGCAGGTCCTCGGCGTCGACGACGCCCTCCAGACCGAGGTGAGGGGCGAAGCGCCCGGTCCAGATACCGGGCGCCTCGCCGATGCCGGCGTAGTACTCGTCGAGGCCGAGGGCCACCGAGGAGATGACGTACTCGGCGTCGCGAAGTTCGGTGATGGTCAGCACGATCAGCGCACCACCGACCCCGCCGCCTCCTCGAAGAGGTGGCAAGTGTCTGTGGGGGTGGGGGTTGTGGTGGGTGCGGAGCTGGTAGGGGAGGGGGCGTCGAGTTGGTGCGTGAGGGCGGTTGCGGTGGGTTGCTGGTGACGAAGTGGTTGCTGGGGGGTGTTGGTCATGGCTGTTGGTCAGGGATCGTGTCGGGCTGGGAGTCGTTGAGGATGTCGAGCATGCTGAGTTGGGCCACGGGCGGCCGGCCGGTCGGCCGCGCGCCGGAGGTCGCAGCTGACTCGGCTACGTCGGTCGCCGCCACGTACGGCTCGACCGCACATGGCGGAACCACGGGTGGCGGGGCCATCCGTGGCCACGGGCGCTGCGCCCCGTCCTGGGCACCGAGCACATTGAGGCCGGGCACCGGTCCGAGCACGTAGGCCGACAGCCCGAAGCGTCCGGCCGGGCCGACCTGGCGGTCGTGGGTGACAAGGTCGGCGGAGCGCAGACGGGCCAGTGCGCCCGCTACCGCACCCGGCGAAAGGCCGAGGTGTTCGGCCACCTGCCGGGCGCTGGTCGGCGCGACAAGGCGTCCCGTGGCGTCCGGCCGGGCGTCCAGAGCAACGTCTTCGAGCACGACCCAATCGATGGGTCGTAGGGCGCGCCGCAGCCGCCGGCTCGCCGGGCCGAGCTGCAGACCGCCACCGTCAGCAGTCAGGCCGGCGTCGGGTTCCACGGCCACGCCACCGGGCAGGTCACGCCGAACCGCCGCGTCCGGGCTGAAGCCCTGCGTCGGCAGTACAGGAGATGCCGGTGTTCTTGAGGACGATGCTGTAGATCGGCGCCTCGAACGCTGCACCACGATCAGCGGCGCTCCGGTGGAGCACGCCGGCTCGACTCAGTTGGCGCAGCCGGCGGTTCACCGTGTCCTTGGAAGTGAAGCCCAGGCGCTGGGCAACCTGGCGTGCGCTCGCCTGCACCACCAGCTCGGCCCCACGCTTCTCGGCGTGGGCCAAGAGGTCGTGCAGGACGGCGATGGCATCAGGTCCGTGGAGGCGGAGAAACGTCAGCGCCGCCGGGTAGGTGTGCTCGACGCGGACCTCAGCGGCCATCGGCACCGGGCTCGGAACCGATCCCGGCCAGGCCGGCGAGTGAAAGCAGGGGAGCCGTCAGGACGCGGAGGCAGCGCCCGAAGCGCACCGAAGGAATGCCTTCCGTGCCGCCGCTGTCGAACCAGAGACGGGTCTGCTCGTAGATCTGGGTTCGCCCGAGCTGGGTCAGCTCCTGGGCCTGCTCCACGCGGAGAAATGGAGGAAGATCGTTGATGTCCATGATCCGCTCCCGCTTCTTGGATTACTCTTGGGTAATGAAGCATGCCACAATACGAGTCGAGACGAACCCAGTCTGGGGACTGGCGTTGACGTCGACCCGTCCGTGATCTGAGACAGGGGAGTCGTGCCCAAGCCCAAGGCGAAACCTGAACCGACGACGTGGAGCGCCAGCCAGGTCGTTGCCCACAACGTCACGCGGGCCCGTGAACTTCGCCGGTTGACCCAAGCCGAAGTCGCGGAACGGCTGACCCGCTTCAGCGGAACGCGCTGGACGCAGGCGACGGTCGCCCAGGCCGAGGGCTCAGTGGCGAATCAGCGCGTCCGTCAGTTCACGGCGAATGAACTGGTAGCGCTGGCTCGGACCTTTGACTTGCCGGTGCTGTACTTCTTCCTGCCTCCCGAGGACGGCTCCCGAGCCTTCGACGTCGCCGACGGCCCCCCGGGAGGCTGGCCATGGGAGTACCTGTTGTTGCTGGTGTGGGGCCACGAGCGAAACTTTCCCATGGTGGCCGATCGCGCCGCGCCGTTCGCCCATGCGTCGACGTTCATCACCATTCCTCCCGAAGACATGCTCGACGAGCCCAGCTCTTCGCTGCTGGACAGCTTCACGGCGTCACGGCAACGGTTGACGCCGGAGGACATGCTCGCGGTGGCCTTCAACGGCCTGGCGCGGCGGCGCATGCGCGGCGCGAAACGGCCCGGCGAGGACCTGGCGACCTTTGCCCAGAACCTTCGCGGCCTCGCCGACGCGTTGGAAGCGTTCAACAACTACAGGCCCGGTACGTTCCTCGCCGGGAACGAGGTCAAGGATCTTGCGAAGCGCGACAAGAAGAATCCGTGACCGACGCGCGGGCTGGTGCCTCTGCGTCCTAGCGGACCTCTCGTGGCCGAACAGAGATCGAAACCCGTGTTGGATTTCGCGGACGATGGATACGATTGCTTCATGGCCAAGCGCGCCGACGAGTTGGACGACCCGATCGTGGTTCCGATCGAGGACGAGTTCAGCAAACTCGCTGATGACGAGCGGGTTCGGTTGACGCAGGAATGGTTGGACTCGCTGCGTACCGAGGAGCCCCTCGATCTGGGAGTCACTGCGGCCGAACTCCTCGCCGAGGTTCGAGCTGAGGAGTGAGTCACCTCGTCCTCGATGCCTCCGCCGGGGCGGAGTTGTTACTCGACACCGTTCTCGGCCGTTCGATCGAGGCGAAGTTCCCGCAGGCTCGGGAGTGGTGGGTGCCGGAGCACTACTACCTCGAGGTCGCCGGCGTCCTTCGTCGATTCGAGGCTCGTCAGTTGGTCACGCCCGCCCGGGCTGCAACAGCGTTCTCCAAACTTCGAACGTCACAACTTCGCCGAGTCCAGGTGCGACCGCTCCTCGCCTCTGCGTGGGCGAAGCGGGGCCACCTCACGATCGCCGACGCCCTCTACGTCGTGCTCGCTGAGCAGCTCAGCGCCACGCTGGTCACCGCGGACTTCAACCTCGCCAAGTCGCCGGGCCTTACGGTCCCCACCATCACTCCTTGACGGCGGGCGACATTCAGGGCCGGCTGACCCGCCGGAACCCTCGCGATTTGCCCCTCAGCTCTGTGCCGTCGGTGCGGCACGGAACAGGGTGTCGAGGCGTTCAGCGATCTCGGCGTCACGACTCTCGAGAACGTGCTGGTAGCGGTAGGCGGCCGCCGGCGAAGCGTGGCCCAGGCGGGCCTGCACCTCGCGGATCGTCGCACCCGAAACCGTCGCCAGGGTTCCGGCGACGTGGCGTAGGTCGTGGAAGCGCAGGCGGTCCACTCCGGCTGCCTGGAGAGCCGGGAGCCAGTGGCGGTCTCGGAAGTTGCTCTGGCGCAATGAGGTGCCCCGCCCGCTGGTGAAGACGAGGCCCTCGGGGTCGGGGCGGACGAACTCCGAGACGTGGGCCCGTAGTTCAGCGACCAGCCCGGCGGGGAGGTGGACGACGCGACGGCCAGCGTCCGACTTCGGCTCCCGCACGAGCAGGCGGCCGCCGTGCAGCTCGACCACCTGCTCCGCAACGACGAGCGTTCCGTCGGCCAGGTCGAGGTTCTTCTGCCTGAGCCCGGCTAGTTCGCCCCAGCGGCACCCGGCGTAAGCGGCGGTGAGGACCAGTGCTCGGTAGCGGCGGTCAATGGCGGCGGCGATGCAGGCGACCTGCTCGGGGGTGATGATGCGCATCTCGGGCGCCCGTTCCACCCCTGCGCCCTTCTCCTGGCAGGGATTGCGGGAGATCAGGTTGTCGACCACCGCCGTGGCCATCATTGAAGAAAGCAACCGGTAGGCCTTGGCGATCGTCGAGGGCCCGGGACGGCCGGCGCGGAAGAGATCGGCGCGCCACCTCCGTACACGCGCCGGGCTGAGGTCGCACAGCTGGACATCGCCCAGCGCCGGAAGAACGAGGCGCTCGAGCAGGTAGTCGTACAGCTCGGAGGTCTTCGGGGACAGCGCCGCCTTGCCCCGCAGCCACTCCGCCGCGTACGCCCGGAGTGGCACCTTTCCGGCCCGGGGATCGACCCATCGACCCTGCGACTGATCGGTGATCATGGAGGCGACCCAGCGGTCGGCCTCGGCCTTCGTCGTGAAGGTCTCCGGGGCCGGGCACAACAGGCCGTCGTCCCCTCGGACGCGGGCCTGGTAGCGGCCCGATGGCAGCCGGCGGATGCTCCCAGCCGTTCGCCGGGCCCTGTGCTTCCGTGCCATTGCGTCCTCCCGCGTGCCACGCCGTGCCGTCTCGTTGTGGCACGCCTGTGGCACGAACCCTACTTCGGGAATTAGGCCCGAAATAAAAACAAGCCCGTGAGCTGCGGTTTTACCGGCGCCCCCGGCAGGACTCGAACCTGCGACCCGCTGCTTAGAAGGCAGCCGCTCTGTTCCGACTGAGCTACAGGGGCAAAATATGGCTGTGAGCTGCGGTTATGTGTGGGACGCTCACTCGCTGAGGATGACGCACACCGCAGTTCGAATGTGGACCTTTGTGGCGGGGGGTGCGCGACCACATTAGGCACGCGTGCATAGTGGCCATCAGGATCCCTCAGCCTTGTTGGCCTCGCCAGTTCTGCGATGGCCGAAGCACGAAGAAGGCAACAACTAGAAGGACGATGCCAACGAGACCGAACTTCACAACGGAGCCTCGCCGGTTGGGGCCGGCGGCCTTGGCGCCGGTCACGACCGCACCCTCGAGCAGGGGTTGGAAGGTTTCGATGCGAGTGTCAGCGATTCGGGGTGCGGCGATGATGCCCCGGCTGCTGCGGCAAGCACGTCGATGGACATCGTGGCCCCCTCGGCGAATGCCGCAGCGAACGGCTCCTCGCCGAGAGCTGTTTCGACGGCCGCCTGGTCGGCTGCATGACGGGCGACGTCATACGGATGGACCACGCCCTTGACGAGCCGGCGCCTCGCGTCTGCGGCGCCGAGCAACGCAGCCGCACGCACGAACGCCCCTTGTCCTGCGG
>JBKJNA010000139.1:0-4909 GCA_046596195.1 Acidimicrobiales bacterium | reverse complement strand
CGAGCTCGAGGTGCCCGAGATCAGCAGCGGCGTGGTCGAGATCAAGGCGGCCGCCCGCGAGCCGGGCCACCGCACCAAGATCGCGGTCTGGTCCAACGACAACAACGTCGACCCCGTGGGCGCCTGCGTGGGCGCCCGAGGCGCCCGCGTCCGCATGGTCACAAACGAACTGCGAGGCGAGAAGGTCGACATCGTGCCGTTCTCCGAGGACCCCTCGGAGTTCGTGATGCGTGCCCTCCAGCCGGCCAAGGTGAAGGAGGTCCGCCTCGACGACGCCACCGGCACCGCCACCGTCGTCGTGCACGACTACCAGCTGTCCCTGGCTATCGGCAAGGAGGGCCAGAACGCCCGCCTGGCCGCCCGCCTCACCGGCTGGCGCGTCGACATCAAGAGCGAGACGCAGCTGGCCGAGGAGGAAGCCGGGTACGCCGGCGAGGAGTGGGCCGAGGGCGAGTGGGTCCGCGGGCCCGACGGCGAGATGGTGTGGCAGCCGGCCGAGGGCGGCGAGGCAATCTCGGCCGAGCAATGGTCCCACGGCGACGAGGTCGAGGGCGAGGGCGGCGGGTCGGCCGCGGCGCCGGTCGATGTCGACGACGTGGCCGACGAGGCCGTGTCCGCCGTCGCCGACGGGGCGCCCGAAGGGGCCGTGGTCCTCGCCGGGGAGCCCGAGACCGGGAGGCCGGCCGACGACGGGCCCGACGACGACGCCGGGACCGGCGCTCCCGAGGCCGGTGCAAAGGACGTGGACGAGCCGGTCGAGGCCGAGGTGCCCGGCACGGAAGGGGATCGGCCCGGCGACACGCCGGCGGGGGAGCCATAGGCCCGGACCCGCACGACGACGGCGGGGGGCGCAGGGCGGCCCCCCGCCGTACCTGCGTCGGCTGCCGCCGGGTGGCGTCGCCCGACGAGCTGGTGCGGGTGGTGCGCACGGCCGACGGAGGGCTGTGCGTGGGACGTTCCCTGCCCGGCCGGGGAGCGTGGTTGTGCGCTGGGTCCCCCGGTTGTGTGGACCTGGCCGAGCGACGAAGGGCATTCGCACGGGCCTTCCGGGCACCGGTCGAAGGGTCCGCCGTAGTGGCGCTTCGTGCCGACCTCGGAGAACGTGCGAGGATAGAGGACTGCGGAATCCGCAGCTAGAGGACAGAAGGATCAGGTTGCCAAAGAAGATTCGCGTCTACGAGCTTGCCCGCGAGCTCGGTCTGACGAACAAAGAGGCCCTCGACCTGTGCGTGATGCTCGGAATTGGCGTCAAGAGCCACTCCTCCAGCATCGAGGATGCACAGGCCGACCGGGCCCGCCGCAGGGCCGATGCCGACGGCTTGCGTCGCGACGTCTCGCCTGAGGAGCCCTCCAAGGACGCCAAGCCGGCCGCCGAGGCGCCGTCCGGGCCCTCCACGCCCGGACCGTCCGACGCGCATCCCGACGTCGACCGCCCTGGCTCCGGCTCGGGTCGCGACCCGCGCCTGATCGTGAGCAGGCCCACGCCCACGCCGCTGACGGAGATGCTCGACCCCCGCCCGGCGCCAGCGCCCCGGCCTGCGGCCGCTCCTGTGCCGCCGCCCCGGCCGCCGGCACCGGCCTCTCCCTTCGCTTCGGCCGCGCCGCCGGCCCCGCCCCGTGTGGCCCCGGGCCCGGCGCCCGCACCCGTACCAGCGGGCCCGCCGTCGGTGACCGCCCCGGCCGCCGCTGCTCCGAGCGCACCGCCCGCCGCACCCGCCCCGGCCGCAGGCCAGCCCGTCACTGCCGCCGGGCCCGCCGCCGCCCCGCCTGCCGCCACCGGCCCAGGCTCCGCCGCCGCGCACCGCCCGGAAGCCGGTCCGGCCGGCCCGGATGCCGCCGCGCCGCCGCGCCCGGCAGCCGGCCCGCAAGGCCCCGGCGATCCGCAAGGCCCCGGCGGCCCGCCGGCGCCCACGTCGCGCACCGGCAAGCCCATCCCGCCCCCGCCCGGCCGCCCACCCACGTCGCGCACCGGCAAGCCCATCCCCCCGCCTCCCGGCATGGGCGGCCGCGCCGCGCCAGCCGGTCCCCCTGCCCGCGCCGGCGGCATGGGCGGCGCCCGTCCTTCCGGCCCCGGTGGCCCGCCCCGCCCCGGCGGAGGCGCCCCTCGACCCGGCGGCTTCCCGCCCCGTCCCGGCGGCCCGGGTGGAGCACCCGGCGGCGGTGGCTTCGGTGCCCGCCCCGGTGGCGGCGGTCCGGGTGGCGGCGCGCCCGGTGGTGGCTTCGGTGGGCGTCCCGGCGGTCCCGGTGGTGGATTCGGCGGCCGCCCCGGTGGCCCCGGTGGCCGCGGCCGCCCGCCCCGTCGCAAGGGCGGAAGGCGTCGGCGTCCCCTCGAGGAACTGGAGCCGTTCGACCCGAGCAAGGGCTACGCGCCCTCGAACCAGCCCGTCCCCGCGGGCGAGATCCTGGTGGAGCGCGGCTCCACCGCCCAGGACCTCGGTCCCAAGCTGAACCGGTCGGCGGGCGACATCGTCCGCTTCCTGTTCATGCAGGGCGACCTCACCACGGCCACGTCGCCGCTGTCCGACGAGGCCATCGAGCTGTTCGCGGCAGAGGTGGGCGCCACCATCCGCCTCATCGAGCCCGGTGAGGAGAAGGAGGCCGCCCTCCAGAAGAAGTACTTCGACGACGACGACGAGGACGAGGACGAGGACCTGCTGCGTCCCCGCCCGCCGATCATCACCGTCATGGGCCACGTCGACCACGGCAAGACCAAGCTGCTCGACCGCATCCGCGAGACCAACGTGGTCGAGGGCGAGGCGGGCGGCATCACCCAGCACATCGGGGCCTACCAGGTGGAGAAGGACGGGCGCCTGCTCACCTTCATCGACACCCCGGGCCACGAGGCGTTCACCGCCATGCGGGCGCGGGGCGCCAACGTGACCGACATCGTCATCCTGGTGGTGGCGGCCGACGACGGCGTGATGCCCCAGACGGTCGAGGCCCTCAACCACGCCAAGGCGGCCGACGTGCCCATCGTGGGGGCCATCAACAAGATCGACCGCGAGGAGGCCGACCCCACCCGGGTCATGCAGCAGCTCTCCGAGCTCGGGCTCACCCCCGAGGCCTGGGGTGGCGACGCCATCATGGTGGAGCTGTCGGCCCTGCAGAACCTCGGTGTCGACGACCTGCTCGAGCAGCTCCTGCTGGTGGCCGAGGTCCAGATCGCCGATGAGCTCGTCGCCAACCCCGAGGCCAAGGCCCGGGGCGCCGTGCTCGAGGCCAACCTCGACCCCGGCCAGGGTCCTGTCGCCACCGTGATGGTGGAGACCGGCACCCTGCGCGTGGGTGACGCCATCGTGGCCGGCGCCGCCTGGGGCCGCGTGCGGGCCATGCTCGACGACAAGGGCGACCGCATCAAGGAGGCCCCGCCGTCCACCCCGGTGGTGGTGCTGGGCTTCTCCGACGTGCCCAGCGCGGGCGACGACTTCCGGGTCACCGCCACCGACAAGGTGGCGCGCAACATCGCCGAGCAGCGCGAGCAGCGCTTCCGCTCGGCCGACCTGCGCAAGACGCCGTCCATGGCCGGCACCACGGCCAAGCTGGAGGACATCTTCGAGCAGATCCAGCGGGGCGAGACGGCCACGCTGAACCTGATCCTCAAAGCCGACGTCCAGGGCTCGCTCGAGGCCGTCACCGAGAGCCTGCGCAAGCGCGAGCGCGAGGAGGTGAAGCTGAGCTTCGTCCACCGGGCCGTCGGCGGCATCACCGAGAACGACGTCCAGCTGGCCGCTGCGTCCAGCGCCACGATCATCGGCTTCAACGTGCGCCCCGACCGCAAGGGCCGTGCACTGGCCGAGGCCGAGGACGTCGACATCCGCACGTACGAGATCATCTACAAGCTGATCGAGGACATCGAAGCGGCCATGATCGGCATGCTCAAGCCCGAGTACGAAGAGGTCGTCACCGGCGACGCCGAGGTGCGCGAGATCTACTCCACGCCGCGAGGCAAGGTGGCCGGCTGCTACGTCCTCAACGGCTCGATCTCTCGCAATTCCAAGGTCCGCTACCTGCGCGAAGGCCTCATCATCTGGAAGGGCAGCCTCCCGTCGCTGCGTCGCTTCAAGGAGGACGTGAAAGATGTGGCTGCCGGATTCGAGTGCGGCATCATGCTCTCGGACTTCCAGGACCTGCGCGCCGGTGACGTCATCGAGACGTACGAGGAGCGGGAGATCCCACGCACGTAGTGGCCATGGAGGTCGATCTGCACCTCCCTCAGGCCCATTCCCTCAAGGAGAAACGGGCTGTGATCAAGCCGATTCTCGAGGGTGCCCGCAATCGCTTCCGGGTGGCGGCGGCCGAGGTGGCATTCCAGGACAAATGGCAGCGGGCCCTGCTGGGCTTCGCCTCGGTGGGCGGTGCCGACGGGCACCCGCAACTGGTGCTCGACAAGGTCGACCGGTTCGTTTGGTCGTTCTCGGACGTCGAGGTGCTCAACATCGAGACGGTCACCTACGACTGGAACGACTGATGCCTCCCAACCGCCGGGGACGTTCATCGCATACGCGGCGTTATCCCCGCACCGCCCGCATCAACGAGATGCTGCGGGAGATCCTGGCCGACGCCCTCGAGCACGTGAGTGGAAACGACGATCGCCTCGAATTGGTGACCATCACCGGTATTGAGTGCGAGGCCGATCTACGCCATGCCATCGTCTTTTACAGTGCCCGTACCGAGGATGCCGATGTGGCCTTGGAGCAGAACCGGGTCCGCCTGCAGTCGGCCATCGCCAAGCAGACTCGTCTCAAGCGCACACCGCAGCTTTCTTTCGTGGTCGATTCTGGTGTAACTACTGGATGGCGGATCGAAGAGCTTCTGAAGGGGTTGGATTCGAACGATGAGGCCGGCAACGAGTGAAGATCTCGACGCTGCTGTAGGCGCGATCCAGGGGGCCGCGTCCCTGGCCTTGGCC
>JBKJNA010000126.1:0-5516 GCA_046596195.1 Acidimicrobiales bacterium | reverse complement strand
GCGGCGCCGGCCGTTCGTCAACCCCGATGGTCGCTCGACCGCGGCGTTCGAGAAGGTATGGATCGACGGGGAACCACATGTCGTGAAGTACATCCACCTCGACGACGACTTCACCATGCGGGTGTCCGGCGATATCGGGTGCCGGCCGGTACGGGCGTGGGCCGAAGGGCTACTCGACGCAGCGCCGGCCCTCATCGACCACGCCGTCGTGGGAGCCGCCTACGGTCATGGCCGCAACGGTTGGGGGGCGGCGCTGCTCATGCGGGACGTGTCGGCCGAGCTGGCATCGATGGGTGACGAGCTGTTCGACCCCGAAGAGCACGCCAGGTACATCGACCACCTGACGGGCTGGTGCGCCGCCACATGGGAATTCCGCGACGACCCCGACATGGGCCCCGGCCTTCTGCCCTACGAGGCCCGCTGGGCGTGGTTCGGTCAGGCAGCGATCGACGGTGAGCGGGCCCTCGGGTGGCCGGAGCCTGTCCCGGAGGTGGCGGCCGAGGGGTGGGCCCGGTTCGCCGAGCGGGCGCCAGGGCCGGTGGCCTCCGCTGTCGAGGAGCTGCGCCGCGACGTGTGGCCCCTCGCCGCCGCGCTGCGTACTACGCCGTCGTGCCTCCTCCACGGCGACATCAAGGCGTCGAACATCGGCACCGCGTCCGACGGACGCACCATCCTCATCGACTGGGCGTATGTGGGCGAGGGCCCGGCGTGCCATGAGCTTGGGTGGTACCTCGCCCTCAACCGGGCGAAGCTGCCCGCCACCAAGGAGGACACCATCGGCGACTTCCGGGCCGGGCTGGAACGGCACGGTATCGCCACCTCGCGATGGTGGGACGTCCAGCTGGAGCTGGCGATGCTTGGCACTCTGGTCCAGTTCGGTTGGGAGAAGGCGTTGGGCGATGGCGACGAGCTGGGATGGTGGTGCGACATCGCCCGCCACGGGTTGCGCCGGCTGTGACGGAGTTGTCCCGCCAGGCCTCGGTCTCCTCCGCCTACTCCGCCACTGCCGGCGCATGGCAACGCGGGCCAGGCCGGATCTACGACCGGATGGCGACAATCGTCGTCGAGCAGTCGCCCGTCGCCGTGGCGGGGGCGTCGTCCCTCGACGTCGGGGCTGGCACCGGCGCCGCCAGCAGGGCGTTGTTGCAGGCGGGAGCCGCCCGGGTGCTGGCCGTCGACGCTGCCAGCGGCATGCTCGCCCACGACGCCGCTCGCCGGCCGCCGGCAGCCGTGGCCGATGCCCTCGCGCTCCCCTTCGCCGACGCCTCGTTCGACGTCACCGTGGCTGCCTTTTCCCTGAATCACCTGCCCGACCCCGATGCCGGCCTGGCCGAGGCGGCACGGGTGACCCGCGGCGGTGGAGCCGTGCTGGCGTCGGCCTATGCCGCCGACGACTTCCATCCCGTGAAGGGAGCGGTGGAGTCGGCCCTGGCTGCCGTCGGTTGGTCGCCCGTTGCGTGGTGCGACGACGTGCGGACCAAGACCATGCCGAAGCTGGCGACGCTGGAGGCGGCCCGACGCGCGGCTGCCCTCGCCGGCCTGGATGCCGACGTGCTGGCCATCAGGGTGCCCTTCGGGGAGCTTGACGCCGGCGGCCTGGTGGCGTGGCGGATGGGCATGGCCCAGCACGCCCCGTTCGTGGCGTCGCTGGGGGTCGAGCAGCGCGCGTCAGTGACGGCCGACGCCATCGCTCGCCTGGGCGAAGGATGGCCGCCGCTCGAGCGGTCGATCATCCTCCTCCGGGTGCAGGTGCGCTGAGCCGACCGACGGGCCCGCAAAGGCGTCGGGCGCGCCACGTGCGGAGCATAGGGTTCGGGCTCCGCGGCCGCACCATGGAGTAAGCACATGCCCCCCCTCTCGATGCAGTTCGTGATGTCCGCCGGCGACGCCCGGGACCTGCCCGACTCCGGGGCGGAGGTCGCCGTCGTCGGACGGTCGAACGTCGGAAAATCGTCGCTGGTCAACGCGATCAGCGGGCGCACCGGGCTGGCGCTGGTCTCCAAGACGCCGGGGCGTACCCGGCTCCTCAACCTCTTCACCGTCGACGGCTTCGGCACCCTCGTCGACTGCCCGGGGTATGGCTACGCCGAGGCGTCCAAGTCGATGCGGGCGTCGTGGCGGGCGATGATCGAGCGCTACCTGCTGGAACGGGAGCCACTGTCGATGATCATCGTGCTGGTGGACGGCGAGATCGGCCCCACCAGCCTCGACGTGCAGCTGCTCGAGTGGCTCCGGGCCAACGAGCTGCCGCACACCATCGTCGCCACCAAGCACGACAAGGTGAAGTCGTCGCAGCGCGCAAAGCGGGTCAAGGAGCTGGCCGCCGGCTGTCGGCTGACGCCCCGGGACATCGTCTGGGTCAGCGCGGCAAAAGGCACCGGCATCGACCGGCTGCGCTCCCTCATGACCATCTGGCTCTCGCCGGGCTAGTCGGACCCGCCACCCAGAAGAGAGAGGCCGAGCTGGGCGATCTCGCCCAGGGCGTCCCGGCAGTCGCCACCCCACTCCGGCGCACGCTCGGCCAGGAGCATGGCCAGGGCCATGAAGGCGACGCTCACGTCGGGCGACGGATTCACGCCGAGGACCGCCAGCCGCTCTCGTAGCTCGACCTCGAGCAGGTAGGTGCCCGCGACCGCGCACACGTCTCGCTCCGCGAGCTGGTCACGGATCAGGTCGGTGAGCTGCGCTCGAGCGTCCCCCACGGCTGCAATTCTAATCCTCAGGCCTTCGCATGCGCCCAGCGGGCAGGGCGGAACCGGAAGTAGGCCCAGAAGGCGACCGACCCCAGCCCGAAGGCGCCGAACAACGTCATCACGCCGATGCTGACATTGCCCGTCGTCGACCCCACGTAGCCGCTCCCGGGCCGGAGCAGGATGTGGACGGTGGCGAAGATGCCGAGAAAGAACAGCGCGGCCCATGCCGGCTTGCTCCAGCGATAGATCTTGCGCCCGTCGAGGAACCGCATCGGCAGCATGGCCACCGCCAGCCCTTCGATCCCCCACAGGAAGACCATGGCCAGACAGATCTCCAGGCCGATCCACCAGATGCTGGCGCCGGGCTCGGCCGCCGCCGCGGTCACCGGCACCCGCAGGAAGAACGCCCCCATGCTGATCGCCAGGCTGAAGATCCAGTTCGCGGCGGTGAACTTGCCCTGCACGCCTTCGGTGAGGGCGCTGCGGAAGGCCAAGCCGGCCAGCGCGCCGTAGAACATGCCGGGCTGGAAGTCGAACAGCCGGGAGGCGGCGACCAAGGCGAAGGCCACCAGCATGGTCCCGGGCAGGAAGTTGAGCTTGCCCCACTCCCCGAACTGTCGGCGAATGCCGATGTCGGCCGGCAGGCTGAAGACCACCGCCATCACGATGAGGGCAGCGAAAATCCCGACGAACAGCACCACGCTGGTCGTGTTCAGGCCGAACTCGGGGCTGAGGAATCCGCACACCACCGCGCTCACGGCGGTGCACGCCAGGAACGTGAAAACGCTGCTGCGGGTCTTGGGCTCAGGGACCTGGCGCGGGCCGAGGCCGAACCAGCTGCGGACCTCGTCGTAGTTCTCCTCCATGGTGGAGTTGAACAGCTCAAAGGGGAAGGCGATCAGGAGGATGGCGCCGGCGGCGAGAGCCATGCTCAGCGCCAGCTGGCCGGGGTCGAGGTTCACCTGGCTGGGCAGCGGCAGCGACGTGACGAGGGCCGGGCGGTGTACCGACACGGGCAGCACCTCGAACACTGACGCCTGCACGACCACGCTGCCGGAGGGCTCACACGAGCTGGTGACGTCGCGGCGTCCCTTGCCGGTATTGCCCGGCACGGAGAGACCGCCCTTGCTGACGTTTCCGGCGGCATCGGGGGTATCGGAGCCGACCCTCGCGCCGTCGAAGAAGAAGTACACCGTGGGGCACCTGTAGCCGCTGCCCCTGACCGTGAGCCCGCCACCCGGAGGGCCGGAGGGCTGGTTCTTCTGGGTGACGGCGATGAGCGTCGGCGCGTCGCCTGCGGACGGCGGGACGGTGGTGCTGGTGGTTGTCGTCGAGGAGGCCGGCGTCGACGTGGTGGTCGGCCGCCGGGTCGTGGTCGTCAGTCTTGTCGTGGGCGGGATGGTGACACCCGGTCCGGGCGGCCGCGGGGCCAGAGTTGTCGTGGTCGGCAGCGGCGGGTTGGTCGGGGGCGGCGGGCTGCTGGGCCTCAGGGTGGTGGTGGTGGTGATTGTCGGCTTCGTCGTGGTCGTCGGCTCCACGGTCAGGAAGACCAGATGGTGGGAGGCGAAACCGGGCCCGCTGGCCTGCATCTCACAGATCGAGGCAGGCGGAACGCTGACGTCGAGCTCGGCACAGTCGACGACGGTGCCCGTCCGGGTCAGGGTCACCATCCGGGTGGCCTTGAAGGTGCCGCTGAAGGTGCCGTCGCCTGCGAGTGGGAACGGCTTCACCGGCCCGCAGTCCTCCAGCACGCTGACGCACTGTGCGACGTCCACCGACCCCGGGACGGACACGTCGACGTAGAAACCCCTGCCGGCGACGGCCACGGTTGAGCTCGCCGGCAGGTCGTCACTGGGCGTGACCTTGAGCTGCGACCCCTCGACGAATCCCTCGTAGTCGCTGCCGGATGCCGGCATCGAGCCGCCGACCGCTATGAACACCGCCGCCAGCACGCCTAGCGCTGTCGCGAGCCTCGACCGTCGCTTCATTCCTGCCCCTCGCCCCCGACATGGTTGTCGGTAGAAACTATCGGCAGTTCGGGCGTGCGCCTTGAGCGGACGGCTTTGACCGGAGCCATGCCCGCAGAATCGCCACCGCAGCTCAACCTTCCGACGACCCCACCCCAACTCGCGCCCAATTCGGGCGGGTGCCAGCCCCCCCTGCGGTCTAGTGGCAGTTGGCCGACCCTGAGTCGGTGAACGTTTTTCCCGCCTCGGGCACGAATTGCCACTGGTAGCTGTTTGGGCGCAGGGTGAGGGCGAGGAGGCCGAAGGTGCTGTCGTTGCGGATCTCGCTCCCGGGCGCCGGCGGCCCGAACGGGAAGTGGCCGCGGCCGCCCGTTCCGACGACGAACTCCCGGACGCCCCGGGCGGGATCGAACTGGCCCGCCGGGTCGAGGGGTTGGAAGCGCTCGTAGTTGCGCTCGTGGGCGGTCAGAAGGACGTCGACGCCGGCGTTGTGGAGCGCGGTGTAGAGAGGCGCAACGGCGGCATTCGGTCCGTAGGTCGTGCCCGAGGTCCATCGGGGGTGATGCCACACAGCCAGGGTGCACCGGGCCGGGTGCAGGCCCATGTCCTCCCGCAGCCACCGCTCCTGCGTGCCGCCGAAGGCGCAGCCCACCACCTCGCAGTTCGAGTTGAGGACGATGATGTGCCAGGTGGCCAGGTCGTAGCTGTACCAGCCGAGCGGCGGCTCGCCGGCCGCTGCGCCGAAGGCGGTGTAGTAGCCGCCGGCCCGGAACACCCCGTACTCCTGGTTCCCCAGCGCCGGGCGGGTGCGGCCCTTGTGGCGCCCCCATGTCGGGTCGTAGCAGTTGGCGAAGTC
>JBKJNA010000011.1:0-3309 GCA_046596195.1 Acidimicrobiales bacterium | reverse complement strand
GCCGGGCGCCGTGGGCGGTCACGCACCGCCGGCCAGCGGCGGGACAGCGTCGAGAACAGGGCGGATGAGGCCGCCGCCGCCATCGCCGACCTGGAGGCCGACCTCCAGGACGAGATGGTGGCCATCGCCGCCGAGTGGGACGACAAGGCCGCCCAGGTCGAGGCCCTCCCGGTGGCCCTCGAGAAGGCCGATGTGTCGCTCCAGCAGGTGGCCCTCGTCTGGGTGCCGGTGGCCGCTCCCACCTGACCGAGCCGCTGGTGGCTGCGTGCTCCTCGCTGCGGCGGAGGCGCTGCGGTCCTGAGGGCCGGCCGTTTGCCCCGCAGGGCGGCGGACCCTACACTCGTCCGGTCGCGCCGCGCGGGTATTCTCAGCGCGCCGCCACTCCATTTCTTCACCACCTCTGAGGGAGCACGTGCCCACGATCGAGCAGCTGGTCCGCAAGGGCCGGGTAGACAAGCCGGACAAGACCAAGACGCCAGCCCTCCAGGGGTCGCCGCAGCGGCGGGGCGTGTGCGTCCGCGTGTTCACCCAGACGCCGAAGAAGCCCAACTCGGCGCTGCGCAAGGTGGCCAGGGTCCGCCTCACCACCGGCATCGAGGTGGGCGCCTACATCCCCGGCGAGGGCCACAACCTCCAGGAGCACTCGATCGTGCTCGTGCGTGGCGGCCGGGTGAAGGATCTGCCGGGCTACCGCTACAAGATCATCCGGGGTGCGCTCGACGCCTCCGGCGTCCGTGACCGCAAGCAGGCCCGCAGCCGCTACGGCGTGAAGAAGGGCTGAGGCCGCCATGCCCCGCAAGGGACCCGCCCCCCGCCGCGAGCTGATGCCGGACCCGATCTACAAGTCGGTCCTGGTCACCCAGCTCGTCAACAAGGTCCTGCTCGCCGGCAAGCGCTCGGTGGCCGAGAGCATCGTCTACGACGCGCTCGAGATCGTGAAGGACAAGAGCGGCACCGAGCCGGTCACGGTCATCAAGCGGGCCATGGAGAACACCAAGCCGGCTCTCGAGGTGCGCAGCCGTCGAGTCGGTGGCGCCACCTACCAGGTGCCGGTCGAGGTGCGGCCCCGCCGGGCCACGGCACTCTCGATCCGCTGGCTCGTCGGCTATAGCCGCCAGCGCCGTGAGAAGACCATGGCCCAACGCCTGGCCAACGAGCTGCTCGACGCCTCGAACAGCATCGGCGCAGCCGTCAAGCGCAAGGAAGACCTGCACAAGATGGCCGAGTCGAACAAGGCGTTCGCCCACTACCGCTGGTAGTCCGGCTGCGCTACCGCGACCGACCTGCCAGACTGGTGCGGCAAGGCGGCGCGCCCGAGGGGCGCGCCGTTGCTGTGCCCAGGACTAGAACCACGCTTTCGAAAGTAGACGTACACGATGGCTGACCGCGAAGCGACCCTCCGCTCCACCAGGAACATCGGGATCATGGCCCACATCGACGCGGGCAAGACCACGACGACCGAGCGCATCCTCTATTACACCGGCAAGAACTACAAGATGGGTGAGGTCCACGAAGGCGCCGCGACCATGGACTGGATGGTCCAGGAGCAGGAGCGGGGCATCACCATCACGTCCGCTGCCACAACCTGCATGTGGCGCGACACCTGGATCAACATCATCGCCACCCCCGGCCCCGTCGACTTCACCGTCGAGGTGGAGCGCTCGCTGCGTGTCCTCGACGGCGCCGTCGCCGTGTTCGACGCAGTCGCCGGCGTGGAGCCGCAGACCGAGACGGTGTGGCGCCAGGCCAACAAGTACGGCGTCCCCCGCATCTGCTTCGTCAACAAGATGGACCGCATCGGCGCCGACTTCGACCGCGCCGTCGCCATGATCACCGACCGCCTCGACGCGGTGGTGGCCGTGGTGCAGATCCCGATCGGGGCCGAGGGCCACTTCAAGGGCATGGTCGACCTGCTCGGCATGAAGGCGCTCACCTGGGACGAGTCCTCCGACCACGGCGAGGCCTGGTCTGTCAATGAGATCCCCGAGGACCTTGTCGCCGACGCCCAGGCCGCCCGCCAGGCCCTCATCGACGTGGTGTCCAACTTCGACGACGAGGTCATGGAGAAGTTCATCGGCGACGAGGCGATCACCGCCGACGACCTGCGCCGGTCCCTGCGCACCGCAACCATCGCCAACCAGCTCGTGCCCGTGCTGTGCGGCTCGGCGTTCAAGAACAAGGGCGTCCAGCCCATGCTCGACGCGGTGGTCGACTTCCTACCGAGCCCCCTCGACCTCCCGCCCGTCACCGGGATGGACATCAAGGGCATCGAGGAGCTCGAGCGCAAGGCGGACGACAACGAGCCGTTCTCCGCTCTCGCCTTCAAGATCATGAGCGACCCCCACGTGGGCAAGCTCACGTACTTCCGCGTCTACAGCGGCACCCTGGTCAAGGGCGGCGCCGTCATCAACTCCAGCAAGGACCGCAAGGAGCGGGTGGGCCGGCTGCTGCAGATGCACGCCAACCACCGCGAGGACAAGGAAGCGGCCTTCGCGGGCGACATCGTGGCCGCTGTCGGCCTCAAGCAGACCACCACCGGCGACACGCTGTGCGACCCCAACGCGCCGATCGTCCTCGAGTCCCTCGAGTTCCCCGAGCCCGTGATCCATGTGGCCGTGGAGCCCAAGACGAAGGACGCCCAGGACAAGCTCTCCAAGGCTCTCCAGTCGCTGTCCGAGGAGGATCCCACCTTCCAGGTGCACTCCGACGACGAGACCGGCCAGACCGTCATCGGCGGCATGGGCGAGCTGCACCTCGAGGTCCTGGTCGACCGCATGCTGCGGGAGTTCAAGGTCGACGCCAACGTGGGCAAGCCCCAGGTGGCCTACCGCGAGACGATCAGCAAGCCCGTCGAGAAGGTGGAGATGCGCTACATCCGCCAGACCGGCGGCCGGGGCCAGTACGGCCACGTGGTGCTGAACCTCGAGCCGACCGGCCCGGGTGGCGGCTACGAGTTCATTGACAAGATCGTCGGTGGCGTCATCCCGAAGGAGTACATCTCCTCGGTCGACGCCGGCATCCAGGAGGCCCTCACGTCGGGCGTCGTGGCCGGCTACCCCATGGTCGACGTGCGCGCCATCCTCGTGTACGGCTCGTACCACGACGTCGACTCCTCGGAGATGGCGTTCAAGATCGCCGGCTCCCAGGCCTTCAAGGAGGGTGTCCGCAAGGCCAACCCGATCATCCTCGAGCCGCTGATGGCCGTGGAGGTCCGCACCCCCGAGGAGTTCATGGGCGACGTCATCGGCGACCTGAACTCCCGGCGCGGGCGTATCGAGGGAATGGAACCAGGGCCGGGCGGCGCACAAT
>JBKJNA010000178.1:0-2579 GCA_046596195.1 Acidimicrobiales bacterium | reverse complement strand
GTGGTGATCACGCCGGCGACCACCTTGCGCACCCGGTGGTTCTGGGTGTCGGCTATGTACAAAGCTCCGGTGCTCGAGGTCACCACGCCGGTCGGGCCGTGGAGCTGTGCGGATGTGGCCGGGCCCCCGTCGCCGGAGAAGCCAGGGCTGCCCGTGCCGGCGACCGGGGTGATCAGGCCGTCCATGCTCACCTTGCGGACCCTGTGGTTGCTGGTGTCGCCGACGAAGACGTTGGCGGCGTTGTCGAGCCACACGCCCGCCGGATGGTCGAGACGGGCTGCGGTGGCCTGCCCGCCGTCCCCCGAGGAACCAGCGCTCCCGCTGCCGGCGTAGGTGACCATCGTCGAGTCGGAGGCGGCGGCCGCCGGCTGCAGGAGCAGCGCCGATGCGGTCGCCGCGACGAGGGTGCCTGCGGCCAGCCTTGCTGTGCGCATGTGGAAGATCCTCCAGGGGACGAGCTGCTCAATGGTTCTAGCCGGGGCCCTCACCTCGGCAGACCTGCTGACGCGTCTCTTTGCCGACAGTTCGCCAAGACGTCACCCCGTGGATGGCGTGGCGCGACGAATCGCCGTGGACGTCCACCCGTCGCACGGCGATTCGTCGTCGACCTTTCGGCCGATGTCGGGCTACGAGGCGAGCGGAGCCGCCATCGACCGCCTGCGGGCCCGACGGGTGAGGGCGACGCCGCCACCGAGGACGACCAGCGCGCTCCCGGCCAGCGCCAGGCTCGCCTCGGGCAGGGCCGGCGGCGGGCCGTCCTTCTTGTGGCAGCGCTTCACCTTGTGGCTGCCCGTGTCACCGAAGAACACGTTGTCGGCGTCGGCCGACACGCCGCCCAGCGCCCGGAGCTGGGCCAGCTCGCAGGGGCCGCCGTCACCGGAATCTCCGGCCGTCCCCGTGCCAGCCAGGGTCGAGATGACACCCGACGCCGTGACCTGACGGACCCGGTAGTTGCCGGCGTCGGTGATGTACACGGTGCCGAGGGGGTCGTACCCGACCCCGGTCGGGCCGGCCAGCCTGGCCGACGCGGCCTGGCCGCCGTCGCCGGAGAAGCCGGGGGCGCCGGTCCCGGCCAAGGCGGTGATGGTGCCGCCGCTGACCTTGCGCACCTGGCTGTTGCTGGTGTCGGCGATCAGGACGGTCGTGCCGCGGGTGGCGAGCCCCGTCGGAGCCCGCAGCCTGGCCTTGGTGGCGGCGCCCGTGTTGCCCGAGAAGCCGGGCTGGCCGCTGCCGGCGAACGTGGTGATGATGCCGTTTGGCTTGAGCTCGCGCACGACGTTGTTGCCGGTGTCAGCGATGTACAGGCTTCCGGTGCTGCTGAGGGCCAGGCCGGTCGGCGCGGACAGCTTGGCGTTCATGGCCGCCCTGCCGTCACCGGACATGCCCGGTGCTCCCATGCCGGCCACGGTGGTGATCACCCCGGCCTCCACCTTGCGCACCCGGTTGTTGAGGGTGTCGGCGATGTACATCGTGCCGGTGCTGCTCGTGACCACGCCGGTCGGACCGTTGAGCTTGGCCGCCGTGGCAGGGCCTCCGTCGCCGGAGAACCCGGCGACGCCGGTGCCGGCGACCGTCGAGATCTTGTTGTCGAAGGTCACCTTGCGGATCCGGTGGTTGAAGGTGTCGCCCACGAAGACGTTGGCGGCGTTGTCGAGCCACACGCCGGAGGGCTGGTTGAGCTGGGCCGCCGTGGCCGGACCGCCGTCGCCCGCGGGGCCAGCGGTCCCGGTGCCGGCGTAGGTGGTCATGGTGGAGTCCGTGGCCGCGGCCGCCGGCGTGAGAAGAAGTGCTGACGTGGCGGCGCCGAGAAGGGCGCCGGCGGCCAGCCGTCGAATGCGCATGAGGTGATCCTCCGAGGGGGTCGTGAATGCCTCTTAGGTTCTAACCCGAAGCCCCAGGGCCGCCCGAGGGTCTGGCAAGCATCTTTGCCGACAGTTCTCCAAGACGTCATCCCTCGGATGGCTCGGCCGTCTGACGGCCGACACGTTGGCCGCCCGCACGGCTGACCGGTGCAACCTCGGCGGCATGCCCGTGACCTTGGAGGCGATGTGGCTGGTCGGGGACAGCGCCCGGTCGAACGCCGTGGGCCGGGCCGCGGAGACTCTCGGGGCGGGGACGGGAAGCTGAGGCTACAGAGGTGGTCGACGTTCAGGTGGTGACGTCAAGCATGGGCCAGGCGCCGCTGGGCGACCGATGCGTACTGCCCACCGAGGGGCACGGCCGCCAGGCTGCGGTCGAGCCCGCGGCCCAGCCGGCCGCCGAGGGGCGAGAACAGGAAGTTGTGCGTGTCGGCCGGCCCGGCGCCGGCGGCATCGAGCAGGCGGGCCATCCGGCGGGCCGGGACCAGCACGGCGTCCCGGTCGAACTCGCAGGTGCTCACCGCTCGTCGGGTGAGGGGGTTGAGGCGGTTGTGCTCAATGACCACGATCAGACCGCCGGGGCGGGCCACGCGGACGAGCTCGTCGGTGAACGCCTGCCATTGAGCGGGGGGCACGTGGTGCATCACGCAGATCGTGATCACCAGGTCGAACACCCCACCGGCCAGGGGCAGGTGCTTCCCGTCGTACAGCTCGTAGGTG
>JBKJNA010000081.1:0-8227 GCA_046596195.1 Acidimicrobiales bacterium | reverse complement strand
CAACCAGCCGGTCGTCGGCATCGCCCGCTCCGGCTCCGACCGCGGCTACTTCCTGGTGGCCTCCGACGGTGGCGTGTTCGCCTTCGGCGACGCCGCCTACTCCGGCTCCACCGGCGCCATCCGGCTCGCCCAACCCATGGTGGGGATGTCCTCCGGCCGCTGACAGATGGCGGTGGTTCAGCGGGGCCCGGCGTCCGCTATCCGGATGCAGGGCTCCGCTGCATCGGATCCGCTTCTGCCCGGCTGACCACCGCACCGGCCGGCGCCGACCGGGCAGGGAGCAGCACGGTCATCTCGAGACCGCCCTCCCGGAAGGGACGGGCGCTCACCCCGGCCGCCGTGGGCGGTGACCACGGAGCGGACGATCGACAGGCCGAGGCCGGCGCCCTTCGGGACGGGGCGGCGCGGTCCCGCCCGGCCCGCCGGAACGGCTCGAACAGCGAGGCGACCTCGTCGTCCCCAGCACGGGCCCACTGCTTGTCACCCGCAACAGGGCGTCGCCCTCGGTGATGCCGGTGGTGACGTGCACCCAGCCGCCGGGCGTGTTGTGGCGCACTGCGTTGTCCAAGAGGTTGTGGGCCACCTGGTCGAGGAGGGCCGGGTCCCCCCACCCGCGCCGGATCGAGGGTGGCATCGATCCGCAGCCCGCCCTTCACCGCGTCACCGGCCAGCTGCGCGACAGCGGACCGGATGGCGTCGGCCAGGTCGACGGGCTGGGGGTCCCCGATGGCCCGCTGGCTGCGGGCCAGCATGAGCAGGCTCTCGATGAGGCGCTCGCAGCGGGCCACGGCGTAGCTCACGGTGCGGGCCATCGAGCGCATCTCGTCGGGCCCGGCGTCGGGGTCGGCCAGAGCGACGTCGATCTCGGTGCGCATGATCGTGAGCGGTGTCCGCAGCTCGTGCGAGGCGTTGGCCACGAAGCGGCGTTGACTGTCGAAGGCGGCGTCGAGGCGACCGAGCATGGCGTCGAACGTGTCGGCCAGTTCCTTGAAGTCATCGGACGGGCCGGTGAGGCCGATGCGCTGGGCGAGGTTCTGCTCGGACAGGCGCTTGGCCGTGGCCGTGATGTCGTGCAGGGCCGCAGTACCCGGCCGGCGACCACCCAGCCAAGCCCCACCGACGCCACCGCCATGAGCCCGAGGGCGGTGGCGGACTGCACGAGCAACTGGTGCAGGGCCCCGTCCCGCACCCGACCGGGAAGGTCGCGCAGCTCCTCGACAGGAACATGCCGGCCGTCGATCAGCACGCCGGCCTCACCTGCGAACGGCACGTCGAAGGGGCCGGGTCCGAGGGCCGGGTCCACGAACAGCTCGCCCGGCGCCGGCGACGTGAACATCACGTCCTCCACCGGCAGGTTGCGCTTGACCATGGCGTAGTTCAGGGTGAGCAGCACGGCGCCGGCCACCACGAACAACCCGCCGTACAGCAGGGTAAGGCGGAGGCGGATCGTGGTCTGCACGTCTGCGCTCAGATCCGGTAGCCCGAGCCGACGACGGTCTCGATGACCGGCGGCGCACCGAGCTTGCGGCGCAGGTTGGCGACCGTAACCCGCACCGTGTTGGTGAACGGGTCGGCGTGCTCGTCCCATACCTTCTCCAGCAGTTCCTCGGCGCTGACAATGGCGCCACCGGCGGCCAGCAGCACGCCCAGCACAGCGATCGCCTTGCGGGTCAGGCGCACTGCCACGCCGTCGCGCTCCACGGCGCCACGCGACTCGTCGACGGTGACACCGCTCCGCGAGAGGAGCGGCGTACTCGACCGCCGGCCGAGGACCCGCACCCGGGCCACCACCTCGACGAAGGCGAAGGGCTTGCCCAGGTAGTCGTCGGCGCCGATGCAGAGCCCCTCGACCCGCTCGTCCACCGCCCCCGACGCGGTGAGCATGAGGATGCAGGGCGGGTTCCCGGCCGCCACCAGGCGCCGGCATACGTCGTCGCCGTGCACCTTCGGGAGGTCGCGGTCGAGGACGACCACGTCGTAGCGGTTGACGTCCGCCTTGTCGAGCGCCTCCGCCCCGTCGAGGGCGACGTCGACGGCCATGCCCTCGCGGCGCAGGCCCCGGGCGATGGCGTCGGCCAGCAGCTCCTCGTCTTCGACCACCAGGACACGCACAACTCCATGATCGTGCAACCGCCGGCATAAGGCCGCTGTAAGCGGTCGGCCCAAATCGCCGCAGCCGTGAACGCCTGCTTTATCCGGTCGTGCGTCACACCTCCCTCCGACCGGCCGGGCGCCGGCGCCGGACCCGCAGGACCGGTCAGCCCGGAGGGACCGCGGCGGTACCGAGCTGCAGGCCAGAACGACTCGGCTGCTCCGCCGGCGCTCGGCGGCGGCGCCGGACCGGCAGGACTGGTCAGCCGGGGAGGGCCGCAGCGGGACCTGGGCAACGAGGCACCGTGCTCGGCATCGCCGCCCTTGTGGCCACGCTCGGCGTCTCCCGCACCGCCGGCAGCCAGATCGTGGGCCGCTTCGACGAACTGGCCGCCACCCAGGTCGTGGTGAAGCCGGCCGGGGCCGACCAGCCGGGCGCCGGCAACTCCAGCATCACGTCGGTGATCCCGTGGGACGCGGCCGACCGCCTGGCCCGGCTCAACGGCGTCGTCGCGGCGGCGACCCTGTCGGAGGTCGACCTCGGCGGTGGGTTGGTCCGGGCCGTGCCGGTGAAGGACCCCACCGGGCAGAGGGAGCTGGCCATGACGGTGCGGTCGGCCTCGCCCGCCCTGCTCGCTGCGTTGCGCGGCAGGCTGGCCACCGGTCGCCCGTTCGACGCCGGCCACTCCGCCCGTGCCGACCGGGTCGCCCTGCTGGGGCGGGGCGCGGCCGAAAGGCTCGTCCTCGGCGGCGTGTCACTCCTCGTCGGCGCGGTGGGCATCGCCAACGTCACCCTGGTTTCGGTGCTGGAACGGGTGGGCGAGATCGGCCTTCGTCGGGCCATGGGCGCCGCCCGCCGCCACATCGCCGTGCAGTTCCTGGCCGAGAGCCTGGTGCTCGGCCTGGTGGGTGGGGTGGTGGGCGCCAGCCTCGGGACCCTCGTCATCGTGGGCATCTCCGCTGCCCGGTCGTGGACGCCCGTCCTCGACAGCTCACTCGCCCTGGCCGCCCCGCTGGTGGGCGGCGTGGTCGGCCTCCTGGCCGGCGTGTACCCCTCGCTCCGGGCCGCCTCGCTGGAGCCGGTGGAGGCCCTGCGCTCGGGCACCTGACCGCCGCCGAGAGAGTGAGGGCCCGGGAAGCTCGAGGTGAAAGGGACTCGAACCTCGAAACCCAAGGGTGCGCCGAGGGCGAGCTTCCCGGACCTGGCTCCAGTATCGGAATATTCGACCGAAATGACAAGCGGGTTTCCCCGACTCGTGGGGTGGGCCAACCCCCGACCGCCGCCCCGTACCTAGCCGCCCGCCTCCGGTCCGCCCCGGTTCACCGCAGGACCTCGCTGGTCAGGCCGAGACCGGAGCGCAGCACCTTGGCGTGCCGTGCCTGGATGGTGACGAGGCCGGCCACGGCCGAGCGGATGGCCGCCGCATGGTCGTCTCGGCTGCCAGCCAGGTCCAGCACCCGCTCCTCCAGGTCGCCCACATCGATGGCGTCGGTGCGCACGCACAGGTCGGCCCGCCCGAGCGAGCCTTGGAAGTCCCTCACCTTCGGTTGGTACTCGACCGGTACCGTCGGCACGCCCGCGATGGCGGCGAAGACGCCGGCGTGCAGCTTCTCGGCCACAATCACCTCGCACCGGCCGATGGCGTCGATCACCGCACCGACCCCGGCAGTCGCCCTGGTGACCCCGACGTCGCCTCCGATGCGACCGGCCACGGTGCGGGCCACGGCGTCATCCCCGGTCCAGGTCGACACCAGCGTGACGGGCCGGCCGGAAGCACGCAGGCGGCGCCCAAGCTCGACGAACGTCGACACGACCGCCTCGTTGTCATTACCCCAGAGGTCGTCGGCCACGCCGACATTGAGCCCCACGAGGCCTGGTTCGGTGTCCGGCACAGTGACCGTGTCCACCAGGGCCAGCGCCGGATCGCCGACCACGGCCGCCTCGAAACCGAGGTCACCCAGAATCTCCGCCGACCGTGGCCCCCGCACCGAGAGCTCCTCGAACCGGGGGAGGACCTTGGACCACAGGCGTAGCTCCTTGGCGTCCGTGCGGTGACGGCGGCCGATGAACGCCGGATCCTCTGCGCCAGGCCCGAGCATGAAGACGGGGGAGCCGACCGGCGTGCGGTCGAGCATCGCCTTGAGCGTCGTGCGGAACGCGCCGTTGCCGATCAGGGTCCCGCCGCCCAGGCAGATGGCCTCGGCAGGCACACCCTTGCGCAGGAGGAGCTTCAGCGCCTTGTTGCGGCCCAGGTTCGGCATAGGGACGAGCCGCAGGCCGGGCAGCTGGAGGCGGAACGCCTCGTGCATGGCCGCATCTCCGAGGTTGCCCTCGCCGACCCAGCCGACATATGCGGCCCGAGGATGGCGTGCGGCAAGGAGAGCCCCATAGCCGGCGTAGCGACGTGCGCGCCCGAGCGACATCCGCACCGAACGGTCGGGCCGCGCAGGCGTGTGGCGGCTCATGCGGGCCCGCCGCCTGGGTGAGGAGCGCTCCCCGTGACCGTAGGTGCCATGACCGCCGTCGGGGAGGTGAAACCCATCCGTCGCAACAGTAGAAACGACAACGAGGGCGTTCGTGTGCACGTCGTGAACGGCGCGTGAAGGCGGGCGCAGGCCAGCTTTCCGTCCGCTCCTCTTCATGACGACCTCCCGGCGTAGCCCGTGCGACCCACGCCGGCGGCACAAGGGCACCTGGAGAAGCCACCGGCATGATGACCCAGGAGGACATGGACATCTTGGCCTTGCGCCGTCAGGGCAGGACGATCACAGAGATGGCCGGGATGCGAGCACCTGCACTGTCGCGTCACGGGGATGGTCCAGAACCGCAACCACTTGATCATCGATCGCGCTCTGGCACGCCGCCCGCGACGTGTTCCTGGTCGGCCGACTCGGCCCGCAGATCGCCGAGTCGGGCGCGAATCCAACGCTTCGGCGCGTGAAGCGGCAATCTGTTCCAGTGGAGGTACGGGAGCCGTTCAACGTGTCGACGCTCGATGTCGGCGACGGGCACGTTCTCTATTTCGAGGAAATCGGGAACCCAGCCGGCTCGCCGATCCTCTACCTCCACGGCGGTCCTGGATTGGGGTGCACGGAAGGCGCCCGACGAAATTTTGACCCCGACCGGCACCGCGCCATCCTCTTCGACCAGCGCTCGGCCGGCCGGAGCCGACCTCATGCCAGCGAGGCGGACGTCCACTGGGTGTCGATCGACCTCGAGCATCACGTTGCGGACATCGAGGCGCTTCGGCAAACGCTCGCCATCGAACGCTGGGTTGTGTTCGGGGTCTCATGGGGATCAGTGCTCGCAGTCGCCTACGCAGAGCGCCACCCGACCCGTGTTGCCGCGGTAGTCGCCGCCGCCGTGAGCACAGGCACAGCCGCGGACGTCGACTGGCTGACCGTCCAAGCTGGTCGGTTCTTTCCTGCCGAGTGGGAGGCCTTCAGGGACTTCGTACCCCCAGGCCTTCGCGATCGGCGGCTCGTCAATGCGTACAACGAGCTCGTCATGGACCCCGATCCGCAGATCCACGCGCCCGCCGCGAACGCTTGGTGCATGTGGGAGGACCGCCACATGGCAACGACTCCGGGAGCGGGTCACGACCCGCGCTACGACGATCCGGCGTTCAAACTCGGCTTCGCCCGTCAGGTCACGCACTGCTGGCGTCAGAACTCGTGGCTCGCAGATGACGAACTCATCGAGAACGCCGGCTGTCTCGCGACCGTGCCCGGATGGCTCATCCATGGGCGCCGCGACGTCAGCAGCCCGCTCTGGGGACCATGGCGGCTACACCAGGCGTGGCCAGGTAGCGAGCTCATCGTTGTGGACAACGAGGGCCATGGCGGCACCGATATGCAGTCCGTGTGGCGGCGCGTTCTGCGCGACCTGTGACGAGCCGTCGAGGTGGCTACCGAACGACGGATCTGGTTCGGCTGCTGTGCGAAAACTACATCAGTTTCTGTGCCCGACGATGCCCGGCGTCGGTGCCCGGGCGAGGTCGACGAGCATGGCGATGGCATCGGTTCCCTGCTGGTTCGCCGTGCGCAGGAAGGTCATCACTCGGCCCTGGATCACGGCGCCCCGCTCGGTGCGGTTCCCGCCCCACACCTTCCGGTTGACGACCGCCGGCCTGATGCCCTGCTCTCCGCACCAGTTCGTCGCGTCCACGCCGTCGGAGGTGAGGAAGGTGAACAGGGCGTGGCGCTCGTGGACGAGGTGTTTGACGAGTCGGCGGTTGTTGTCGTTCGGATGGGCCTGCTCGGCCAAGTCGATGCGCTCGCCAATGTCGAGAGCGGCCTCGGCCCGCCTGGCGGCGTCGAGGTCGCGGACTCCGAGGGCTTCGAGCAGGAGGTCTTTGACCTGGCGGAGCGTGTCGCGCTGCCCGGCCGGCAGGTCGTCGATCATCTCGTGGCAACGCCCGACCAGATGGGCCGGGCAGGTCTGGTGCCGCTTCGAAGCCCCGCCCGAAGGCGACCTCGTAGAGCGTGGCGTCTGCTTCGGAGGCCACCCACAGCCACGCCCCTCCCCGCTTGACGGACACCCACCATCAGGCTCGAAGCGCCGGAAAGGATGCCCATCATGGAGACCGTGGCCAACAAGAAGCCCCGGCGCCGTCGTTCGTTCACACCGGAGTTCAAGAGGGAGATCGTCGAGGCCTGCAGCCGAGGTGATCGCTCGATCGGGCAGGTGGCCCGGGACTTCGACCTGACCGAGACGGCGGTGCGGGAGTGGGTGAAGCAGGCCGACATTGACGCCGGTCGTCGCGACGGCCTGACGACGCCTGAACGCGAGGAGCTCGCTCAGCTCCGCCGTGAGAACCGCCAGCTCCGCGAGGACGTGGGGATCCTCAAGCGGGCGACAGCTTTCTTCGCGAAGGAGACCCGGTGAGGCTGTGGCGTTCATCGAGGTGGAGGAAGCTGAGCAGGGCAACGTCCTCCGGACGTGCCAGCTGCTCGAGCCCCTCGGTCAGCGCCGGGCCGGCGCGGCGCAGGCGCAGGGTGCCGCCACGCCGGCCGGTCAACTCGGCGGCCACCCTGAGCACGCGGGCGGCGGTGCGGCCCACCCTCCCGACGTCGGCCAGGTCGACGACGACCGCGAGGTGCCCTGGCCGTCGACCAGATTCTCCAGCACGACACCGAGGGCGCGTGCGGCCTCATCGAAGAGATCGCCATGCACCGTCACGACCACAGAGGCGGGGGCACGGCTGACGACGAGGCGAGGGGGCGACGCAGACCCCGCTATCGCCGTCAACCGGGGCTGGGCCAGCCGGGCCCTTCGGCCCCCGACGAGCGCATTGCCTGGTGGGCGGCCCGCTTGCGGGCGAACATGGCGAGGTCGGCCCGTTCCAGCGCCTTGGCCGGCGACATCGAGCTGTGGAGCGAGGCATGGCCGATGCTCACGCCAAGCTCGCGGAGACCGGGCCACGGGCCGTCGGCCATCGCCTGCCCCACCCGGACCTTGAAGCTGTAGGCAGACGCCTCCCGGCAGCGTACGAGCAGGATCGCGAACTCGTCGCCACCGATGCGGGCCAGGATGTCGGTGTTGCGGGCCACCAGTCGAAGGGCGCTCGCGAACTGGCGGAGCAGCTCGTCGCCGGCCGCGTGCCCGTACCGGTCGTTGTGGCGCTTGAAGCAGTCAAGGTCGGCCACCAGCACGAAGCTGTCGATATCGTCTCGCTGCGACAGGGCCCACTCGCGTTCGAGGTCGCGGTCGAAGGCCCGCCGGTTGGCCAGCCCGGTAACCACATCGACGTACGCCAGCTCGGTGAGCACCTCCTGCTCGGAGCGGAGCCGGGCCAGGTCGGCTCTAGCGGTCCTCGCCTCCCACTGGAGGCGCGCCACCGCCCGGGTCCGCTCGTCTTCGGCATCGACCAACGAGTAGCTCTCACTCGGGATCACAGTCGTGTGCTGCTCGCAGATCCGCCGGAACCCGGTTTCGCTGTCCTCGGCATCGAAGGCGCTCAGGGGGTAGGCACAGAGGAGCGCGAACGCATGTGTGGCGGCCAGCTCGTTCCAGAGATCCTCTAGGTGGCTGCTGAAGTAGTCGTCTGACCATCCACCGCTCCAGCCGGCCGGTGTTCGACAATCCGGGCATGGCATTGGGTATGGCGACGCTCGACCAGCGCTTCGAAAGCCC